>CAZMBK010000182.1:0-2984 GCA_964564315.1 uncultured Sulfurimonas sp.
ATGCAATAAAAGAGCAGTTACAAGCACAACAAGAGGCAATGGCTTCACTAAACGCCAAGTTAGTACAACTTGAGCAGAAAAATACAAATCAATCAGCGAGTTTTTCACAAAATGCATATTTACCAGATATGGCACTTATTTTAAATATGTCAGCAGTGAGTCGTAATATATCAAACAGTGACTATACAACGTCAACAATACCTGGATTTATTGATTCAGGTGAAATGAATTTTCCTTTTAATAAAGATCGAGGCTTTAACCTAAACTATGCAGAGTTTGCTATGCACTCAGTAGTTGATCCCTATTTTGAAGCTTTTGCAAACTTTCACCTTCATCCAGAAGCATTTGAAATTGGAGAAGCTTATGTGCAGACAACTTCTCTTGCTTATTCTTTGCGAATAAAAGCAGGAAAATTTAAAAGCTCTTTTGGTCGCATGAATAAAAAACATCAACATAGTTGGAATTTCGATTCGCAGGCACTTATATATAAAGCTCTTTTTGGACCAGATAGTATAAGTGATGCAGGAGTACAACTTCAATGGATAGCCCCTATTGATACATACCTCATGTTTGGAACCGAAGCAATGCAAGGAACAAATGGACGAAGTTTTGGAGATAGTTCGAGCAATAATCTTTATATTGGATATGTAAAATCAAGTGTAGATATTGGAGATGATTTATCTGTTTTAGGGGGTGGAAGTTATGCTCATGGAAAAAATATAACATCAAATGCTACAGATATTTATGGCATTGACTTAACATTTCGTGAGCAGTTAGGGAGTTACTCTGCTTTGATTTGGCAGAGTGAATACCTTTATAGAGATATGACACTGAGTGACACAAAAGATAAACAAGCAGGGTTTTACTCAGAACTTATTTATCAGTATAACAACAACTACTCTTTTGGCACAAGGTATGACCGTATCACAAAAAATGAGACTGACATATCTATGTACAGTGGTGTCGATACAGATAATTTAGATAGATACACAGCAAAAATAGACTACAAGCCCTTTCCTATGTCACGTTTAAGACTCTCTTACACCTATGATAGAAGTAAGATAATAGCAGGAGAGAGAAAAGATGTAAGTGAAGTAATGCTGAGTTTAAACATTGCAGCGGGTGCGCATGGCGCTCATGATTATTAGGAGATTATAATGAAGAAAATTTTACTTTTACTACTGGCGTTGAGCACGATTGTTTCTGCTGCACTTCGTGTGGAAACTACATATACAACTTTGGGTGATATTACTCAAAAGATAGGAGGAGATTTAGTGCATGTTCATGTTTTAGGAAGTTCAAAATATGATCCTCACTTTATTGTTCCAAAGCCATCACTACTAGCGAAGCTTCGTCGTGCAGATCTACTTATTATGAATGGTGGAGGACTTGAACTTGGTTGGTTACCACCACTCATTAGAGGTGCCAATAATGCTAAGATTCAAAATGGTGCAAAAGGTTTTTTAGATATTTCTCACTATATTCCTATGATTGATGTACCGACTTCTGTTTCTCGTGGTTTTGGAGATGTTCATGCTCAGGGAAATCCTCACTACTCTACAGATCCTCATATGGTACCACTTATAGCAAAGGCAATAGCTGATAAACTTGTGGAAATAGATGGTGATAATTCTCTCTCTTATGAAGAGAATCTCAAAAGTTTTTTAGCTAAATGGCAAAATTATCTTACTAAACTTGACGCTACAATGGCAGAGTGCAAGGATAAAAAAGTAGTACAATATCACGAACTTTTTAACTATTTTCTCAAACGCTACAACTATAAAAGCTATGGAAATATTGAACCATTACCAGGTATTGCACCAAGTTCAAAACATACTATAGCACTTATAAATACAATAAAGAAAAATCACATTCATCGTATCTTACAAGATGTTTACCATGAGAGAAAAACAGCAAAGTTCATAGCTTCTAAAACAGGTGCACAAGTTGTACTAATACCTCATGATATGGGTGCAGCTGGAAGTGAAACTTTAGAAGAGTACTATAATACAATAGCGAAAAATATATGCAAATAATAGAACTTCTTTGGCCTGCCTTTGTGCTTGCCATTGCTTTAGTTTTCATACATACTGTTTTTGGTATAGAGATTATTAAACGCGGAGTTATTTTTACGGACTTAGCTATTGGACAAATAGCTGCGAGTGGCATGGCAATTAGCATTGCATTTATGGGTGGTGAGTATCAGAGTGCTATGACGCTTCTTTTTGCAGTTTTTGGTGCACTCATCATCACATGGGCAACCAAAAAAGTAGAGAAGATAGAGGCTTTCATTGGGCTTCTTTATGCTTTGGGTATCTCAGCTATTATGCTTATTTTAGCGCAGAGTGCAGAGGGAACAGAGCTTTTCTCAAAACTAAGTGCTGCTGATATTTTGTTTACTTCGAGTGAAGATTTGTATAAAGATTTGGCTATTTATGGATTTGTGGCATTTGTAATGTTTGTGATTTATCCACGAGTGCAGGGGCTTAAAAAAGAGTTTCTTTTCTTTTTGATGTTAGCGATTACTGTTACATCATCTGTGCAGTCAGCTGGTGTCTTAGTAGTTTTTGCACTCCTTATCGCTCCATCATATATAGGAATAACACAGAAAAAGTACAATTCTTTTGTTTTTGCAACCTCTTTTGGTTCTTTAGCTATTCTTGCTGCTTTAATATTCTCTTATAATTATGACCTGCCAACAGGTTATACAATTATTTTTACTGTAGTGAGTTTGTCTCTTTTGGGGGTAGTATTGTATACTCTGTTTGAAATAAACAACAAGGTCATAAACGAAAAATGAGTTTTCAACCAAAACTATTTACACTCTTAAAACAGGGTATATCTAAAGAGCAAATTTTTAAAGATATCATTGCTGGAAGTATTGTTGGAATTGTTGCACTTCCTCTTGCCATAGCATTTGCAGTAGCGAGTGGGGTTTCTCCTGAAAAAGGTATAATAACTGCTATTGTTGCAGGGTTTATTAT
>CAZMBK010000183.1:0-2978 GCA_964564315.1 uncultured Sulfurimonas sp.
TAAATTGATCTTTACGAATCATACGCTCAGAGATAACAATAGCATCCTCAAAGTTGTAACCATTCCATGGCATAAATGCAACCATAGCATTAACACCAAGTGCTAACTCACCTTGATCCATATTTGGACCATCAGCAATAATTTGTCCTTTAGCTACTATGTCACCAACATTAACAATTGGTTTTTGAGTAAATGAAGTATTTTGATTGGTTCTAAGGTTTTTTTGTAATGGATAGTAATCAATATAAATCTCTCCATCTTCATCACCCATTACATAGATATGTTTACCATCAACTTTCTCTATCTTACCACCACGCTTCGCTTTTATACACTCCCATGAATCACGAGCAACAAGTTTTTCAACACCTGTTCCTACCATTGGAGAGTTCACACGTAAAAGAGGAACTGCTTGACGTTGCATATTTGATCCCATAAGTGCACGATTGGCATCATCATGTTCCAGGAATGGAATAAGTGAAGCTGCTACACCGACAACCATATGTGATGAAAGGTCAGCATATTCACACTCTGAAGGAACACGAAGAAGAATTTCTCCATCTTGTCTTACAGAAATCAAATCTTCAATAAATTGATTATTTTCATCAAGTTTGTTTGAAGCAGCAGCTATTTTAACACCCTCTTCTTGAGTAGCAGTCAAATAAACAACTTCTGAAGTGATTTGACCATCTTTCATTACTTTATATGGTGCTTCAATAAATCCATGCTCATTTACTTTTGAATAAGTTGCAAGTGTATTGATAAGACCAATATTTTGACCCTCTGGAGTCTCAATTGGACAGATACGACCGTAGTGAGTTGGGTGAACATCCCGTACCTCAAAACCAGCACGCTCTTTTACAAGACCACCCTCACCTAGTGCCGAGAGACGACGCTTATGTGTAACTTCTGAAAGTGGATTCGTTTGATCCATAAACTGAGAAAGTTGTCCACCAGAAAAGAATTCCATTATAGTAGAAGTAATCATTTTTGAGTTGATTAAATCATGAGGCATAAGTTCAGCCATTGGACCACTCATAGTTGATAGTTTGTCACGAATAGCTTTTTGCATTTTCACAAGACCATTGTGTAACTCATTCCCTAAAAGCTCACCAATAGAACGAATACGACGATTTCCAAGGTGATCTCTATCATCAATATGACCTTGACCATTTTTAACTTTAATTACATATTTTACTGACTCTATAATATCTTCATGTGTAAGAACAGTTATATATTCTGGAATATTCATACCAAGTTTATGATTCATTTTCATACGACCAACTTGTGTTAAGTCATAACGTTCTGGATCAAAGAAAAGTTGATTTACGAAAATTTTTGCAGCTTCTTTTGTAACTGGCTCACCCGGACGCATAACTTTATAGATACGAATCGCAGAGAGATCGTTTTCATCTTCTATCTCTTCAGTTTGTTTCAAAAGTTTCAATGAATCAGCATCAGCATTAAATGCATTAATAATTGAACTATCAACACCCTCAGCTAAATCATTTGCAATTTTAAATTCACTTACACCAATTTCAACCATTTTCTTCAGTTTAGTCTCATCAATATGAGTCATAGTATCAAAAAGAATTTCACCCGTTTCAGGATCAATAATAGCTTCAGCCAGATAACGGTCAAGTAAAATTTCTAATGGGTACTCAACATGAGTTAAGCCATCTTCAATAAATTTTTGTGCTTTCTTCGCAGATAATCTTTTTCCTGCATTTACTAATACTTTACCATCTAAATCAACTAAATCATAAGAGATACGTGAAGCATAATCTTTCGGATTGAATGCCATTGAGAACTTATTATCTGCTAAAGATATAGTCTGAATTGGATAAAACAATTTTAAGATATCTTGTTTAGAGTAACCTAATGCGCGAAACATAATAGTTACAGGAACTTTACGACGCTTATTAATTCTCATATAAAGAATATCTTTAGGATCATACTCAAAGTATAACCATGAACCACGATCTGGAATAATTTGACCAGTATAAATAAGTTTGTTGCCAGCAGTAGTAGACTCTTCTTCTTTAAAAATAACACCCGGTGATCTGTGAAGTTGATTTACAACAACACGCTCAACACCATTAATAATAAAAGAAGTTCTATCTGTCATAAGTGGTATATCACGAACAAAAATATTTTGCTCTTTAATATCTTTTACACCAAGTTTTTCTTTAGTGTTTTCATCTCTGTCCCAAAGAATAAGACGAGTTTTCATTCTAAGACTTACAGCATAAGTAAGACCACGTTCCATACATTCACGAACTGTATATTTAGGGTTCGTAACTTCACTACCAACATACTCTACAGTTAATCTGTTTTGAGTGTCATGAATTGGAAAAGCAGATGTAAAAACTTTTTCAATACCACTAGCAGATCTATCTTTTGCATCTAACATTAAGAAAGTATCATAAGATGATTGTTGGAGTTGGAGTAGATTTGGTACTTCAATTTCTTGAGGTGTTTTTGAGAAGTCTACACGTAGACGGTTTCCGGAGTATAAAGTGTTTAACATAGTTACCTCGATAATAAGTTAATTAGGGGCTTAATATTGGGATTAAGCGTATCATATCTAGACGTCTCTAGATAGATTTTGAGCCATAAAATTGGACTCGATGTATTACAGTGCTTATAAACGACATAAGGGCACTTTTACTAAAGGACCCATGTCCTCTTGTAAAAGCGCCCAAAGGCGAAGAACCTAAAGGTTCTTCAATAGTGCTAGTCTAAGTTACTATTTAACTTCTACTGTTGCACCAGCTTCTTCTAAAGCAGCTTTAGCTTCTTCAGCTGAATCTTTATCTACACCCTCTTTGATTGTAGATGGAAGACCTTCACAAGCCTCTTTTGCTTCTTTAAGTCCAAGACCAGTAAGAGCACGAACAGCTTTAATAACACCAATTTTCTTAGCACCAACATCAGTAAGTACTACATCAAATTCAGTTTTTTCAGCAACAGCTTCACCA
>CAZMBK010000184.1:0-2969 GCA_964564315.1 uncultured Sulfurimonas sp.
TTTTTGAAATTGGGTTTTTCAGGACTGACTATATATATGATTTTATCTATATATCATGAGTATAGTCATTATCAAAAAGACTCAAAGAATCTTTAATACTCTCTGTATCTACAAATTTCCCGTGGAGAATTACAAAGTTTAGTAAGAAACATAAAAATATTATGTTATAATTGCATTTCAAATTTAAAAGAAAGTGGGTGATGTGATATGCCTGGTATTGTACTACGCCATGATGATAATTTTGATGCATCTTACCGTCGTTTCAAAAAGCAAACTGACCGTAACTTAATCGTTACTGAAGCTCGTGCTCGCCGTTTCCATGAAACGGAAACTGAAAAACGTAAGAAATTCAAAATAGCTTCTCGTAAGAAAATGCTTAAACGTCTTTATATGATGAGACGTTACGAATCACGCCTGTAAGCGTTAGCCTTCGGGCTTTCGTTTTCACTATAAAAACAACCTCCATACACTTCAATACATACTCTTTAAAACTCTATGCCAAAGCCTACAAGTAGCTGATAATCATTTTTTTCAGGAACAATACCAAAAGAATCAGATTCTGGAATAGCTAAATAGTCCCAAACTCCCGTTACATCAAAATTAAGCCAATTATAGAGTTCATTTTCAAAAGTAAAAAGCATATGGTGTTTATAGCCTCCCGAATCTTTGTTCGTAATTGTCAATTTGTAGTCAAAAGTAAAATCAACAATTTTATTTAATGCAGATTCTAGCTTTGTACTCACTTCAAGAGCTAAAGAGCTGTTTCTTAAGGTGCCACTATCTTCAACATTATAGTACTGTGTATAGACTCCTGCTGGACCACCAGAGACACTCCACTCACTTTTTTTTGTATGGTAAAATCTATATCCAACACCTACTCCTGCCGTTAATTGTGTATCTATATTTTTATACTTATCGGTGTAATACTCAGCAAATGTTGGTGTCCAGAAAAAATCTCTACTTAAGTATCTATCATACTT
Organism: uncultured Sulfurimonas sp.; assembly: GCA_964564315.1. Taxonomy (GTDB): domain Bacteria; phylum Campylobacterota; class Campylobacteria; order Campylobacterales; family Sulfurimonadaceae; genus Sulfurimonas. The sequence continues at coordinate 981 of CAZMBK010000184.1, forward strand.
CTCATTCACCCGATGATCGTTAGTTGTTTCAATGTTGTTTTTAGAAGAGATCCTTCCGAGGTAGTCAATAACAAGACGTGTTTCCGCAGTACGCCTGTGAATTGTTCCTTGTGCACTATAGTCATACTGCTCTGTATTTCCTTTTCGTATATCAAAAGATAGGGTGACTTTTCCTGACCAAAAGTTTCTTTCAGACTCTCCACTAGGAGCAAAAGCAACAATGACATCTTTGCTAAATTCATAGGTATGTTCACCTTGAATAATTTTTACTTTGTTGTTTTTTAGGCGTAAAATCCCAGGAAACGATGCTATATCTTCGATATTTACACTAATTACTTGATAACTTTTAATTTGGATAACGTTTTCAAAATTAAAATCATAGAGACCAACTTCATTACTATCAAACTCTAATATACCATCATAGAGACCTTTTATTTCTCCTTTAAACCACTCTCCTGATTTTGTTTGAACCCAGTCATACTTTATAGGTGTTGGAGAGAGATCTTCCCATCTATCTTGTATTTTAGAGAGATCTATATTTCCCTTTTTGTCTATAGTTTTAGCTACTTGGATAATGGACACTTTAGCCTTCTTTTTATTATCGGATACTTTAGCACGATTTCGCAGGGCATCATCACTTAATCCTGACTCATCTTTAATAATAAGCATATCTGAAGTATGACTACTGTTATTTTCTTTAGAATCTATTGTTGAACTGTTTTTTAAGGAGTTCGCCAAAAGGGGAGAGAGTAAAAAGAGTAGGAAGAAAAAAAAAGTTAATTTCATTAGTAAGTAGTGCTGTTAGAAGCGAAAGGATTTCTAAAATCCTTCTCTATTTTATAAAACCTATCGCTTGGATTCATTATGCTTTTTTAATAAACTCTGTTTTAATGAAGATTTTTGTACCATTTACACGACCCTCAACATGAGTTTCATCGTTAGGTGCTAAAGAGATACGAGTAACAGTTGTTCCACGTTTAGCTGTAAACCCTGCACCTTTTACCTCTAAATCTTTTAAAATTACAATGCTATCACCAGTGTGAAGTTCTACTCCATTTGCATCTTTATAAACAAGCTTGTTATTTTGTGCATGAACTGCACGTTCTGCGAAAGATTTTTCATCCTCTTCTAAGTACATCATATCTACTAAGTCTTGGCGACCAAGCTGGTTAAGTAAAATATATGACATTATTTTTACAGCAGGTGTCTCAGACCACATTGCATCATTCAGACAGTTAAAGTGGTTCTCATCTAAGTTTTCAGACTCAATCTGTGCCTTACAATTACCACACAGATAAATAGACTCTTCAACTGTTCCATTCCCTTGTGGTAATTCTAAAGCACTTAAATCCTCGCTGCTTCCACATAGTTCACACACACCATTACTTCTTGCTTCTAAACTCATACTATTCCTTCTATTGTATTTGATATTTATTATATTTAAAATGCAATAAAAAGCTTATTAAAAGTGTATGAGTCTAGCTGTTCTTATTTACAAACAGTAGTAAAAGGCATAGTAAATGCGATAGAAATATCGTTCCATCCCTTGTTTTTATGTCCTGCTACATTTTTATTAAGTGTTCTGAGCGCTGGTACAAGACCAAAGTCAAGTGCATCAATAACACCAGTTGCTATAATTTTTTCACCTTCAACTCGGTAGCTCATAGGGATGTTAAGCGACTTTTTATTAAGAGTTATTGCTACTGTTAGTTGTTTGTTATCTACAGAGACTATTTTAGCAGAGCTATTTTTTGTGAGGAGGTTTGCTACAAAAAATTCAGCGATATTACTGTTTTTCGTAGGGTTGTGTGCATCCAAATTTGAGAGTGAAAGCTTTACTGTAGCACCTGTGAGCATCTCTTTTACAGAAGTGGCATTCGTATGGAGTATGTTAAGAGAACTCTTAGAGAAGTTCCCTCCCACACCAATTTTTGCTAATGTTTTATATGATACCCATTGTATATCTATTGAGTCTGAGTTATAACACTC
>CAZMBK010000185.1:0-2941 GCA_964564315.1 uncultured Sulfurimonas sp.
TGGGTGTGATTTTCATTTCGTATTTTTTTGTAAAACTTATCTTAAAGTATGCACATAAACTAGATCTTTATGATGTACCAAATGAGAGAAGCCATCACTGTAGTGTTACTCCAAGTGGGGCGGGTATAGGTTTTGTTTCGGCCCTCTTTGTCTCTTTTTTTCTCTTTGAATTCTCTTTTGTTCAAGAGTATTGGTATATATTTTTAGGAATACTAATGGTTTTTGGGATTGGTGTGTATGATGACAGAAATGAAGTCTCTGCTAGGCTGAAGTTTATTGTTATTTTTATAGCGGTATTTTTGATCTGGCTGAATGGTTTTAGTATCTATACACTTGGGTCATGGTATGGGTATGAGATTACTTTACCCTCATTTGTAGCACTACTCTTTAGTATGTTCGGGCTTGCTGGTTTTACAAATGCTCTGAACCTTATAGATGGTATAGATGGGCTTTCTTCCTCTGTATCCATTGTTATATTAACTTTTTTTGCTCTTTTAGGGTTTGAGTATCATAGCGATATCTTAGTCCTTCTTTCTACTTTTACTATAGCAACACTTATTGGCTTTCTCTTTTTTAACTGGCATCCTGCAAAGATATTTATGGGAGATAGTGGTAGTTTAACTTTAGGGTTTATTATCAGTGTGTTAGCAGTTTTAAGTCTTGAGTATATTCATCCTATTACTGTTATTTACTTAACTGCATTGCCGATTTTAGATACACTGATAGTTATGATACGACGTATACGAAGAAAACGATCTCCTTTTTCGCCAGACAAGACACATATTCATCATATAATGGTGAAATTTTTTGATATGAATGTACGAAAAACAGTTCTTTTTTTAGTAATATTACAAATTATTTTTAGTTCCATAGGCTATATGATACTTGACTCGATTAATAGAAACCCAGAGGGAAATACACCACTTTTTGCACTTATTGGTTTCTCTTTTCTCTTTGTGCTTTTTTATATGATTTTTACAGGGATTAAAAAACGCCAAAACACTTTAGATCAGATTAAATGAAGTTTTTTTATAATTAGTAATGCTAAAAATATCTTTTATCTTTATTTTTACATCACTACTACTTGCTCAAAAACCAAATCTACTCCTTTTAAAAATATATAAAGATCAAAACATCACAGGCTGGGTGATGAGTGAGAAGCTTGATGGGGTTCGTGCTTACTGGGATGGCACACAACTTCTAAGTCGAGGAGGTAAAATTATTTATGCTCCGGAGTGGTTTTTAGAAGGATATCCTCCCTTTGAAATAGATGGAGAGCTCTGGAGTAAACGAGGGGATTTTGATCATATCTCTTCCATTGTGAGAGATAGAGTTCCCTCTAAGGAGTGGAGACTCATAACACATAATATTTTTGAAGTTCCCAATGCTGATGGAAACTTATCTACTAGACTCAAGCAGGTAGGAGCTTTTGAAAATGCTTCTATAAAAATTGTAAAACAGATAAAAGTAGATAATAAAGATGCACTACAAAAGTTTTTAAAATATGTAGAGTCTTTAGGAGGGGAGGGTGTTGTAGTACGCGACCCTAAAGTAGCCTATATAAATAAGCGAACATCCTCAGCACTTAAGGTAAAAACTTTTCATGATGCAGAGTGTAGGGTTACTGGATATACAGAGGGCAAGGGAAAGTATAGTGGTAAAATGGGTGCACTTCAATGTGAACTACCAAATGGTGTTATCTTTAAAATCGGTTCTGGTTTTAGTGATGCTGAGCGTGCTAAACCTCCTAAAATTGGCTCACAAGTAACTTTTAAATATAAAGAGTTTACTAAAAATGCTAAACCAAGATTTCCCATCTATTTACGGGCTTATAATTAAAAATATTTTAGATGTTGCATTTAGTGACATCTTTCTTCACTTTTTTTTTCATAAAACTTCTATTTAATACTCTTTTTGATATAGTGAAGCAACTGTTTTTTCCAAGTCACTATGGCAATAGTAATGTCTAATTATTACTGTTCTAAAGTGTGGAAAACAAATATTTTCTTAAATGAAGAAATAAAAGGTAGGTTATATGGAGCATATTAGTACTGCAAATCCGTACTTTGGTGTATTCGTTCTATTCGTAGTGACTTTTGGTGCATTTATCGCAACAACGGTAATTGCTCGTTTAGCGAGTCGTGCATTAGCACGTAAAGATAGTGAGAAGATTAAACTCTCAGTCTATGAGTGTGGACCTGAAATCACAAAACAGCCAAATAGAGTTTCGCCACAGTTTTACCTGTTCGCGTTACTTTTTTTACTATTTGATGTAGAAATCGTGTTTATGTTCCCATGGGCAGTTGATTTTAAACTACTTGGTTGGTTTGGATTCGCTGAGATGTTAATGTTTATACTACTTCTTGCTATCGGTTTTGTATATGCATGGAAAAAAGGAGCGCTAGAATGGCACAACATAAAGTAAATTATACACAAGATGGTGGACTTCCAGTTGCACTAACTTCAATTGACAAGATAGTAAACTGGGGACGTTCAAACTCACTTTGGGCATTGACTTATGGTCTTGCTTGTTGTGGTATTGAGATGATGGCATCTGGTGCTTCTCGTTATGACTTTGACCGTTATGGAACGATTTTTCGTGGTTCTCCACGTCAATCAGACTTGATGATAGTTGCAGGAACATTAACAAAGAAACATGCAGAGTTTATTAAACGTTTATATGATCAAATGACTGAGCCTCGATGGGTTATCTCTATGGGTTCATGTGCTAACACTGGTGGTATGTTTAACACGTATGCTACTGTTCAAGGTGTTGATAGAATTATTCCTGTTGATTTGTATCTTCCTGGTTGTGCACCTCGCCCTGAAACACTTCAGTATGGTGTAATGTTGCTACAGAAAAAAATCCGTGCTAACAAAGCTGGAAATGCTCAAAAGCCAAAGAGGTTAATGTAATATGAGAAAGTATACTCCTAAAGAC
>CAZMBK010000186.1:0-2929 GCA_964564315.1 uncultured Sulfurimonas sp.
TCCCAAAGACGTTTCATCTCATGAATAGCACGATAACGTGGTCCAATAGGCATCTTCTCCTCAGGATAAGATATAGTATGAATATCAAACTTTATCATTTCACGAAGAACTACCCAGAGACCTACAAAAAGCTCTAGCTTAAAACTTCTTTTTACTACACGCTTAAACTTACCCCAACCATCAGTAGGATAATCTTCAATGTCAACTAAGTAGTAAGAACCCTCAGCTACATTTCTGTTATTAAATTGTTCCATCATCACCCCTTAAAACATCATCACAAAGCCAGTGATAACAACATTTATCACTGCCAATGGCATAAGTACTTTCCAACATAACCACATAAGTTGATCTGGTCTCACATCTGGCCATGCAGCTCTTGTCCATAAGAAGAAAAAGAAGAAAAATGCCATTTTACCAAGTAGTGCAAATGCACCTAAAACACTACCATCACCAAAACCACCAAGGAAAAGGATAGGAATAACAAAAGAGATAAAGAACATATTTGCATACTCACCAATGAAGAAAAGACCCCATCTCATACCAGAATACTCAGTACCAAAACCATCAATAATCTCATGGTCATTTGCAATAAGGTGAAATGGTGTACGACCAGTTTCAGCAAATGCAGCGATCCAGAAAAGTATAAATGCAACTGGCTGTGACCATACAATCCATCCATTTTCTATCTGGTAGTTATTAAAATCTACAAGAGAGAGTGAACCAACCATCATAATTGGTGCCAATATAGAGAGACCCGTTACAACTTCATAAGAGATAAATACAGCAGCCGCACGAGCAGCTGAAAGTAATGAAAACTTATTTGCTGAAGCCATACCACCAAGAAGTGGACCAAAAAGTCCAACTGCCATTACACCAAGTATATATAAAATACCAATGTTAATATCAGCAATAATTGGATGCACTTCATAACCAAATATTGTAAAAGCTGGTAAGAAAGGTATCGCAGCTGCCGCCATAAATGCAGTCGCTGCTGTAATAACTGGAGCTATCTTAAAGATAGGTGCTACTACATTTGTAGGAATAATATCCTCTTTTGTAAAGAGTTTAATCCCATCAGCCCCAACTTGTAGAAGCCCAAAAGGTCCAACATTCATTGGCCCAAGGCGACGTTGCATAAATGCAAGAACCTTACGCTCAAAGTATGTACCAATTCCCGCTAATGCTGAGAATATTAAAAGAAGAACAACGACTTTTATAACCGTTTCAATTAAATATGCACTATCCATATATTACACCTTTTGTATCGAAGCTGAAGCAAAACGGTAACCGTTTACTAAAGCCTCTGAGTTTAATTTAGAATCAAATGTAGGAAGTACTACAATATCACCCGCAATTTTATTGTCGCTTACGATATTTGCAGTAAGTTCACCGTGTGCAGTTTTCACTTTCACACTCTCCCCTTCACTATATTCTGAGCTCTCTAAGCTTGCAGCACTCATATAAACACCACTCACTTCATCAAGATTAGTTGTCTTGTTCGTAAAATCTGTAAACTGTCTTACAGGGTTTGCTAAGTAGATTATAGCATCTTCTAACATAAGAGTTTCATCTATTTTACTTATACTCTCATCTTGCGTTACTTTTACGGCTTGTGCCTCTAGTGCATATCCACGGATCTCTTCACCAGCATTCGTGTAGTAGTCAGGTAAATCATCAAAATTTTCTGATTTAAATCCAGCAATAGTTCCTAGTCTTACAGTGTAATCAATTGTATTTTCAGCTTCTAATCCTAGGGCATTTGCAATATCATTAAGTGTATAGCCACCATAAGATATAGCAACATTTGTAGGATTCACTTGCTTGTTAATACTTGTAAGAGTTCCCTCTTGCTGATTAATTGCTGGCATATCTAGGTCACCATCACCAAGTGCACTTAAAGTGAAATCGGCTTGAGTGTTGTAGCCTATTGTATATTTTCCAGCTTCATTTGAAAGCTCATTAATCATGGCGACACCAAGAGTATTTGTAAGTGTTGGAATCATTACGATTTCGAATTGAGAGTACTTCTCAACAAGTGCCACTAAACGAGCTAGGTTTTTAGAGTTTGGATGATTATAAAGATCTGGTCCAACAATCATAGAAAAAGTATCTTTTTTCTTCATAAGTTTTGCAAATGTTTCCATAAACTTATCGTCCATACCAAGCATAGTAAGAAGTCTATTGTCGTCAACTTCTACCTCTTTACTTACTTTTTTAGGAACCATTTTAGATTTTTCTACTTCTACTTCTTCCTCTTCACCTGTCTCTTCATTCACTTTCATCTCTTTAACAACTGTAACAACTTTTTCTTTAATAGTTTCAGTCACGGTAATCGTTTTCATAGAGTGAAATGATGCTAAATACTCAACTATATCTGTTGGAAGTTTAGACTTATCTGCAAATAAATCAAGTACAAGATAGAGTGCTGTCTCTTCTTGAAGTGGTTTATGGTTTACACACACAATGTTTTTACTTAGACCTGCGATGATCGGATCTTCAACAGGGTGGAAGTAGAGTGCTGCACCTTTATTTACTGTGAGTGCATTATTTAAAGAGTATCTTGCATTTGGATTATCTGTTTTAATTGCAGTACCAATACTTACAATAAAGTTAGAGTTCATAGATGCTTTAAGATCACTTCCATACAGAGATGTACCACTTACTTCAGAGTAATCTTTTAAGAAAGTCTGGAATGAACGAGCATCTTCATTTACAAGTTTATACCCAAATTTATCCTTGAGTTTTTCTAAAATATATGCTTCTTCATTTGTAATAGTAGAAGTAAACTTAATAGTGTCCGCTTTTTTGAAAGCTTCAAGAGCATTGTTAAATGCCACTTCATCTTTAGTAACACCAGCATTTTGATAGTCATATCCATAACGACCAGCACCACAAAGAGATACATAGTTCCACTCATTCATAACACGGT
>CAZMBK010000187.1:0-2910 GCA_964564315.1 uncultured Sulfurimonas sp.
TACGTAATGCTCTAATAATTACAGCATTTTTAGAGATACTTTCAGCTTTAGCATTCTCATTTACAGTATCGTAAATATCTAAAGGAAGTGAAATTGAAAATGTTTTAGTTTCTACTTTTTTCTTTTTAGCGATCATAGCAGTAACACCACTTAAAAGTTCAATAATTTTTTTAGTATCTATTGGTTTTTGAATAAAACTATTTACACCAACTTCAATTGATTCTGAAATTTTTTCAATATCATTACTTGCAGAGATAACAATAATAATTTGAGTAGGGTTGATTTCACGAATCTTACGTGCTAACTCTATACCATCCATACCTGACATAATTATGTCAACAAACATTACATCCGGTTTGTTTTCCATGTAAAGCTTCAATGCATCTTCACCATTAAAACAAGAGTCCACATTAGAAAAGAAGTTTTTAAATGTAGAACTCAAAAGCTCATTAGTTACTTTTTCATCTTCAACAACCATTGCTGAAAGTTTTTTAGTCTGTTCTGTTAACTGAATTAAATCTATATTACCCATATTTTTATATCCTTTTAGTCTGTTTATTTTAATTTGTATGAAATTATACCCTTTAAATAGTAAATAAATAACAAATAAAAATTAAATACGAACAGAATTTATAATTAACAATGTTTTATTATATGAGTGTTATTAAATATTTTTTTAATTCTTATCACTTTTAAACTGATTTAGCCAATCTAAATCTACACTATTGTTAGATATATCTATTTCATCTAACAAAGAGCCTATAATACTTTTTAAAGTCTCTTCATCCATAAATTCTAATAGAGCAGGGTTTATTACTGTTTGTGTAACAGAATGATTCTTATTGAGAAGATTCTGTATATCTTTTATTAATTGTTCTTTATTAGTCATGAAATACCTTTTTTATAGCTTTTTAGTATATTGGTTAACATAATGTAAATTCTCTTGAAAAAATAGCCATCATTTGATACTGTAAAAAGTGGCTTAAATGAGTGAAGATATCTTAAATATGATATTTTTTAATATAAATATTCTATAATATTATTATTTAGATCATTTTTCCTTATAGTTAGGTACAAATAAGCCGAGTTTTGTAGTGATAGTTATTAATCTACTGCATATCTTACGTTATGCCTCTAGCGAAACAATAGCTTTCTAAGACGCTAACCATCTGTTTCTTGCTGCCATGTTGGGTTTACAAGCTCTCTATATTACTATAGAGACTGGTGGTCTCTTACACACACCTTTTCACCTTTACTGCTATCCTAAAGCTAATAAAATACAGTAAGTATTTTTACACTTTAGTGCCATAATGACTAACAAAAGTAACTTGTGTTTTTACACAAATCACTGCTAATAACAGAAGTCTAATCTCTGTTGCACTTTCCCTCATATTTCTATGGCCATTCGTTAAATGGAACACTGTCTTAGAGCAGCTCGGACTTTCCTCTTGAGAAAATCTCAAGTAACTATCTTTGTACCTGTGAAATTGTACTAAAACAATCTTTTAACTAGCTTTTTCAAGATAAGAACAGTTGTTCATTTTATCTTTTAAAGATATGAACAGTTGTTCTTGTTAAATAAGCATAGATTAACAAGTGTTCATATATAATACATTTAATATTAACACTTGTTCATTTAAGTATAAAAGGAGTTGTAAATGCCTATTTCAGGAAATATTGTGAAAAGAACTGGGACAAAAGAAAAAATACTAAAAGTATCAACTACCCTCTTCTCAGAATTAGGGTACAAAGGTACAAGTGTACGTAAAATTGCATCTATCGTTGGTATACGAGAGAGTGCTATCTACAATCATTATAAAAATAAAGAGGAGATCTTTTTAGAGGTAGCTAAGGGCATCTTTTCTTCACCCTTCTCTCTTACAACTAATGAGATAAGGGAGTTGGCACTGAGAGGAAAACCTTTTTTAGAAAAATTTGCCCTTCAGTATAAAATGCTTACATTTGATAAGGCAAATGAGAATATGTTTCGATTACTTATGATTGAACTAATGCAAAATAAAGATTTGAGAAAGCAGTTTATGAGTGAATTTCATCATAGAAATATGAAACTTTTATCTGAAGGTTTTTTTATTATGATGCAAAATAATTTTATAAAGTCTAATGATCCAATGATAATATCGTATGAGTTTTTAAGCACCCTATTCTACCTTAGACTTCAAGTAACATTAATGCATTTTGATTCACTCTCTACTAATAACTTATCAACACAATTTGAAAAGCATATTGAGTTCTTTTGGGACAGTATAAAAGTGTAAAATAGCTCTTTTGAAGAGCTTAGAAGCATTTTTTATTATTTTATTAGACTTAGGCTATAAAAGTATTTTTAGATCATATATCTAAACTATAGAGTAATTGTTTATATTAAGTAATATTAATAATAAGGTTAAAAAAAGTGACTCTAAAAGAAGAGTCACTTTTAAAATAAAACTATTTAGCCATAGCTTCTTTAGCATATTTTTCACCAAGTTCATAAGCAATTTTATTTACTTCATGGACTTTTTTAGGAACTTTTGAAAGCATTGTATCAATAAGTGCTTGCTTGTCAATAGCATTCATCATAGTATTAGCAATTGCAAGAGCAACAACAGATTGAGTAATTACATTACCAACCTCTTCTTTTGCGATTGTAATAATAGGAATCTCATAGATTTTCCATTTTTCTCTATCTTCATCTGTTGGGTGTACAAGATTTGGATCAACAACAATTGTTCCACCTGGTTTCACACCATTTTTGAAAAGTACATAGCTCATTTGTGCAACAGAAAGCATAAAGCTAATTTCACCATCATCTGCATATGGATAATATATCTCTTCATCATCAAGCTGAATATCAACAACAGTTGGACCACCACGAACTTGTGATGTATATGTAGCAGTTTTGAGTCCATG
>CAZMBK010000188.1:0-2891 GCA_964564315.1 uncultured Sulfurimonas sp.
TACTTGTAGTACCACTTATAATAGAATCACCCTCTTTTTTATAAATAGGTTCACTTTCACCCGTTAAACTTGACTCATCAAAATTTCCTTCACCTTGAAGAATAATTCCATCAAGTAAAACTTTTTCACCTGAAGAGAGAACGACTCGCTCTCCTACATCAATCGATTCAAGCTTAACAGAAACCACCCTCTCTTCTCTTACTACATTTGCCTCACTTGGAAGATGTTTTCCAATAATATCTAATGTATCTGCTGCATTTTTTTTACTAAGTACTTCAAGAAACTTACCAATTAATACAAAGGTTATAATCATACTAACAGAATCAAAATAAGCTTCACCTTTTTCAATAATTGAAATATAAATAGAGTAAACATAGGTTAGACTTGCCCCAGTTGCAACAAGAAGATCCATATTAACCACACCATTTTTCATACCATAATAAGAGCCTCTAAAGAAAACCCAACCACTATAAAAAAGTACAGGTGTTGCAAGAATTCCCTCTGCAACATTTAATATAGTTTTTATATCCTGAGACATTCCTGAAAAAAAGCCTGCATATTGTGCGACAGCAATCCACATAATATTCATAGATGCAAAAATAGCAACTGACATGCGTAGATAGTAATCTTTTCTCTCTTTATTTGCATGTACCTCTTGCAAAGAAGCATCGTAAGGATATGCATTGTAACCAATAGCACGAATCATATCTATAATAGAAGAGAGTTTAACAACATCATCCGACCAAACAATATGAGCTTTATTATTGGTAAAATTAATACTTACCTCAATAACTCCTTCCATCTTATGCAGTGCTTTTTCATTGAGCCAGACACAAGCACTACAATGAATTCCTTCTATTATTAAATCAACCTCTTCAAAACCTTCACTATTAATTTTTACGAACTTGTCATAAAAAGCAGGAGCATTGAAGTTAGAAGAGTCTTCATACTGCTGAGTTGGAGGAGAAAGTTTTATATCTCCTGCCTTATCATAAAAACTATCAAGACCCTCATCTGAAAGTAAATGATAAACTCCTTGACATCCATTACAACAAAAATAATGATTATTATCTTCTATCATTACCTCTTTAGTAAATTCAAGGTGACAATGAGAACAAGCAATTTTTTCAGACAATTTCAAACTTCCCTCTGTTCTTATTTTTTACTATCTTTTCATATGGCTGAATATGTCCACTCATACAGATATAGACACCACTTTCTACATTAGCTTGAAGAAATCCAAAAGACATACCTATGTTTAATGTTGCTTCTATTGGATCAATTTCTAAAGGATTCATAGAACCTGTTAATATTATAACTCTATCTTCAAATACCTCTGCTAAAAATTCAGCGGTAATATGCATAGTATCTGTCCCATGTATAATTAAAAATTTATTATCATCTGATTCTACTATTATACTAGCAATCATTTTTCTATCTTCAAGTGTCATTTCTAAGCTATCTTTATAAACAACTCCAGCTAATGAATAATCACTACAAACACTCTTCAAAACTTTTTCAATTGCATAATTATCAAAAGGAACCTCTAAAATACCTTTTAGCTTGTTATATCTCTTATTAAGAGTCCCACCACTATTTAAAATTAACATTTATTTTTCCATACATCATTTAAATTATTTACTATTTTTGTAGCTTTTGACACTTTCACCGTTTGAGAACTATCATAAAGATAAGTTTCTTTTAATCCTGCATTAATTCCAGCTTCAATATCTCTCTCTTTATCACCAATAATAATTGAAGCACTTAAGTCGATATTATAATCCGCTTGTGCTTGAAGTAACATACCAGGATTAGGCTTTCTACACTTACACTTTCCTGAAATATCAGGGTGATGAGGACAAAAATAGACTGAAGTTATAAAAATTCCAGACTCTGCAAAAGTACTCTTCATCCAAGTTGTTAGCATTAAAAAATCTTTCTCTGTATAATATTTACGAGCTATTCCAGATTGATTAGTTACAACAATAATTATATAATCTAACTTTTGAAAGCAGTCACAAAGTTCAATAATACCTTCAATAAACTCAAACTCTTCTATTTTATATAAATACTCTTTTTCAACATTAATAACTCCATCCCTATCTAAGAAAAGTGCTTTTTTCATTGTTTAATTACTTATCCCATTGCCAAAAATCTCTTGTTCTATAATATCGCAGAGAATATGTCCAATTAATATATGAGATTCTTGAATCCTTGGTGTATCTTCTGAGGGAACAATAAGAGCAATATCTGCTAGCTTAGCCATCTCACCACCATCTCTACCAGTCAATGCTACAGTCATAATATTTTTCTTTTTAGCTGATTCAAATGCTTTTAAAATATTTACAGAATTTCCAGAAGTGGATATTCCTATAAAAATATCATTCTCCTGACCCATTCCTTCTAGTTGACGTGAGAATACATGATCATATCCATAGTCATTACCAATTGCAGTAAGATTTGATGTATCCGTAGTAAGTGCTAAGGATGGTATTGATGGCCTATCAAAACCATACCTTCCTACCAACTCAGCAGCAATATGTTGTGCATCTGCTGCACTACCACCATTTCCTGCTAATATAGTCTTTTTATCTGTTTTATAAAGAGCAACACATTTTCGTGCAACTTCTTCTATTTTCTTTATTAACACATCATCTTCATAAATTTTTTTCTTTGTTTCAAGAGATTTTTTAATTTGATCTTTAATATAATTTTTCATATATAATCCTAAAATTGTATATGAAATACTAACATATAAGTGATTAGTAAAAGCCAAAGCGAGTACTTATAAAATAGAGAGTAAAGTAAAAAAGGTGATAAGACCAAAAAAAGAGCTAAAAAAGCATCTGATAAGAATAAAAAAAAGACAAGATAAATAAAGCATAGTAAAG
>CAZMBK010000189.1:0-2885 GCA_964564315.1 uncultured Sulfurimonas sp.
GGATGCAACTGCTAAAAAACTCATCAAAAAAGATTGTGATAGAGTAGAATTAATAAATATAGAGACTAACTAAAAAAGTCCACTAGCATTTTTTGTAAAAACTCTTTTGAGCGATTCGTTTTTTTAATTTTTACATCAAAAATTTCTTTTGTTGCTGGGTATTTTTCTGAATACTCACGATAAAGATCACACTTCATATCCATATGCTTGTTAAACTCACCAATAACATCTACCATCTCTTTACGGCTCCCGATAAAACGCATATAGTGTTGAAACATACGCTCTCTAGTATCCATAACAATATGCTCATCAAGCTCAGCAGCCATACCCTTAATGTCCCAACGAGAGAAGTAAACACCACTCTTAACAGGAGGCATTATCTCTGCATATATTGCACGTACATAGTCAGGATAATCATCAAATGACTCTTGAGGTGTTTCACATTCACCATCTTCACAGTTATCAAAGGCATGCTTTTTCATTGCCTCAAATTCATTTCTAAAATCGCTTACATCATTTTCATTCATAATTAGTCCTTTATAATTTCTTCATATATCATCTGTGCTAGTTCCTCTTTAGAACTTACATCATTTTTTTCTAGTAGAAAGCCTCGTAGTTTTTCACCCTCTTTTATAACAAAATCACAACGATTGTAAACTTCTACTATCTCATCTTTATAATCAAGAAGATCAAGAACAGCACTCTGAAACTCCTCTTCTATATAAGCACCATCGACATGAGATTTTTTCATATTTGCTACTGTAAAATAGAAATCATCTTCGCGAATATTCATTGGAATTATCATGGCATCTACACTATTTGCTTTTATGAGTCTGTTAATCATTGCAAAAAGATTGTTTGTTCCTGCTTTTTCGCCAATGAGACCAAACAGTTTTGTCTTTTTTGAGATGATATTCTCTGCATTCATTGTATCGACAGCTTGCATTGTTTCACTCACTATTTTATCCCCCACAAGGTATTTGCTTCTTCTTCTTCAATGCGACAACGAGTACACATAACTTCGCCACCACGGTACACAAAAGGCATACCACACTCATCACACCGTTTTACACTAAACTTTACAAGTATCTCTTGCTTTGCTTCAAAAAGCTCTTTGAGATTAAATGTCGGTTTTATTGTCAGTGAATTTGGTTCACACACATCATGACACGATGTACACTTTATACAGCTAAATGCATCAAATGCTATAAATCCGCCATACTTATCGGAGCTAAGTGCGCCCGTTGGACAGATGCGGTAACACATCTGGCAGTTTGTACAGCTCTCTTCATCTAAAACTTTTTGAGAGATAAAAGAGATATCTTCACTCTCTATAACATGAAATTTTTCAGGTACTCCTGCTCTTTTCATAGCCATTTTAAGAAGCTTTCTTCTATCTGGAACCACTTTATTTCTTATACTTTGAATATCTTCTACACTTGGAGTATGCTCTTTTAACTCTTCATCTAGTGCTTCTACGCTATTGTCAAATTTATGCTTTGCTTTTGCAGCTTCTTTGAGTGAAGCTTTTGAAAGAAAATCTCTACGAGTCGACTCATCTAAAGAGTTTATATCTTCATCTGTAGCTATCTCTTCAAACTTCACTCTCTTTTGAACTTCCATAGCCTCGAGTAGAAAGTTAACCTCTTCGACTCTAGTTTCTATAATCGCTAAATTTATTTTAGCAATCTCACACTCACTACAGTGTCCCTTATCAAAAAGAATCTCTTTTGAAGTAAGCAGAGACATACTTAAAATCTCTTCCACATTTAAAGCTGCAAGACAAGGAATTTCATCCTTTTTACAAGAGATACTCTCTTTCTCTGATTCTAAATATGAAAACATAAAATTTATAGCATTAAAGTCATCAAGTTTGTAAGCACTACTTGGACAAGCAGCTAAACATCCTCCACACCCAACACAGTCGTTTGGTACAAAAGAAGGCAGTTGCTCATCTATCTTAATAGTTGCAACAGGACAAGCGCTAACACACTCGACACACTCAGAAAACTTATTTGTAGTTCTTACACACTTTGCTATATCTAGGGTTAAAAGGCTCATGCTTCGTAGTTACATTTCCCATCTTGAATAAATTCACATAAATACTCATAATCACTCATCATAAACTCTAAAGCTAAATCAGCAAGATCAAAATAGAATGCTGTCCCAGCTTCACTTTTAACATTGAGTAAGAACATTGGAGCCCACTCTAAAAGATGTTCTTTTAAAAACTTTTGCTGAATCTTTGCTATTTCACAAGCAGTCTCGTTATTGCCATCTAGTAGTGCTTTTTTTTCAGCATCGCAGAGCATATACATAAACTCAAACTCTATTCCAATATGGTCAACACTTACAGCTCTCGCTTTTCCAAGGTCAACTCTAAAGTCATGATCATTAAAGACTTGAAGAACAGGATTTTCCCCTGCTGTTTCCATCATCTGGTCTTCTCTACAGTAAAAAGACTCATAAGGTGTCATATGAAGTAAAAAAAGATTTGTAAAATCTACATTAAGATAACTCTCAATAAGTGATTTATGATCCATCTCATCACGACGTCCCCATTTTGCATAACTAGGGAAAAAGGCCATTATATTTTCATCATTTTCTATGGTCTTTAAAAGTTCTTCATCAACTTCATTCATCAGTAAACGTGAAAGAAGTGCATAAATATTTATACGTGCATCTTGGTTTGTTAGTACATCTTGCATTAAAAAAATTCCTTTGGATTATCTATAACTTTTTGAGTAATTTATGTTAATAAACTAATAAATTAAGCAATGAGTCATTTTGAGGGAGTATATCGAAGCACCCCTAAAGGAATGCTTACGATATAGACTTAAGCGTCTTTAATTTCTACTGCATAAGCTTTGTTTGAAAGCGGAACA
>CAZMBK010000190.1:0-2880 GCA_964564315.1 uncultured Sulfurimonas sp.
TATGGTGCTCGTCATGGGACCATCAATATTGGCTTTAAAATAGATTATGAGATAGACCCCTCCTTTAAAAGTACTATTGGACGACTCAAGGATGTGATTCACATTGGCTATCCTTGGATAAATGATTATGCACTTCTACGTTTATGGCAAGACTTTACCAAGTTATTTTTTAAACATCTTAAAGATGCTGAATCATTAGGAAGTTTTTATTTTGAACTTTTAGAAAATGCCTCTTTGCAGTGGAACAAACTGAACCCTAAGCGAGTTGCAGTTGAATCTTATGTAAAACTTTTAGAACATGAGGGACGCCTTCATAAAGAGCTATACTGCTTTTTATGTTCCAAGGAGATTCAAGGAGATGTCTCTCTTTTACGTGCATTCTTACCCACACACTTCAACTGCTCACATACTATGAGTATCAATGCTTCTTCACTTAAAGAGCTTTATAACAAAAAATCATCCCTTTTTTTAACAGATAAAGAGATTGAAAGATTATGGAATATTTTACTTGAGGGACTTTAGTTTATTATACTCTACAATCATCCCATGAAACTGAGCAAATATTTTAAAAAGTTCCTCTTCTTGAAATTTTTCTCGAATACTTTTTTCTAAAAACTCTTTATATTCACTATTTTTATCAAATACAATGTCAAATTTTTTTAGAAATCTTTTTGCATAGGTATCTACAACCATCTCAGGTCTGTAACATCCATAACATAGAATAGCATCTGCACTCTCCTCACCAATCCCTTTTTGTGACAAGAGCCACTCTCTTGAAACCTCTGCTTGAAATTTTTCAAAAGTACCAAACATCTCTAAAATATTTTTTGCTAGAGTTAAAAGTCTTGGAGCTTTTTGATTATAAAATCCACTTGCTTGTATCATCACCTTTAGCTCTTCTATTTCTAGTTTTACAAAAGAGTTTAATGTCAAATGATTTTTTAAATTTTTAAAAGAGAGTGTAACATTATGCCAAGTTGTATTTTGTGCCAAAATTGCACCTATCACTATTTGAAAAGTTCCCGTATTTGGCCACCAAAATTCTGGTGACTCTTTGAGTAACTCTTTTTGAACTAAAAACTTATAAAGTTCAAAACTAGTTTTTTCGTGCGACAAGAGAGGCTACTCGTGTTTTTTCACCACGAAGATTTGTCTCATCTTTCTCTTCATAGTAAATAATATCTAATCCAATAAATGCATGAAGTAGTTCGTTTTTTCGAAGTAAATACTCAGGGTTTGAAGGCTGGTCAAAATCTCCATGTGCCACAATAAAAGTATCAAAAATAATAATTCCATCTTTTTTTAAAGCCTCTTTTATCTGTGGAAAAAATCTTCTATTTAAGTAGTTAATATTAACAATAAGATCGTATTTATTAAATGCTAAATTATAACTATCTAAATCTGCTTCTATCTTATTTATAGTTGCCATATCTTTTAACTGAGAGAGAGCATAATCACTTAAATCAACAGCATCCACAAGAAAACCTTTTTGAGCAATAAAGTGTGTATTTCGCCCTATGCCACATGCGATATCTAAAGCCTCACCAACATTTGCCTCTCCAATATACTTCTGTAAAATTGGCTCTATCTCTTTTCTCATAGGCTTTTCAATATGGCGTTTATTCCATCGTTCTTTATCTAATTCCATCTCTATCCTTTTTAATATTATTTAGTATTTAAGATAATCTTTCTTTATAGTTATCATAATTAAACTGTTTAATAAGTTCTACTTTTCCACTTTTACGCTCTATAGCAAGTGAAGGAAGTTTAATACCGTTAAACGTAGTACTTTTAACAAAAGTATAATGAATCTGATCTTCAAAAATTATTTTATCACCCACTTTTAAAGGTGTATCAAAACTATAGTCACCCATAATATCACCAGCCAAGCATGTATTACCACCTAAACGGTAAGTATATTTTTTTTCTCCTGCCTTACCAGAGCCTCTTACATCTGCACGATATGGCATTGCTAAAGTGTCTGGCATATGTGCTTCTGCCGATGTATCTAAAATGGCAATTTTCATACCATTTTCAAAAACATCTAAAACAGTACTCACTAAGTAACCAGACTCCCATCCAACTGCTTCACCAGGTTCTAAATAAACTTCTACATCATATTTTTCTCTAAACTCTTTGATTATCCAAATAAGTTTTTCAATATCATACCCTTTTTTAGTGATATGATGTCCTCCACCAAAATTAATAAACTTTAAATTCTTGAAATATTGGGAAAAATTTTTCTCAAATTTTATTAAAATTGCTTCAAGTGCATCTACATTTTGTTCACACAGTGCATGAAAATTAAGTCCATCAAGTTTTTTAAGAATATTTTCATCAAAATTAGAGAGAGTCGTTCCTAAACGCGAATGGATAACACAAGGATTATACATATCTTTTGGAGAGGAAGAGACTTCAGGATTTATACGTAAACTCACTGCTATATTTGGATTAGTTTGTTTGACTTTTAAAAGAAATCGTTCTAATTGATTTGGAGAATTAAAGATAATATGATCTGAAATATTTGCTATTTCTTCTATTTCATCCTCCTTAAATGCGGGAGAATATGTATGTACTTCAGCTTCACTATTAAACTTGCAAAACTCTTCACGAGCAAGTTTTGCTTCGTAAAGGCCACTTGCCGTACACCCTTTAAGATACTTTGCTACTAGTGAAAATGTAGCAAACATTGCAAAACCTTTTAGTGCTACTATTACTTTTGCACCACTCTTTTCTTGTATAGTGTCCAATATCTGAAGATTTCTTTCTAAAAGTTTCTCTTCACAAATATAGTATGGGGTCATGATCTCTTGCATATTTACTTCTCTCTTCTCTCATAAATTACAAAATATATTCTATCACAAAAATACTTTTTCAAAA
>CAZMBK010000191.1:0-2873 GCA_964564315.1 uncultured Sulfurimonas sp.
TCTCTTTCCCATCACATAATTTTGAAGAAAAATCTTTAGTGAGTGTAGCACATGAGTATGTTGCTTTACCAGAAAAAGGAAAAATACTTTTTGACAGTATGGAAAACTTTGAGTCAATTTCTGTAAATAGAGCAAATGTACTTGAAGGGGTTAAGGAGCAGTTTCACAAAAATCAAAAAACTTTTCTACAAGATGAAGCTTCATTTATCTCTGTAATGGCAGAACATGATGCATTTGATAAGCGTTGTGTAGGTGCTTATTTTGATGAAGAGCCTTCATTTTTATACTATGATGGTAAAAATGTACTAAGAATTGTTCCTCCAAAAGAGTTTGATGGTTCAAAGATTATTGAAGATATAAAAAACCTTCGTGATGGTTCAGATAGACTCATTAGTAATTTAGAAAAAAATGTACCAGAAATATATACAAAACTTTCATCTCTTCAAGAGAAGAAGGACGTAAAACTTTTTGAGGCTGTTGCAATTCTACTTGGACTTGAAGATAAATCTATGAGAGGAGTCACAAAAGAGGCTATGAAATTTGTAGGTAAAGGTGGTATACAAATAGATACTCATGTTACAGATAATCGTTTTGATTATGCTGCATTTTTAGCAAGTATAATTTCATATCAACTAGCAGGAGTAAGTACATCTATACTCTCATACTCAATTTTTGAAAGTTTTGGTGATTACTTTAATGAGATACTTCAAGAGTTAAAAAGTAAAACAAAAGCAACAGAAATCATCTTATGTGGTGCTCATTTTTCAAATCAGTCACTCTTCTCTCGTATGCAAAGAAATCTTAAAATGACGCCACCTCTTATGAATAAATGTTACCCAATAGGGAAGGAGAATGCCGTTGTTGGTGGAGTCTTCCTCTAGTATTAGAGTTCATCTTCGAGTAGAAGGAATAGTTCAGGGTGTAGGTTTTCGTCCCTATATCTATAAATTGGCTCATTGTTGTGGGCTCAATGGTTATGTTAGCAACAGTGGAGATGGTGTCTCTATAGAGATAGAGGGTGATAGCACTAAAGTAGAATTATTTTTAAAACTATTACCTGTAGAGAAGCCACCTCTCTCTCGAATAGATAGTATAGAAAAAGAGGTAGTTTCTCTTTTACATGCATCTAACTTTCATATTTTAGATTCGACAACTAATACTATTTCAACAATGTTGAGTCCAGATATATCTCTGTGTAGTGATTGTTTAGCTGAAATGAGAGAGAAGGGCAACCGTAGATATAACTACCCTTTTATAAATTGTACAAATTGTGGGCCAAGATACTCAATCATAAAAAATCTTCCATATGATAGGGATAAGAGCTCTATGGACTCTTTTGAAATGTGTCATAAATGTCAAGAGGAGTATAACAACCCTCTTGATCGTCGCTATCATGCACAACCTATCTCATGCTTTGAGTGTGGACCAAAGTTGAAATATATTTCACTTTATGGTGAAGAGATAAATAAGAATGAAGCAATAGATCAAATATGTGAACTAATTATAAATGGCGAAGTGGTTGCAGTTAAGGGTATAGGTGGTTTTCATATAGTTTGTGATGCAACAAATACTAACTCTGTAAAATCATTAAGAGTAAATAAGAATAGAGCAACAAAACCTTTAGCTGTAATGTTTCAAAATATAAAGCTTATCCGAAAAATAGCACATATATCAAAAGCTGATGAGAAACTTATACTTTCAAAGGAGAGACCGATTGTTATAGTGCCAAAAAAAGAGAATAGTATCTTATCCCATCTTATAGCACCAAATATAGATAGAATAGGAGTACTCCTTCCATATACGCCGCTTCACGAAATTTTACTCGCAAAATTAGCTATTCCACTTGTGATGACCAGTGCAAATATTAGTGGAGAACCGATAATTGTAGATGAGAAAATTATTTTTAAAAAGATGCCTTTAGTAGTGCAACATCTTTTGACTTATGATAGAGAAATTATTAATGCATGTGATGATAGTGTCGTACAAAATAGTAATAATGATATGATTACTCTACGTATGGCAAGGGGTTATGCTCCCTATAGTCTTTATCAAACAAAGAGAATAAAAAAGAAAATATTAGCATTAGGTGCTAACCAAAAAGTTACTATATCCTTAGCATTTGATAAAAATATTGTAGTATCACCACATATTGGTGATTTAAATTCACTAGATTCTAATGAATATTTTCAAAGAACACTAGAGACTCTCAATAGAATTTATAACTTTGTACCAGATATTATAGTGTGTGATAAGCATCAAGGGTATGAAACATCAAAAATAGCAAAAGAGTATATTTCAAAACATAAGGATGTTACATTAATAGAAGTTCAGCACCATTATGCTCATTCTCTGTCTTGTATGGCTGAGTACTCTTTAGATGAAGATGTTTTAGCATTCTGTTTTGATGGCACAGGATATGGAGATGATTCTACTCTTTGGGGTGGAGAGGTACTTATAGCAAATAGAAGTGACTATCGACGTGTGTATCATTTTAAAGAGTTCGCACTTTTGGGTGGAGAAGCAGCTATAAAAGAACCTCGTAGAGTTGGGATGTCTCTTTTATTTTCTACTTTTTCTCTTCAAGAGATTTTAGATATGAAAAATCCACTAGTAGATTCATATAGTGACTCTGAAATTAAGACATTATATTCTATGTATTTACGAAGAATAAATTCCCCAAAATCCTCCTCTTTAGGTAGAATATTTGATGCTGTTTATGCATTGAGTGGATTTACACAAGCTTTAAGTTACGAGGGCGAAAGTGGACTGATTTTAGAAACATTAAGTCGTAAAAGTAATAGTAATGCTTCTTTTAAGTATAGTTTAGAAGATGGAGTAATTGAGTACTCAAAAATGATACCACAGATTATGAA
>CAZMBK010000192.1:0-2861 GCA_964564315.1 uncultured Sulfurimonas sp.
AAAAGGGACTTGATCACTAATTAAAGTGGAGTTACGTTCTCAGCTTGAGGACCTTTTTGACCTTCACCAACTTCGAAAGTTACTCTTTGACCTTCTGCAAGTGAAACACGTCCACCTGAGTTGTTATTAACTTGACGGAAATGTACGAATACATCTTTCCCACCATTGTCTTGTTCTATGAAACCATAACCTTTTTCGTCGTTAAACCATTTAACTTTACCATCTTGTAATTCTGCCATTGCATAGCCTTTTGTATAAAAATTCACTATGGAATTCAATCCATTAGTGGAGTCAAAAATTGGAGAGTCTTTAGGGGTCTAAATGCAATACTAGCAAACTTACACACTAAAGATGAACTCGAGCCTCATCTTTCATCGTCAATAGTATAGCGAAATTATTACAAGAAACCAAGTATTTGAATAAATTATGCAAATACTTTTACAAAAATTGGGTTTTTTTGGTAACTATGTGTAAATAAGTACACAATTGTATTAATATGTCGATATAAGTGATGTAGAGATAAAACTATATTAAAGGAAATATCATGCAAGTATCTTCAAATGTTGCACAAGCAACAACTACACAAGCTAGACCAACTAGTATAAAAACAAATTATACAGAAAAACTTACTGCTGATGAAGCAACACAATTAAAAGCACAAATAGAAGAGAATTCAAAACAGTATGCACTTCAATCCATAACTACACAAGGTTCTTTAAGTGCTAAGGATGACTTTACAAAAGCATATGATGAGTTTCAAAGTTTTTTAAGTGATATAGGCTATGAAGGAAAACCTATTGCTGAACTTTCTCAAGAAGAAGCATCTGCTCTAGTGGCTGAGGATGGTATTTTTGGTGTACAACAGACATCTGAGCGAATGGCAAATTTTGTCATAAATGGAGCAGGGGACAATGAGGAGATGCTTCGTGCTGGACGTGAAGGGATGATTCAAGGTTTTAAAGATGCTGAATCTGCATGGGGTGGTGAACTTCCAGAGATTTCTCAAAAAACGATGGATGCTGCATTAGAGATGGTAGACAAAGCGATGTATGAGTTAGGATACTCTATATTAGATAAAGAGGCTTAGAATATAAGTTAGGATTTTTTTTCTTAGTTAAAATATTTGAGGGTGTTGCTAGAGATAGAGTTGTTTTACTCTATCTCAGCATCTATTATGTTGTCAGTGCTAGAAGTGTTTAAATTTTACTCTATCTCAGCATCTATTACGTCGTCATCTTCTTTTTTCTTTTTAGCATCCGCTTCTGCTTTTGCTGGATCTTGCTCTTTTTTGTACATCTCTTCTGCCATTTTATGTGCAGCTTCAGTAAGTGTTTTTACTTTCTCTTCAATTTGCTCTTTTGTTGCAGACTCATCTTTTAGAGTATCTTTAAGAGTAGTAACAGCTGCTTCGATTTTTGCTTTCTCTTCAGCTTCAAGGTTTTCACCCATCTCAGTTACTGATTTTTCAGTTTGAACTATAAGTGCATCTGCTTGATTTTTAAGATCAACTAATGCTTTTCTCTCTTCATCAGCTGCTTTGTTCTCTTCTGCATCTTGAACCATTTTGTTAATCTCTTCTTCACTTAGTCCAGATGATCCAGAGATTGTGATAGACTGAGATTTACCAGTTCCTTTATCAGTTGAAGAAACTGTTAATATACCATTCGCATCGATGTCAAATGTAACTTCGATTTGAGGCACACCACGTGGAGCAGCTGGAATGTCACCAAGCTCAAAAAGACCAAGAGATTTATTATCTTTAGCAAACTCACGCTCACCTTGAGCAACACTGATAGAAACAGCTGGCTGGTTATCTTCAGCAGTTGAGAAAACTTGAGATTTTTTAACAGGAATCGTAGTTCCTTTCTCAATAATCTTAGTCATAACTCCACCAAGAGTTTCAATACCAAGGCTTAAAGGTGTAACGTCAAGTAAAAGAACATCTTTAACATCTCCACGTAAAACACCACCTTGAATAGCAGCTCCAGCAGCAACAACTTCATCAGGATTAACACCTTTATTTAAGTCTTTACCACCAAAGTATTTAGAAACCGCTTCTTGAGCAGCTGGTACACGAGTAGATCCACCAACCATAATGATCTCTTTAATCTCATTTGCTTCTAAATCAGACTCATCCATAGCAGTTTTTATATGCTCAATAGTTTCATCTATAAGAGAAGCAATCATACCCTCAAATTTAGCACGAGTTAATTTCACAACTAAGTGTTGTGGTCCAGCTTCTGTCATTGTGATAAATGGTAAGTTGATTTCAGTCTCTTGTGCTGAACTTAACTCTTTTTTAGCATTTTCAGCTGCATCTTTAAGACGTTGTAGTGCCATTTTATCATTTTTAAGTTCAATACCGTGAGATGATTTAAACTCATCATTTAACATGTCAACAATTTTATTATCGAAGTCATCACCACCTAAGAATGCATTACCATCAGTTGAAAGAACTTCAAAAGTACCATCAGAGATCTCTAATGTTGTAACATCAAATGTACCACCACCAAGGTCATAAACAAGTACATTCTCTTCAGATTTTGACTCTAAACCATATGCAAGTGCAGAAGCAGTTGGCTCATTGATGATACGAAGAACATTAAGACCAGCAATAGTACCAGCATCTTTTGTCGCTTTACGTTGACTATCATTGAAGTAAGCTGGAACTGTAATAACAGCATCAGTTACAGTAGAACCAATGTAAGCTTCAGCATCCTCTTTTAGTTTTGTAAGAATTTTTGCTGAAATTTCTTGTGGTGTGTAAACTTTACCAGCCACATCAACACAAGCAGCACCATCTTTATCTACTATGTTATAAGTAACTTTATCGTGTGCTTGTTTTGCATTTTCTTCATTCA
>CAZMBK010000193.1:0-2840 GCA_964564315.1 uncultured Sulfurimonas sp.
GAGTATTTAAAACCTGTTGTGTTAACATTCGCAATGTTGTTTGACTCAACATCCATCGCAATTTGGTGAGATTGTAATCCAGATACACCAGAGTAAAGTGATTTTAACATTTTAAATCCTTTAGTTACTATCTTAATTTAGATAGATTTAGTAAAAGATTTAAAGCAAGGAGTGTTCCAAAAGTGATTAAGCATCCATATCTAGTGCTTTTTGCATCATTTCATCGGCAGTTGTAATAGATTTTGAGTTTGCATCATATGCACGTTGTAGAATAATGAGTTCTGTTAATCCATAAGTAGTATCTATGTTTGAACTCTCTAACTTCTTGTTAGATATATTTGTCCCTAATATATTTTGTCCATTTTCATCTGTATAAAAAAAAGCGTCTCCACTATTTGAGGAGTCTGAAAATTTTGTTCCAGAGAGTCTATCTAATCCTTGATCATTTTGAAAATGATAGACAGCTACTTTACCAACACTACTTTGTACACCATTGCTAAAAGTTGCAACGATATTACCGTTTGTATTTATATCATAGCCTATGAGATCACCACCGACTACACCATCACTCGATGAGGATCTACTTACTTCTCTGTTTGCAGTAGCGATAATGCCACTGTATTCTGATCCTAAATCTATAGATACAGTTGTTCCATTGTTGTCAATATCACCCAATGTATTTGAAATTAAAGCACCCGTGTCATCAAAAGTGACAACACCATTTTGGGTATCAAAAGGAGTCTCTCCATTGGGACTTGTTGTTGTTGCTACGACATTCCATTCTGTTCCACTCTCTGGTTGTGGATCTACTTGTGTAAACTCCAATCGTAAGTCATTTGTAGTGCCCTCTGCATCGACAACACCAGAACCCATGGTTCTCACTTCATTTTCTATACTAAGGTTCCCGTAAAACTGAGTAGCAGTTGTGGCTTGGCTTGGATATGTTAAGTCTTGTGGAAAAGTTAATTTTTCTTGTGTAGTAACATCACCTAAGGGTAGCTCACCTATTACTTCTGTTAGGATGTTATTAGTAAGATTTGTACCCATTGTCCCTAGTACATAAGAGCCATCAAGTGCGACTAAAGAGCCTTCACTATCGAAACCAAAACTTCCATCTCTTGTATACTCTGTCTCTTTAGATACTCCAATAACTCCAAACCAGCCATCTTCTAAAATGGCTAAGTCTGTACTTCTATCTGTATCCATGTAGGTACCAGAAACAGTACTCATAGCAGTTGCCTGTAGTGTTGCTCCAAAACCAATGGTGTCATTTGTTACACTACCATTTGCTGATATAATTGCATCTTCAAAGAGTGATGAAAATTCATAATTAGTCCCTCTAAAACCAATAGTTTCAGAGTTAGCTAAGTTATCTGAGACAATATCTATACCAGAAGAGCTTGTCTTCATACCATTGATGCCAGTGTAAAATGCTTGTATCATCATAATAGACTCTTTTAGTATATTTCAGTAATATTTTCAATAGGAATGTACCCTGAGCCAATTTTTGCATAGGTTTTTCCATCGTCAAATCGAACAGATTCAATTGGATAAGTTCCTACTCTTGTTGTCAAATCCTCTCCCGTTGTATCTTTATAAGAGGCAGTAACATAGTAAATACCATCATCAACACCCTTACCAGATTTGTCTTTACCATCCCATTTGTATGTAAATGTTCCAGCATCTCCAGTCTCTACATCGAGTGTTTGAATAGTATTACCATTGCTGTCTAGTATCTCCACACTACCACTTGCTACATCTGATGGAAAGTATATCTCAAATGAACTGCTACCATCCTCTTGTGCAAAAGTAATAGCATTACTTCCTAAGTCTGCTGTTTTACCAATAGCTGAAATAGAAGAGAAATCATTTGATGCTTGGATTGAAGTAGCTAAGTCTGCTAAGGCAGTATTTGTATTGTCAGATGATTCTAATGATGCTAGTTGTGATGTTTGTGTCAAAATAGACTCTGTATCGGTAGGATTAGTAGGATCTTGATTTTGTAACTGCACTAAAAGTAGAGTCATAAAATCTTCATTCTTTAAACTAGATTTATCTTTAACTAAATCTGCACCTGTCTTATATTCCCCATAGACTGAACTATCTTGTCCGATTGCATTAATTGCCATAATAAATCCTTTATGCGTAGTTTGGTACTACAATTTCTAAAGAGCTCATCTGCTCTTCATGTGTCTCTTCACCCTCAACATAACTATATGCTCTGTGTGCATTTTGCTCTTGATGCGCATTTTGTTGTTGTTGCTGTTGTCCAGAAAAACTCTGTTCAGCAGTTTGAGAGTTGTTGTTAAAGTTTAATGTAGCATTATTTATTCCATTATTTTGAAGCTGTGCTTTTAAATCAGTAGCATTCATGGCAAGGGCATTAATGGCTGCATTATTTGAGCTTAAATTTACATGTATATTTTTACCACGTTGCACAACTGTCAACTCAACTGAACCAAGGTTTTGTGGGTTGAGTGCAACTTTTATTCTTGTAAATGGAGACTTATAATCTTCGATGGCATTTTTAACATCTGCAGAGAGATACTTTGTCATCTGTTTTGCTTCATTCATTTTTACATCTAAACTATCGGCTTTATTTATTGTAGTTCCATCAAGTTTTGTTGTTGTAGCGGTAGTAGAAGAACTTTTTTCTTCTGTTTCACCTTTGAGTAGAGACTCTAAACTTTGTACTGCTTGTTGCAGTTTTTGTGGTGCTTCTGGGGCTATTACCCTTGCTGTAGCTACAGAGAAGTCAGCTGTGAACCCACTCTCTTTTTTAACTGCTTTTTCGCCTTGGAGAAGCATTTTTAGTGTTTCATTTGTTTTTTGTTTTGGAT
>CAZMBK010000194.1:0-2826 GCA_964564315.1 uncultured Sulfurimonas sp.
TTAGTTACAGTCCCCTTAAAAGCTATCAATGACAAAAATGAGCTTTTTAAATTTATAGATTTTGTTTTTCATTCCCTTTATTGCACTCCCTCAATTGATCTTTTAAATTGGTAAACTTAATCCTCTTCTACGAAACCGAAATCTTCCTCTTCTTCGTCCCCATGTTTTTGAGCCTCTTTTATATCATCTATCAACTCTTTACACTCATCTTCTTCTATATCGCCACTCTCTATATCATCTAAAACATCTTGTAGGTCAGCTTTGAACTCACGTAGCTCTTCTATCTCTTCTTTTGCATCTTCTGTTGCTTCTTTATTGTCAGCAATCTCTTCAAATATTGCATCTAGTGACTCATCGATATCTGGAATAACAGTCTCTTTTATTAGTGTTTCTAACTCTTGTGCATATGACATTGTCTATACCCTTTGTCTATTTATTTTTAGAATTATACTATAATTTTAATATGAATTTTTATGCTGTAATAATCGGAACCGAAATACTTAATGGAAGACGCCAAGATAAGCACTTTGAGTTTGTTAAAAATGAATTATCAAAGTATGGACATGAACTCTTTGCCTCCTTTATTATTAAAGATAATAAAGAACTTATAATGAAAACATATAGAATGATACTTGAAGATGAAAAGAGTGTAATTTTTTCTTTTGGTGGGATTGGGTCTACTCCTGATGATCTAACACGAGAGATAGCAGCTGAAGTCTTTACAAATATGCACACAGTAAGACATATACAATTTTATAATGATATTATAAAACGATTTGAAGATAAAGCTTTTCCACATCGAATAAAGATGGCAGATATTCCACAAAATGCAAACCTACTCTTTAATCCTATAAATAACATGTCAGGGTTTTCACTCGAAAATCGTTTTTTCTTTGTTCCCGGTTTTCCATCCATGAGTCACCCTATGATACATGATGTTATAAAAACTTATTTTTCAAAAAGCATTCAAAAGTATAGAAAAACTCTTCTTGCACATGCTAGTGAAGAGTCCATTATCACACTTATGCAAAAACTTCCAGGTACTATTGAGCTCTCGTGCTTACCACTCTTCGTAGATGGAGAGGCACAGGTTGAACTCTCCTTACAAGGAAGTGATAGAGAACTTCTTTTAGAACAATTTAAACTCTTTACAGATTTTTTCACACAAAGAGATATTTACTATAAATTAATCTAATTTTTAAAATAGCCGATTTGTTCTTAAGATAATTCTATAAATCAAGGAATTTAATCATGTTAATTTGGTTATTGGTACTTTTATTGCTTTTTACATTTTTATATGTCGTCTATAGAATGAACTTTACTTCACACAATGTGAAGGAAGATTCTAAAGAGGAACAACATTATACTTTTAAAATATAGCGAGTAATACTAAATATGGCACTAACACTTAATAATCATGTATTCAAAGGACATAAAGCACTTCTAGGAAGTAAATATGTCACTTACGGTGAAGTTGAACTACCAACACGATATGAATTATCTTCTTTCTCCGCAAACGGCTTTGACTGGGGAAATTCTGGACGCTCTGCTCAACAACTCGCATTTTCCATTCTTTATCAACTCAGCGATCTAAAAACAGCAGAAGAACATACTGAAAAGTTTGTCAATGAAATTGTAAAAATGTTTAGCACAAGAGATTGGATTCTTCCTGCTTCTGATGTTTTAGAATGGATTGAAAAAAATACACAAAAACCTATTATGAAAAAGCTACAACCATTAAGAGCTACAAAAAAGAAAAACAACTCTAAAGTAAAAAGTAATGTAGTCAAAGAGGTCTGTAAAGAGTTAGGAATTACACAAAAAACTTTAGCTGAAATACTAGAAATTCCAGAAGGTACTGTAAGTAGCTGGGCTGTTAAAAATGAGATTCCTCGCCTTGGTCGTAAGGCGATTGAATTTTATTTACTTAGTGTAAAAAATCAAAAAATTGTAGATAGCTATAGAAGTTTTAAAGAGCTTCTTGAAGCTTCTTAAAGGAGAAAATATTGAAACCTAAAGACGAAGTTACAAGAAGTCTTCTTATTGATAAACAGACTTGGAATGATGCTATGAAATACTCACGCGATAGATATAAAATGAGTCTCTCAAAAGTAATCGAGTCTCTTCTGCAAGAGTGGCTTGTTAAAGAGAAGAGAAAACCTCTCGACAACACAAATCAAGGGAAGTTTTTTGAGTAAAGCTACCTTGCATATCCAGTATTTTGAGCTATATTCTCATCAAATTCCAAAAGTTTTAAAACACTTTTTTTATTCATCTTTCTAGCGAAATCAGCTGCAGTAAACCCCTTAGAATCTTTAGCCTTTTGATCTACACCATAATCTAAAAGTATCTGAGCAATTTCTACTCTTCCATAACATGAAGCAGCCATAAGTGCAGTAAAGCCACTTCTTCGTGTAGTAGTGTTTATATCTATCCCCCGCTCTATTAAGTACTTCACCATAAACTGATTATCATATGTGATCGCCATATCAAAAACACTTACTCCCTCATTGTCAAATGCAAAAATATCAACCCCACTCTCAATCAATAAATTGAGAACATCCTCATCGCAGCGCTCACGCATAGCACATGCAAGAACAGACTCACCCGTTTCATTCTCATCAAAAAGGTTTGCACCATTTTTTATATATTTTTTTATGCCAAGATAATCATTGTTTCTTAAAAGTTCAAGCCAAGTATACATAGTCATTTCATCCATTTCATAAAAATTATTTAGTAAATTATATTAGATCTATTATATACAATATTTCATTAGTTGTTTTTATGTATAATTCGCTTACTAAATTAATTAAGCGAGAAATAATG
>CAZMBK010000195.1:0-2802 GCA_964564315.1 uncultured Sulfurimonas sp.
GGTGAGATTAAAGAGGGAAAACGCGAAGCTAAAATGATTTAGTTTCTGCTCTCAAATATATAAACTTACCTAGAGATCTTCTTCTAGGTAAAAAGTAAACCTTCTACTTAAAAGGTTTACTCAAATCTTTCTTAATAGCTCCAGGAACTGTCGCAATCGTAGTAAACTCACCCATACTTAAAAGTGGATAAGATACAGCAAGATAGTATTTTGCTTCCATAGAAGTTGCTATACCATTCTCTATACTAATTGTATAAGGAAGAACTGCTGCATTAGCTCGTCCAATTTTTTTCACAAATTTCTTTGTACGTTTAGAGAGATCATACCCAACTAAGTAACTATCGTCACTGAGCTTAATACTAAAAAGAAAAAACTTTCCTTTTTTATAGTTTTTTACTTGTGCTAAAAGGTCTGTAGTTTTGCCTTCAGCAAGTTCATCAGAATCTTCATAATAAGGCATACCCATCATGAAATGGTATCCTGCAATATCATCCTCATCAAGCATATCTATAGAACCTTTAAGATTAGGAAATGCTTTGTTTATAGAAGCAAGTTGTGCTTGGAAAACTTTTGCATTATAATCATCTTGCATAAATGCTCTTCCAAAATAAAGTGGATTAGTAACACTTATACTCTTCTCTTGATTATCAATAAAAAGACGTAAAACAGCAGCATGCGCACGAGTTGGTTTACTTGCCTCTACTTTAAGTGCATCATTTGTAAAGACAATTGTAACACCATCTTTCACACTTGCATACTCAGTAAGAACTTCAAAACCTACAGAAGCAAGCTTCTCTTTTGCACTGTTTACATCAACAAACTCACCTGTAAGGTAAGCACTCAACTCCTTAGCAAATGCACTTTGTGACATTGCTAAGAGAGCCAAAACTACTACTAAAAATTTCTTCATATACTATCCTCTTTCTTCCGCTTTCTAAAAAATTACTTTTTAAATGCTTTAGCTAAATCTTTTTCGATTGCACCAGGAACAGTTGCAATACCCATAAATCCAGTCATATCAAGAAGAGGGTAAGAGATAGCAATATAGTACTTAGCATTCAGTGCTTGTGCTTGACCATTTTCAAGTGCTACACAGTATGGTAAAATTGCCGCATTAGCACGACCAATTTTTTTTACAAATTTCTTTGTACGTTTTCCAAGATCATAGCCTAAAAGTGTACTTGTTTCTGAAAGTTTAAGTTCAAAAACGATAGCCTTACCTTTTTTATACTTATGTGCTTTAGCAAGAGCCTCAGCGTTTGTAGCATTAGGTTTACCTAACATATCGACATCAGCATAGTAAGGCATACTCATCATAAAATGGTATCCAGCAAGTGCATCATAATCTAACTCATCTTTAGAACCTTTAAGCCCTGGAAAAGCCTCATTGATCTTTTCTAAAACACCATTAAATACCGTATGGTTATACTCATCTTGCATAAATGCTTTTCCGAAATATACAGGGTTTGTAAAACTTATCATTTTCTCTTTATCATCTACAAAAAGACGTAAAACAGCAGCATATGCACGACCAGGTTTAGCCGCTTCCGCTTTAAGTGCATCATTTGTAAAAACAATAGTAGTTCCTTTCTTTATAGAAGGGTACTGTGCCACTACTTCAAAACCAGCATCTTGAAGTCTCGATACTGCATCATCAACTTTTACATGTTTTCCAACAAGATATGTACTCACTTTAGTACCTTCTAAACCTGATGTAGTCTCAGGAGTAGCACCACCAAATGAACAACCACTAAAAGAGAGTATCGCTAAAGAAGCGATAAGTGCAAATAATTTTCTCATATCTCTTTCGCACCTAAACTTTTCATAATTCCTATAATCTCTTTATCGATAACTTTAGTCCATTCAATTTTCTTAGGATCTTTGAATTCCATTACAGAAGCCCATACAGAGAGACGTGGCATACCAATTACCATAGTGTTTGAATCTTTTTTGATGTAAAAGTACATAGCACATGGAGCGAATACACCAGCATCACCACGACCTTTATTAAATACATTGTAAGAGAATGTAAAATGACATAAACCATATACAAAGAACTGGTCATACTCATCAAAAGGCATCTCTAAATCTTCATAAGTCTCTTTAAAGTTTTTAAAACCAGCAATGATGTAGTGCTTCTCTTCAAAAGCCTCTTCAAGTCCCTCTTGAAAGTTTTCAGCCCACTCTACAACATCACCACTTCTATCAACAGGAACTTCAAAAGTCATCATTGGTTTTGGAGGAAGTGAATCATAAGTAGCAGTTTTAATCTCACCACCAAACTCTTTAGTTACATAAGCATCTAAAGGTTTAAACATATCTACATAAGCTTTTCTATCAGCCTTATTTGTAACACCTGTAATATCTAACATAGCTGTAGGATCAAGATGTCCAATGTATGTTACATTTTCAGACTTATTTTTATAGATGAGAAGGTTAAATGGTTGAAAACCTGCAACTTGTGGTGAGGTTTTTAAAATAGGATGTAAAGCTACATCGTTAGAGATAGAGAAAAATCCTAAGTTATCTAAGTTTGTTGTCCAATCTTTATCGTAATCAGGATCTTTTGGGTTACCATAACGCTTTGCATAAGCATCATTAATCTTTTCATGTGGATCAGAAAGGCTAAAACCTGTTGCATCTTCTAAAGCTGGAAGAAACTCTTTCTCATACTTCTCTTCTTGATCACCCTTAACTACATTAAAGTATGTAGATGTTCCCCCTGCAAATGCTACCGTAGCAGCAACAGACAGTGCTAATGTTGTTTTGATTAATTTGTTTATCATTTTTTGTCCTTATGTA
>CAZMBK010000196.1:0-2801 GCA_964564315.1 uncultured Sulfurimonas sp.
GAGGGAGAGGGTCTTACTTCTCGTGTTGTCTCAAAACTAGATTGTGCCGTAAGTATTAAGATGAAGCATGAGTTTGACTCTTTAAACGTAAGTGTTGCTGGTGCAATTTTAATGGACAGGATGCGATAATGAGTGAAGAGTTAGAACTACTTCAGAAGCTTGGAGCTCAAAAAATTTATGAGGATACTCATATTCCTTTGCAACAGATTCAAGCAATATTACAAAAAAACTTTCACGAATTTCATAAGGTACAGCTTGCAGGTTTTTTCTCTATTTTAGAGAGAGAGTATAATATAAAACTAATACTATTAAGAAAAGAAGCGGCAGAAGAGTTTGAGCAGAGAGATACTGTAGAGGATAAAGGTATATTTGTAACACCTGAAATGCCTAAAAGCAGTAATAAAATGCTTTATATAGGGATTGTTGCTTTACTTTTTATAGCGACTCTTCTTTATAATACAATGCCAACAACTACTGTAGATAAAGCAGTAAGTACTCTTGATGATAGCGTTATTGAGACTGTTTCAAAAAATATAGAACCTAAAAACATAAGTGCTACAGATGAAAATACAACGCAAGAGCATAATCAAACAGAGATAGAAGAGATAAATGCTACATTTGTAGAAAATGAGAGCCCTTTAGAAGAAGAGACACTCATTGCAGAAAAAGTAGTTGAAAGCTCTTTTAAGGTTCTATCTAAATCAAAAGTTTGGGTGGGTTACATAGATACAAAAGCGAATAAAAGATATCAAAAAACTTTTAAAGGTGAACTTATATTGGATCCTGAGAAGAGTTGGTTGTTTGTTTTTGGTCACCCCTATGTAAATTTTTATGTAGATGGTGAGAATATTTCTTTTAAATCGAAACAAAATAAACGCTTTTTTTATAACAATGGAGTAGTGCGATCTATAACAGCAAAAGAGTTTAAGAGATTAAACAGAGGGCGTAGATGGTAAAGTTTTTACTTGTTTTTCTTTTTCTTTTTTCCACTCTTTATGCAGAAGAGTCTGCTTACATTGAAGAGATTGTGGCAGAAAAAGATCCTCTTGTAGAGAAGATACAAATTTTTTTAGATAAAAGCACCTATACAAACAACAGAGAGTTTATTCAGCTTATATTTGAGCCAAAAGAGGCTTATTATGTAAATGGTCGAGTAGATGTTGTCAAGGTTGTACAAACACTTAAAGAAAATGGTCTTTTAAAACTTTTTTTTAAAAAACCTCAAGAGTTAAAACTCAATTTTAAGACAAGTGGTTCACCTCTTTTCTTTGTAAAGATAATGGGCGACACACTGCGTAATATAGGCTACTATCGTTACATGACAACCGCTTCGAATCTTGATGCTTCAGAGTTTACTTGGAACATAAATCTTACATCAGAATATGCAACTGATCCTCTCATTCTTGAAAAAGAACTTAGAAAAAGTGGTTGTAAGATTATAGATATAGAGAGAAAAAATGCGAAAGAGTGGACTTATGTAGTAGATATTTCACAAGGTTTTTTAAATGTAAGAGAATTAGAGAGTCAGTTTGAAGTGACTTTAAGACGCTCTTTATATGCGCATTGGGTAAATGTGTCTAAAATTAAAACATTAACAATAAAAAGTAGTAGAAGAAATAGTTGGTACCCTTATATCGCTTATTATGATGCATCTTTACATCTTTTAAAAGTGATACGAAAAGATAGAATCTATAGTAAAATCCGATTAACTATTCCTCAAAATGCAAAATATATTAAAATTTCTGATCTTTATACTCTTAAGAATGTTCGTGATGCTTTGACCCTTTTACCTTATGGAGAGAGATAAGTACTTTTTATTATCTTAATGTAAAGATTTTTAGCTAAAATGTCACTACTAAATTTAGAGGGCTAAATATGTTTGATGAGATAAGATTTAACAGAGTTGAGAGATTGCCGAAGTATGTATTTGCAGAGGTTAATGATATAAAAATGCGTGAACGCCGTGCTGGTAAAGATGTTATAGATTTTTCTATGGGGAACCCTGATGGTGATACTCCCGAACATATTCGCGCAAAACTTGTTGAATCAGCCCAAAAAACAAAAACACATGGTTACTCTACCTCAAAAGGAATTCCTAAACTTCTTAAAGCTATAGCAGACTGGTATGAACGCAGATATGATTGTATCTTAGATCCTGAGACTGAGTGTGTTGCGACTATGGGTTCTAAAGAGGGCTATGCGCACCTTACATATGCCATTACAAACCCAGGTGATGTAGCCGTTGTCCCTGATCCTACTTATCCTATTCATGAGTTTTCTTTTATTTTAGCAGGTGGAAATGTTGTAAAATTTGGGATAGAGTTCGATGAGAAATATCGCATAAATGAAGATCATTTTTTTGAAAACTTAGAGCGTGTCTTTAAAGAGAGTTCTCCTAAACCAAAGTATGTTTTAGTAAATTTCCCACATAATCCTACAACAGCAACCGTAACACCAGAGTTTTATGTACGTTTAGTTGCAATGGCAAAAGAGAAAAGATTTTACATCATCTCAGATATTGCTTATGGTGATATCACATTTGATGGTTATGTTACACCATCTATTATGAGTGTACCAGGTGCAAAAGATGTTGCAGTTGAAAGTTTTACACTTTCAAAATCTTACAATATGGCGGGATGGCGTGTAGGTTTCTTTGTTGGAAATCCTAAACTTATTGGTGCACTTCAAAAGATTAAGTCTTGGTTAGACTATGGTATGTTTACTCCTATTCAAGTTGCGGCTACTGTAGCACTTAATGGGGATCAGCAGTGTGTAAAAGATATTACAGATAAGTATGACCA
>CAZMBK010000197.1:0-2793 GCA_964564315.1 uncultured Sulfurimonas sp.
ATAAGGTATTTGATTTACTCTACCTTGATAACCCAATAGATGAGATGTTAGAGCAGATGGAAAAGTTATTTTTAACCAACACAATTGTTATACGACCAAATAGAAAATCAAAACCCAGGCTTGATAAAGATATACATAAATCTACCGATAAGAATGAAAAATATTATATATTTTACTCTTGAATATAGAAAAATTGAAGAAGAATTATTTAAAAAAAGTTTTCATCTTTTAAGTATGTGAAAGAGATTTCAAGAGAGTTGTTTATTGCTTGTTCTATAAGATGTACTTCGTGTAGCTTATTGCTAATATTTTCCAAATCAATTTTTGTATAAATGGGTGAGGAGATATTTTCACTAATGCGGGAGAGTAGTTTTTTAGAACTATTTTGAAAGCTACCATCAAAACTTTTACTAGCTTGAAGAAGTAGTTTAAGAGTTAAATCATCTTGAATACTTAACTGCTCTTCAAACTCATATCCATCTTCAAGTTTCCAGTTATGCCCATCTCTATATATCGGGTACATTGTAACAAGTGCTGTAAAATCTCTTTGAATAGTTTTTGTACTGACATTAAACTCTTCTGCTAACTCTTTATGAGTTAATTTTGCACCATTATATAATTTTGCAATAATTTGGGTTCTTCTAAAAAGTTTTGTATCGTAGTCGTGTTTATATGCCAATATGATATCCAGTGAATTTATATTAGTTATTATATCGAAGTAATAGTATAAATATTATGATGAAGTTCCTAATATAAATGTCTAAAAAAAAGACTTTAGTTTGAGTTCTCAAATTTTTGTATGTAAATAGCAAGCTTTAGTGAAGTTAAATATAAATCCTGCTAGAATGTCACTCTTCTTTATAAATAAATGGTTCCGTGTCCGAGTGGCCGATGGTGCAACCTTGGAAAGGTTGTGTGGGGTAACCCACCGTGAGTTCGAATCTCACCGGGACCACCACCTTATAACACTACATCTATTAGTTCAAGTATTCATCACTTTAGATAAATAATAATAATATTTTTACTATTTAGTCGATATAATAAGCTATGAAAAGTTATTTACTCGTTTTTACGCAATTCTTTATAATATTTTTGATGTTACTACCACTTGGAGAGTTCTCTTCTTCTTTGTATGTTGGAGGTGCTGTTGTACTATTAGGTGGTCTGATTGGACTGGCTGCTCTTTATGCAAATAGAGTAGGGAACTTTAATGTCCGTCCAGATATTCGAGAAAACTGTGTACTTATTACATCTGGAATATATGCTTTTATTCGTCATCCTATGTATAGTTCTGTTCTCGTTATGATGCTAGGTATTGTAATAATTTATCCTCTTATATATGAAGAAATTTTATATGGAATTTTAGTTATAACACTTCTTGTGAAGATGTTTTATGAAGAATCACTTTGGCACTGTGAGGGTGAAGAGTATAAAGTTTATGCAAAGAATACAAAAAGATTAATTCCTTATGTGTTTTAAAAAGGAGAGATTTTTTTAATGGATATAACCCTTTTAATACAATCATTTTTAGGTTTAGTAGCAATTTTAGCAGTTCTCATATTTTTTCTTTTTTATGTCCCTAAGCAGAAAAAAGAGAAAGAGAAAAAAAAGATTGAGGAGAGACCAAAAAGTAGTGCTGTTATTGATTATCCAAGTTTTAAAGAGTTAGTGAAGATTGTAAAAAACAAAGACTCTACAGCTGAGGATCTCTCAGATGCTTTAAGTTTGATTATAGAGCATTACGGAGTAATCCCACCGAAACTAGGAGTTCGAACACACCCTGAGTTTACTGCATATGCAGAAATAATTATTCGTATTTGTAGACATCCAAATACGAATAAAAATATTATTGTTAAGTTTGACAGAGATTTAGAAAAGAAAAACCCCGAATATAAAAAAGAGATTAATGACTTTTTAACCAAGGGATTAAACTCAAGAGGTGCATAAGTTAGTTTTGTCTTTTGTTAAAACCAGAAGAACCTTTTTTTGCAGCTATGCTAAAGTGCTCTGCATAGGGTTTTAGGTAAGGGGGTATAGCTCTTCCTTTGAGTTTCATCATATCTTCAAGCATACTATCTGCTACATTCTGTTTATTTAGTTTTTTTTCTATTGTAAGGTAGTCAAAAAGAAGTTCGCCTAAACGAGAAAGGGAGATCTTCCAAGTAGAGTCTGTCTGCTCATATATCCATATTCCAAAAGCATAAAAATTGTCGTAGACAGATGCTTCTTTCCAAAGAAGAGGCAGGGACTTTTTAAAGTTACCGCTATTGTAAGTTAAGTCCCAAAAACGAGCAAAGCGCTTCATAATCTGAATATCATTAAAAGAGAGTTCACTGTTTTTTAATATATCATACGGAGGGATGTCACTATAGACCATTTCAAAGAGTATATCATGGCGTTTAATATGTGTTCCTGAGAGTTTTTTCAGTATACCTATCTGAATCTCACAGCTACTAATACTCATGAGTTTATCTAAGTTCGCTCCAAAACTCTTCAAGCTTTCCCCTGGTAGACCGACAATGAGATCTAGATGAATATGTGCTGTTGTTTCATTTTCCAAAAAGGCTATATTTTCTTCAATTTTATCAAGTTTAAGTTGGCGAGAGATGTTGTTTGCTATCTCTAAGTTCAGAGTCTGAATTCCGATTTCAAGTTGTAAAGCACCATGTGGAAACTGTTTTATTTTTTCTCTTAGGGATGTTGGAAAATGGTCTGGAATTACTTCAAAGTGTGCAAAATAGGGTGCTTCCTTACTCAAGAAAAAATCTAAAATAGCATTGGCTGCTTTCATGT
>CAZMBK010000198.1:0-2774 GCA_964564315.1 uncultured Sulfurimonas sp.
TTGGAGATTCATTTATTTTTTGAGTGTCTGTAGTAGGAAATAGTTTTCCAGCCATACCAAAGGCTCTGTTTTTCCCTCTTTTTGTTTCACTCATTGCAGAGGATGCACGTGCAATTATAAGTGCTTCACTTCCATTTTTAAAGTAACCGCTATATGGGTTATCTACATCTATCTGCCATAAACCTTTTAGGCAAACACCATTAGGATGTGCAAGTTTATCGAAATACTCAATAATGTTCTCTTGGTTACTAAGTGTTCTTCTAGCATCTCTTGATATAATATCTATAGCACCATCAAAAAGTTTAGAGTAAGAAACACTCTCTTGTGGTAGTGTGTTAAGGCTGTCTGATTCTACTTCATTCCAAACAGCTTGAAACTGGTTTAAGGGAGCGAGAGAAAGATCTCTCTCTTCTTCTGTAGCAGAGACCTCTATTGCTGCGGTCTCTTTTTTTGAAGCACTACTGTTACATCCTAAAAAAAGACATAAAAGAGATAATGAAAATATTTTACGCATAAAAATACCTTATAACTATATATTTATAAATAGTAACATAAATAATAAAAAGTTATCTTATGATTTTAAACTAGCGAGATATACTAAAGCCTATCCCAATTTTATTTACCTTATGGTTGAAATCAATTAAAAAAAATTCTCTATCTCTTTACTTCTGCACACCATCTAAAATAGGAACAAAATCACAATCCTCAAGCTCCTCTTCTTCTATGCGAGCTCCATTTTTAATATAGCGAGTGATCACCTGCTTTCCATCTTTTTCAACAGGAGCCACAAGTATACCTCCATCCGCTAACTGATCAAAAAGTTTGGCAGGGATCTCTTTTGCCGTTGCAGAAAAAAGAATTCTATCATAAGGA
The DNA here is from genome assembly GCA_964564315.1 of uncultured Sulfurimonas sp. GTDB lineage: Bacteria > Campylobacterota > Campylobacteria > Campylobacterales > Sulfurimonadaceae > Sulfurimonas. The sequence continues at coordinate 874 of CAZMBK010000198.1, forward strand.
GCATACTGAATCCAGCCATTTTGACCATCATCAGTTCGTGTATGTATGTTATGAATACTCAAATCACGAAAACGTTGTTTTGCTTCAAGTATAAGTGGTTCAATACGCTCTATAGTAAAAACACCACGAAAAAGTTGTGAGAGTACAGCAGCCTGATATCCACTTCCACACCCTACTTCTAAAATTCTATCTGCACCACGAGGGAAAATATACTCTGTCATCTTAGCAACAGTCAAAGGAGAGCTTATATACTGTGCTGCACCGATGGGTAAAGCATCAAGTTTATATGCATTATGTTTAAACCCTGCTGGAACAAATGCTTCTCTATTTGTATTTGCTATAGCCTCTTTTATTTCTATGGAAATTGGAAATATTTTCTCAATCTCCTCTGCCATTCTTGCAGTTTTTGTAGCTGTTATTCTGTCCAAATTATTCTCTACCTATTAAAATATATTGTTATTATACTATAGATTGTTTAGATTCATCATAACTATGATTTAGTATTTCCCCTCAACTTTTAAATAAAGCTTCTCTTACTTTTTCTTTATCTCTCGCTATCGGTTCTATTGTCGTGTAAGGAAAGCTTATTGTCTCATTAGTTACATCCACATTATACTGGTCATACTCTTTTGTTAATAACGAATAGTATTGCCGTTGTGCTACTTCGACTAAAGGTGTACCATCAAACTCTACCTCTTCACCTATCTCTTTAAATTTTTCAATTATAGTTACTTTTTCATCTTCAAAAAGTCCTATAGCCTGTAAATATTCATCTTTATCGAAATAAATCTCTATTGCTTGAAAATCTTCTGGTTTTTTATCTTTTGCCCATTTGAAACAATCATTAAAAGAGGTGATTATAAGTGCAAACTCTTCTCCCTCTTCATTATAAATATTTGTCCAGTCATTATCGTTATAAAGTGCAATATATTTTTTATCTAAGAGTGGCATAATTTCTTGAAACTCTCTTCTAAACGGCATCTCTCTTTCTTGACAATAAAGTATATGCTCTTTATAGTACTTCATACTCTCAGGTAAATTTTCAATATCAAACTTATTGATAATATGTTTACATAATCTTCTAGGATCATCTATGGAGTATTCTGCTCTTTTCGTTTGCCAATCCAAACAAGAACAAGTTAGGTTTTTTATATTTGTATCATAACTATTCATCACTTTCCTTAGTAAAAGTATAGTAACATATTTTCATAAAAAAACTTATTACTTCGTATCTTTTAACTCTATAGATTGTTTCTGTTCATCATATCTATAAGACACTATCTCCTCATTCTCAAGCATAACTATGGCACTTTTTATCACATGAAGAGGTGCTATAAACCACTCTCTTGGAGTATGGTACTCCCCATCTTCTCCCATAATTTTAATATTTAAACAACTATTTCCAAAGAACCTATGAAGCAGTTTTTCTAACTTTTTTGCATCCATATTGTAAACTCTATAGGATGTGATATACTCAACATCTGCCATAAGATAGGTCACTTCCTTGTTAGCATTTTTTATTCTCTCTTTGACTGATCTACTCGCATAGCCTATCTTGTAAAGGTCTTCTATGTTTCTAATGAGTTCATCATCACTTTTTGATTTGAGTATATAGATGTAACCGCTAAGCTCATCATTCTCACTTATCTGCTGAAAATCATTCTCTATTTCATGATTGAGTTGACTTACAATTTTTCCATCCTTATAAAGTTCTGCTGAGAGTGAACGCAGTAGCATATCGGACTCGGTGGCATTTTCAAAGACAGAGTGAAGTCTGGCGTTAGCTACATTTTTCTCTCTTTTTATCTTGCCCACAGAAGCGACATACCCCACAACCCCTTTTAAGACAAAAAAGAGTCCCTTTTTTATAAATCTTTCCCCTCTAAAATCTTCTAAAACTC
>CAZMBK010000199.1:0-2753 GCA_964564315.1 uncultured Sulfurimonas sp.
AAATATGTGCATCATCTTGTGTAAACTCACGAACACGGAAGAGTCCATGAAGTGCACCTGTCATCTCATGACGGTGAACTACACCATACTCAAAGTATTTTATAGGAAGGTCACGGTAAGAGTGAAGCTCATCCTCATATACTTTTATATGTCCAACACAGTTCATCGGTTTTACACCAAACTCTATGTCATCTATGTTAGTGAAGTACATATTTTCACCATAATTTTGGTAGTGACCGGAAGTTTTCCAAAGGTCTGAACGAAGCATCTCTGGACCACGAACTGGCTCATACCCACGTTTACGGTGTGCTTTAAAAAGAAGTGACTCTAAGCGAGCACGAAGTCTTCCACCCGCTGGAAGCCAGATAGGAAAACCTGCTCCAACTTCCTCACGGAAAGTGAAAAGTTTCATCTCATTACCAATCTTACGGTGGTCACGTTTTGCAGCTTCTGCTAACATGTCCATGTGTGCTTTTAAAGATGCTTTATCAGCGAAAGCGATACCGTAGATACGAGTAAGCATCTCATTTTTAGAGTCACCACCAAGATATGCACCCGCAATTTTAGTAAGTTTAAAGTAACGAATAAGTCCTATAGATGGAAGGTGAGGACCACGACATAAGTCTTCAAACTCACCTTGTTTATAGATACTTACTTTGTCATCTGGAATTCTCTCCATAACGGCAAGTTTTAAGTGGTCATCTTTAAATTTCTCTTTTGCTTCATCCATAGAGATTTCATACTTCTCTATTTTGTACTTTTTCTTAGCAAATGAGAGCATCTGTTTCTCTATCTTTTTAAGGTCACCCTCACCTATCTCCGAGTCTGTTTTAAAGTCATAGTAAAAACCCTCTTTAACAGTTGGTCCTACATAAAACTCAGCATCAGGATAAAGTGACTTTATCGCTTGTGCCATTAAGTGAGCTGTTGAGTGACGAAGTACATCCAAAGACTCAGGAGAGTTATCTAACTCTATCTCTTCGCCTTCTATGCCTCTCTCCTCAGCTGTTACTAAGTCTACTATTTCGTTATTGTATTTTATTGCTATTGCACTCAATATCTTTTCCTATACTTTGTATTATAATTCAGTTTTTAGTACAGCACCATTTGATGCATTCGATACTAAAAGTTGGTAGCGTTTCAGCCATTTTGATTTTACTTCGTTTTTGTAAGGTTTCCATTTAGCTTTACGTTCTGCTAATACCTCTTCATTTACATTTAACTGTAAAAGATGTGCATCTGTGTCAAGTTCTATCTCATCGCCATCTTCAATAAGTGCGATAAGTCCACCCTCAGCAGCCTCTGGAGAAACATGCCCAATAGAAGCACCCTTAGTCGCACCAGAGAAACGACCATCAGTAATAAGTGCAACAGACTCACCAAGACCCATCCCTTGAATAAGTGCCGTAGGAGCAAGCATCTCTTGCATACCTGGACCACCTTTTGGACCCTCATAACGAATAACTACAACATTACCCGCTTTCACTTTTTTGCTCATGATTCCCTCAATCGCTTCGGGTTGAGAGTTAAAACAGATAGCTTGACCTTTAAACTGTCTCATAGAAGGTGCAATACCCGCAGTTTTTACAACAGCACCCTCTAAAGCAAGATTACCAAAAAGAATAGATAAACCACCTACTTGAGAGTAAGCATCCTCATTTGTATGGATGATAGATGTATCTTTAATCACTGCATCAGCAATTCTCTCCTCTAATGTTTCACCTGAAATCATTCTAGCATCAAGATTAAGAAGTCCACCTCTACGGCTTACCTCTTTCATAACGGCATTTACACCACCAGCACGGTTGATGTCGTCCATATGAACAGTTGTAAGTGATGGAGAGATTTTAGCAATATGTGCTACTTTATCTGCAATTTTATTGATATTTTCTATCTTATACTCAACATCTGCTTCTCTTGCTATTGCTAAGAGGTGAAGAACTGTATTTGAACTACCACCCATCGCCATATCTACTACAAATGCATTATGAATTGCTTTTTCGTTCAATATATTTTTCATATTATACTGTTCGTTATTTTCCATCTTAGCAAGTTCTACTATACGTTTTGCAGCTTTTTTCACAAGATCAATACGCTCTGGAGTCATCGCAAGTATAGTTCCATTTCCAGGAAGTGCAATACCCATAGCTTCACAAAGTGTATTCATAGAGTTTGCAGTAAACATACCAGAACAGCTTCCACCTGATGGACAAGCTTCACACTCTATCTCATACAGTTCTTCGTCTGTCATCTTGCCCTCAGCATGTTGTCCAACCGCTTCAAATGCCGTTGAAAGGTCGATAGGCGTACCATCTTTTTTATGTCCAGCAGCCATTGGACCACCTGAAACAAAGATAGTTGGAACATTTACACGAAGAGCACCCATAACCATACCTGGAACAATCTTGTCACAGTTTGGGATACAGATCATCGCATCAAGCTGGTGAGCATTCATAACAGTCTCGATAGAGTCTGCAATAATTTCACGTGAGGGAAGAGAGTAAAGCATACCCTCATGCCCCATAGCTATTCCATCATCAACACCAATAGTGTTAAAAACAAATGGTACACCACCAGCTTCACGAATAGCCTCTTTTACTATTTCTCCATACTCATGAAGAAAAAAGTGTCCAGGGATAATGTCAATGTAAGAGTTAGCAATACCGATAAATGGCTTGTCAAAATCTTCATCTTTTAGTCCTGTTGCACGGAGTAAAGAACGGTGAGGGGCTTTGTCAAACCCTTTTTTTATT
>CAZMBK010000200.1:0-2721 GCA_964564315.1 uncultured Sulfurimonas sp.
CCAAGTCCTAAGAAACCATAAGAAGCTGTAATCATACTTACATGGATAGAGAGCCAGTATGAGTTAAGAACCGGCACAAGATTTGTTACCTGTGGATTCATCCAACTAAGATGTGCTACAAAGAGAATAAGTCCAGCAAGTATAGAAGTAGAAGCCAAAGTAATTGGTGAGCGTTTAGAGAAGATAAACCCAGCAAGAACTGTTGCCCAAGCGATATAAGTCATAGACTCAAAGCCATTACTCCAAGGTGCATGACCAGAGATATACCAACGAAGTGCTAAACCCATTGTGTGGGCGACAAAGAAAACAACAAGTAATCCCAATGATGCTTTTGTTACAAAGAACATCTTAATTTTTGGATAGATAATCTTTGCAAAACTAACAATAAGCAATACAAATCCCATAATAAAATATAGAGGCCATAAAAGCTCAAATATATTTGAGTTATTATAAAAAATTTCTGCCTTTATTTTGTTTGCACTCGGATAAACGGTTGCACCATTTTTTATCTGATACTCAGCTATCTTCTTAAGAGCTGCATCACTTGCACTCCATGTATGACTACTCAGTGCATCATCTACACTTGTAAAGTATGCAACAGCTGCTTCACGTACCTCAGAAGAGACTTCATGTGGAAAGTTTTGAAGTGCTTCTATTGTTGCGAACCACTTGTTTGATGGATCACTCTCTAATGGCCACATTTTCAACAAAGAACCTGTAAAAACCATGTAGGCTACATTTACTTTTTCATCTATTTTTAAAGCTGCTTTATCAAGCTTGTTTCTATTTTTTGGTTCTTTTCTTGTTGCCTCTTCTACTAACTCTCCTAACTTATACCCTCTCATTCCTTCAGGGTCTTGAAAGAACTGTGCAAATGAAACATATTTTGCATCCAGTTTTGCCCCGATTACTTCATTTATTTTAGGATCTTTTGTACGAATGATTTTTATATTTTTATAGATATCTGGACGAATCATCATTCCCAGAATAACTTGGTCAGCATTTAATTTATAAGAACCTATACTTAACTCAGAACCTCTATACATCTTCGCTAAAATCTCTGTAGCAAGTGTATTCATAGGTTTCATTCTACCTTGAGTATCTTGGATAATTAATTGCCCAAATTTTCCAGCATGCTCTTTATCAAATGCTAAAATTGTTTTTATAGATGGATCCAACTCTGCTGCTTTAGATGGTGTTACACTAAAGAGTAGTGATAGTGCTAAAAGTGCTGGAACTATTTTCGCATCACTCGCTTTTTTTGCCTTTTTTGCTAACTGTGCAAAACGGTGCTTTTTAGAAAAGAGTGACCAGAACATTCCTATAGCCAAGAGTAAATACCCTATGTATGAGGGAAGTGTTCCAGGATCATTATTAACTGAAAGGAGTGTTCCTTTTTCATCTCTATCATAAGAAGCTTGGAAAAATCTATAGCCACGATGCTCCAAGATATTGTTCATAAAAATTCTATATGGCATATTTACTCCCTGCTCTTCATCTATTAAAACTACTTCACTTGCATAAGAAGCTGGAGACATTGAACCAGGATAACGATCAAGTTGAAAATCAAGTAGTTTTATTTTAAACGGAAGCATAATCTCTTTTGCTCCATATCCAACAGATATTTTTACACCATCTATTGTCACATCTGAAGGAACAGCGGAAACACCTTTTCTTCCATAAACAACTAACTCTTTACTCTCATGACCAAGAGTAACACTAACTCGTAAGGCATCTACACCTAAAGAGTTCATTTTCATTTTTCTATTCATTTTGAGGTCCGAACTACTCACAAGCTTTTTACTCGCCTTAGCCATAAAATCTCGAAGTACAAAACTACTGCCACTCTCTAAACTGTAAAGAACCCTTTGATTAAGTGGCTCTTTTTGCGTCGCTTCAAGATCTCCTTTTTGACGATCTGCCATTCTAAAATACGAAAGTTTTTGCGCATGCTTCATATAGAGTGTATCACCCTCTAAAGAGAGAGAAATTGTAGACTTATTAAACTTTTTTCCAGAGTGAAAATCGAGAATAAAATCTCCACCATCAAAATACTCTCCAAACTCAAGCGCAAGAGGTTTACCACTACCACTAGAGGTAATCATAAATTTTGCTACAGGTTTTCCATTTAATTTATCTTCAACTAATGTTTCAACAGCATCAGGAATATACTCTAACATATTTAAAGAGATTGTTTTACCATCAAGTGTTAACTGCTCCTCTAGTGTATTTCCTCCTCGCTTTGAGAAGTAAATAGCCTTTGATGTTTCAACTCTATCTGCACCTTTAATAGCACTCAGTGTTACAAATGTTTCAGCACTTGTTATTGAAGAAGCACTCATGCCCTCACGTATATGCATATTTCCTTCAACACCAGCATATCTTGTCACAGCTGCACCAAAAAGAATCACTAAAAAACCCATGTGAAAAATAAACATAGGTGCTTTTTTAAGTGTGTACATCTTGTAATTATAAATATTTAGTGAGAGATTTAGTGCTAAGACACCTAGTAATACCTCAAACCATCTTGCATTATATATTTCAGCTTTTGCTGTCATTGTTCCAAAGTCATTTTCAATGATTGTCGCATAAGCAATAGAAAATGCAAAAATTAGCATTAAGACTGCCATTGTCTTCATAGAACCAACAAACGATAATATTTGTTTCATAATAAACCTTAATAATTGATATTTTTATTGTAGTGAAAGTTGGATAATGGAA
>CAZMBK010000201.1:0-2720 GCA_964564315.1 uncultured Sulfurimonas sp.
TGCTAAAGAATATACTTTTAATTAAAAAATAAATTCTCACTTTTATCACTATTTTAACAACTTATACTCTTGATAATCGAACATTATCCCTCAAATGTGACATAAAAATCCACTTTAAGATTTTCTTTACAAATATTGTGTTAAATTACTTCATTCATAAAGCGCAAAGAAAAGGATTCATATGAAAAGAAATGGTTTTACTCTTATAGAGTTAATTTTTGTTATACTAATTATTGGTGTACTTTCAGCAGTAGCTGTTCCAAAGTTCAAAAACTTAAAGCAAAATGCTGAGGCAAGTAATGTTTTAAAAGTAGGAAAAGATGCTTTTGCAACTATACCTTCATCTTATGTTAACTTAGTAGATTTAGAAGGAGAAGAGTTTGGTGATGCAAATGTTACATTAACAGACTTAGTTTCTATAGATGGTAAAAATTGGAATATTGATATGACTACTGATGCAAATACATCTCAAACTGCAAAGTATATGGATAACAACCAAACTGCAAACACTGTCGTAACACTTACTCTAGATCGTCAGGATAGAAATGTATCAATAGCAATTGATTGTACTAAATTTATTGACACTACAACTCAAAAGAAATGTAAGAAAAACATTGGTGGGCAAGACACAAGCAACCAAACGCTAAACTTCTAGTAAAAAGAGTCTTACACTTATGCAAAAAGCTTTCACACTCATAGAGTTAATCTTTGTTATCTTGATTCTAGGAGTGTTGACGGCTGTTGCTGTTCCTAAGTTTAAAGGTCTTACAGACAATGCTAAGATATCTGCTGAGCTCTCTACTGCAGCTTCTGTTCAAGTAGCACTTGATAGTTGCCATGGTGAGTGGATTATTAATGAAGGTACTTTTACTTGTGGTGGGAGTATTAAATCTAATACAAATGACTTTAATAAGAGTAGTGGCTACCCTACTAATCTTGGTCTTGGAGATGGTGATAAAAAACCATTAGAGAAGATTTTAAAAGATGCTGGTACAAATATAAAATGGAAGTTAATTGATTCTAAATACTATGGTCCAGCTTCTAATAAAGAGAAAGGTGTTTCAGCTTCAAACTGTAAAGATGATAAACCTTGTATAGGAAGATGGTGGGAATACAACACTACTTCAGGTACTTTTTCTCTTCAAGAACCTTAATACTTTCGACTTTAAGCCTCACCCAAGAGTGAGACTAAAGTCACACATCCAATACTAAATCTCATTTATCTTTCTTATAACCCATAACATAAACCCCAAAACTATTGATGAGATAATTGTGACTACTAGTGTCCCTGTTTCATACTCCATCTTTTCTCCTTTTATCCGCCCATTGCTTCTGACATGTTCCACATCGGTAAAAATATTCCAAGTGCTAACATCAGTACAAATCCAGCAATTGCACCTACTAAGATAGGCTCTATCATAGCGGAGACATTATCTATGATGTTATTATATTTTTTAGCATAATAGATTGTTATTTTATCTAACATTTTCCCAAGTGCACCTGCATCCTCACCTGCTTTTAACATCTGCAAAATCATACTCTCAAAAAATCCAGAGGCTTCAAAACCATCATAGAGAGAACGTCCCTCCTCTATAGCCTTCGTTATCTCTGTAAGTTGTAGTTTCATATACTTGTTATCCACAACCCCAACTGCAGCATGCAGCGCTTCAACGATGGGAACTCCAGATTTTACTAATACATTAAAAATATAGACAAATCGTCCAAGCATAGCAAACTTAGTCACAATCCCGATAATATAAACTTTAAGCATCAACTGATCTGTTTTGAGAGCAATATTTTCACTATTTTTATACATCTTTGAAAATGTAACAGAGAGAGCAACCCCACCAGCTACTATATATGGACCAAAACTTGTAATAGCATGCTCCATCCACAAAAGCATTCGTGTAGGAAAAGGCAACTCTGCTTTCATTGTTGAGAAGAGTGACTCAAACTGTGGGACAACAAAAATAATAACTACAGTAAAGGCTATTGTCATAGCAACAACAGTCATCATAGGGTAACGTGTCGCTTTTTGAAGCTTTACCCTGTTGTCCTGCATCTCTTGCAAAATTTCTGCAAGCTTTGAGATAGACTCAGAGAGTGTTCCTGACTGCTCACCCAAGTCTATCATCGAGAGAGAGAGGTTTCCGAGTTGTTTTGAGTAGGGTGCTAATGATTTAGTTATGCTCTGTCCACTCTCAACATCCTTAGCAATCTCTAAAAATATTGCCTCAAGCATCGCATCATCAGTTGCTTTAATAGCCTCTTGAAGACAAATATTTATGGGCATACCAGCATCTAACATTACAGCTAACTGTTCTAAAATAGAGATATATTTTTCGGTATCTGCACGTTTGTTTTTAATGGGACTTCGAACACTTTTCATAAAAGTATCGTACTTATGACTCAAAGGTTCAGGTATCTCTTTGAGTGATATTTTTATACCCAGCTCTCTGTTTTGAAATTTTTTAAGTGCCTCTATTTTGTTTGAAGCTTCTATAAGAATAGTAGATCTTTTCTTACCATGTTTATAAACAACTTCAAAGAACTTCATTTTAATGTCTTGTTACTCTTATAACTTCTTCAAGTTCTATAACACCCCGTAGTGCTTTTTTTAGTCCATCTTTTACCATAGGAGAGTAAACGCCATCCTCTTGAGCTGCTTTTGAGAGTTCAAATTTATTTTTATTTTCTGAAACCATTTGAGAGATTTTATC
>CAZMBK010000202.1:0-2713 GCA_964564315.1 uncultured Sulfurimonas sp.
AGCACTAGTAAATTTTTTTGTACTTTTGCACTTACTTTATCTTTTAACATTATACCAATATAAACACCAACTAAAGAAGCTATACCTATAATTATGCCACTTTTATACTCTACACTCCCCTCTAATGAGTGAGAAATCAGACCTGAAATAGATGAGAATACAACGAAAAAGAGTCCTGCCGATATGGCTTTTTTCAAAGGAACATGTAAAAAACCAACGAGAATAGGTACTAAAATAATACTCCCACCAACACCTATTGTCATAGAAAGAGCACCAAGTGGTACACCAATACTCAAAAGAGCAGCACGGCTCACCTCTTTTTGCTCTCTATACTCATGTGTCTTAAAGAAGAGTCTTAGCAGTGCAAAGATGGCAAAGCTTAAAAATAGTAACTCTAAGGCTCTATCATTAAAATACGAAGCGATATAGCCACTTAAAAGTGCTCCAATAAAACCACCCACACCAATAACTAAAACCATTGAAATATCTAAGGTACCTTTTTTATTGTTCAAATAGCTTCCATAAATGGAACTAAAAACCATCTGCACAACAGAAATACCTATAGCTATTTTTGTTTCATATCCTAAAATAAGTAAAAGAGGGACTAAAATTGTGCCCCCACCAATACCAAAAAAACCAGATAAAAGCCCTACAAAAAGCCCTAAAACACTTAACTCGAACATATTTTCTCTTTTAAAATTATTTAACTTCAAATAAGCATTTAAGTATAGCATTATTTCAAAGGTATTTATTCTGAAAAATGATATAATCACTATCCATTAAAAAAAATTATATTAGGAATTTTGAATGTTTCAAAAAAATTTACTATTTACAAGCATATTAATTACTCTTTTCTTCTTTGGCTGCAGTGCACCGCATCCAGAACCTGTGAAAATAACACTAAGTGACAAAAAGATAAGTTACTTAAAAGATGTAAAGCCCATTTTTGATAAACGCTGTGTTTCTTGTCACTCCTGTTACAACTCTCCATGCCAAGCCAAACTTAGTTCTTTTGAGGGAGTCGATAGAGGTGCTAGTAAGCTCTTAGTCTATGATGCACTCCGTTTAACTCCTGCCAAACCAACACGTCTTTTTATAGATGCAAAAAATACTCAAGAGTGGAGAGAAAAAAGCTTTTACTCACTTACAGAAACATTTGATACAAATAAAAGCTATAACGACTCAATTATGATGCATATGCTCTATGATAAAAGAAAAAATCCTAAAATAATTGGCTCTTATAAACCTGAATCTGACACACTTGTCTGTCCTCGCAATCTAGGAGAGATGGGTGAGTATATAGAGAAAAAACCTAATCATGGTATGCCCTATGGTCTACCAGAACTTACTGATACTGAGTATAAAACAGTTACACAATGGCTAGCACAAGGTGCAAATGGTCCCTCTGCTAAAGAGCAAAAAGCATTAACAACCCCATCAAAAAAAGCACAAGCAGAGATAAAAAAATGGGAAAAATTTCTAAATAAAAAAGACCCTAAACACTTACTTACAGCAAGATATCTCTATGAGCATCTCTTTTTAGCACACTGGTACTTTAAATCTGCCCCTCATGAATTTTTTGAAATAGTACGCTCTACAACACCTGCCCCTCAAAAAATAGAAAACATTGTGACACTTCGTCCTTATGATGACCCAAAAGTAGAAACATTTTACTATAGATTACAAAAAATTCACTCTACAATAGTACATAAAACCCATATGGTCATGGAGTTTGATGATACAAAACTTGCTCGTATGAAAGAGCTATTTATAGAGTCCAAATGGAATGAAACACCCCATTATATAAATTATGAAGTCAAATCTAGTGCTAACCCTTTCATCTCCTTTTCTCAAATTCCAGCTAAAAGTAGATACCAATTTTTACTCGACAACTCTCAGTATATTGTTATGACATTTATTCGTGGTCCTGTCTGTAGAGGACAGATGGCGCTAAATGTAATTCATGACCATTTTTGGGTAATGTTTACAGATCCGGCATATGACTTGGCGGTTATTGATCCTCAGTTTCTTACAAGCCAGCAAGAGAATCTAAGTATGCCAATAGAGACGAGTGCACACAGAATTTTAAAAACTTTTAGTGATGAGTACAGAAAAAAATATCTTCGTTACTTTGATGCGAAACAGAAACTTTTTGTTAAAAAATTTCCAAAAGGTGTTGGCGTCGAGAGTATTTGGAAAGGAGAACAGGCAACAGACACGCCACTCTTAACAATATATAGGCACTTTGATAGTGCCTCTGTTCATAAGGGAGTAGTTGGTGAACTCCCTCGTACTATGTGGGTAATAGATTACACCCAACTCGAACGTATTTACTACTCACTTGTTGCTGGATATGATGTTTTTGGAAACATATCGCATCAAACAAATGTAAGAAGATATATGGACTTTTTACGACTAGAGGGGGAGACTAATTTCATTATGCATATGCCAAAAGAAGATAGATTTCCAATGCTTACTTCTTGGTATATGGGGGATAATCTTCTTGAAAACATTGTTGAAAATAGAGAAAACATTGCACTTATGAACTTTGATACACCTACACCTTTTAAAACAACCTATCCAAAAACAGAATTTATAGAAGCAGTAGTAAATAAGCACATCTTAAAAGCAACAAATATATCTTTTGATAATATGAACTTTTATAAAGAGTATGAACGTCTACCAAAAATGCCAAAAGAGTTTCATACAGAAG
>CAZMBK010000203.1:0-2706 GCA_964564315.1 uncultured Sulfurimonas sp.
CATTTTTATTCACCTAAACCAAATACATTTGAAAGAGTATTGATATAATTAAAATAACCTGTGATTGCTACAGCTTCTATAACCTGAACATCACTCCAGCCCATCTCTTTAAGTGCATCAATTTCCTCTTTTAAAATTTTATAGCTCTCTTTTCCAGACGCTTTAATACAAAAATTCAACAGTGCTTTATCTTTGTCACTATTGTTCATACTCTCTACACCTGCTAAAATCTCTTCTATTTTTTCTTCTGAGAGCCCTAACATTTTAGCGATGCTTTTATGTACATCTACACACATTTTACAGCCATTCTCTTTTGAGATAAGTAGGGCTATCGCTTCTTTAATCTCATAAGAAAGTGTCGTTTCATCAAGAAGATACTTTTGTATCATCCCATCTGTAGCGAAGTAAACTTTTTCATCTATCGCTAAAAGTTTAAAGATATCACCAAGTTTTCCTGTTTTTTCTAAAATAGGTCTTGCCTTATCTTGGATAGCAGGAGCCATCTCCTCAAATTCTGGTAGTTTTATGTGTGCCATTTTATTTCCTTTATTCAATTAGTGTAAAGTTGCACTTCACACTTGAAATTATATGCTATAATTCTTAATGAATTATTAATTAGGATTATATATGGATTACAAAATGTCTGAACTCGTGGCAAAAACGAATGTTCCTAAATCAACTATACTTTACTATATAAAGGAAGGACTTTTACCACAACCCATAAAAGTAAAAGCCAACCTCCACAAGTATGATGATGAGCATGTAGAACTTATTAAGTATATAAAATATATGAAAGAGGAGATAGGGAGTTCGATTGATGATATAAAGTCCATATTGAAGAATAAAAATGATTCATTTTCTAGTTCTTACTCTATGCTAGCCCCACTCATGAATACTCTTAGTGGAGAATCTACTTCATTAGAGCACTATACAAAAACGGATTTTATAGAACATTTTGACATAGAAGAGAGTCTATTAAACCAACTTTTAAATGATAATATTTTAATCCCCTTAGATGAAAATAATTTCACACAAAAAGAGGCTTCAATAATAAATTTAGTAGAAAGTTTTATGGAAGTTGGAGTTGATTATACTATTTTAAAAGAGTACGTTAAACATGCAAAAATTATCTCTGAATTAGAGCAGAAAATGCAAAAGGATTTATGCAGTGTTAAGGGTGAAGATAACTTCTCAACACTATGGAAAATAATGTTTGAGACTCTTTTTAGCACAAAAGAGTATATTTTCAACCGTTCAACACACAAGGTACTTCACCACTCTTTAAAAGATGAGTTAAGCTAAGCAAGAGGAGAATAAAATGCAAAAAAAGAGACAGACAATATCACTAGTCTTAGGAAGTGGTGGTGCTAGAGGGTATGCACATATCGGTGTCATAGAAGAGCTTGAAAAACAAGGTTATGAGATAGCTTCCATCAGTGGTTCATCTATGGGTGCTTTAATCGGTGCTTTGTATGCTTGTGGAAAACTCCAAGAGTATAAAAAATGGGTACTTACTCTTGATATGCTAGATGTAGTAAAGTTAGTTGATTTTTCTTTAACTCGAAAAGGCATTATTCAAGGAGATAAAGTATTTGCTGTTATAGAGGAGATGATAGGTGATGTTCTCATTGAAGCATTACCCATATCTTATACGGCTGTAGCTACTGATATAATGAAACAAAAAGAGGTTTGGATTCAAAAAGGGAAACTGCTTGATGCAGTAAGAGCTTCCATCGCCATTCCTAGTATATTTACCCCTAAAGAGATTGATGGACGATATTTGGTTGATGGTGGAGTACTGAACCCTCTGCCTATTGCACCTACAATGTCTGATGCAACAGACTTAACGATTGCTGTCAGTTTAAACGCCATGAATACAAAAGAGTATAAAATAGAGATTCCAAAAAAAGAGCACGAGAAAGATACTAAAATAGAAAAAATATTTTTAGAAATATCTCAAAAAGCTGAACAATTTTTTATAAAAGAGGAAAAAACTGGTTTTGATAATATGGGAATGTTTAGTATTATGGGGAAAACTATAGATATTATGCAAAATGCTATATTAGAGTCTAAAATGGCTGGATATGCACCAGATATACTTATCGGCATTCCAAATGATGCTTGTGGGTTTTATGAGTTTAATCGTGGCTATGAGATGATAGAGCTTGGTCGAATTGTAGCAAAAGAGAGTTTTACTATGATAAAAATAGATAAATTTGGAGATATCTAGTGCAACATAAATATACCTTAAATCTTATAGTAACTTAATTCATTCTTAGTAAATTAATTATTTACTAAGTCAATACCTGATATACTTATCAATAAATTTTATAAATAGGTATTATAAATGAGTATAAAAGACAGAATGAATGAACTAAAAAAAGAGCTACTCCTTGAAGAAGCTTCCAAACAGTTTGAAGAGATAGGTTACGAACATATGAAAGTTGCAGACCTAGCCAAAACTGCGAAGGTTTCGGTTGGTACTATCTATGCACTCTTTAACTCTAAGGAGGGCTTGTATCTCTCTTACCTAGAGCATCAGATTAATAACTTCTTTGCTGAACTAGAAGATAGAGCTTTAGCTAAAGTAACTCCAAGTGAAAAGATACATACATTTATAGAGTTAAAATTTTCATACTATACTCAAAAACGTAAAGCCGTTGAGCATAGTGCTACAAACAATCCACTTTTTTTTAACACCTTAGT
>CAZMBK010000204.1:0-2702 GCA_964564315.1 uncultured Sulfurimonas sp.
ATAATACTTTTTTTAATACACAACATAGAGTAAATAGATATTTTTCTTTTGCAGGACAACACTCTCTTCTTATATATTTAATTCACCAACCAATACTATTTACACTTTTTATAGCAAAAAATTATTTGGGGTTATAGGAATATTTGTATTTATGATTGAAATGTGATAAAATGAGGGCATGAAAAATTTTACTTATACTTTTTTAGAAATTGAAGCACTTCACAATTTACTATCTTCAGAAATTATAGATAGTGATCAACTACTTATCCAATTTTTTTGTGCAGATACAGATACCCAAAAAATTGAAGTCTATCAAGAGTACTTCCAAGAAAATTTCCCTTTTTCACATCTGATTGGTGTGACTACTGATGGCATTATTAAGGGAAACGAGGTTTTTGTTAATGAAAAGAGTGTTGTAAGTTTTACAATGTTTGAAAAAACAAAGCTTCAGTCAATTCTAATAGAGCATAAACACCATCTTAATAATAGTCATAAGAGTGGAAGATTTCTTGCAAAAGAGCTTATAAATGCAGAGACTAAAGTTATTATTAGTTTTTCCGATGGGCTCAATACCAATGGCGAAGAGTTTGTAAAAGGTGTTGCTGCAATTGCACCTGATGTTATCCTCTCTGGAGGTATGGCTGCCGATAATGGTAAACTAGAGAAGACATTTATTTTTAATAAAGAAAAAATAGTATGTAATGGAGTTATTGCTGTTTCTTTAAGCTCACATGAGTTAAATGTAGCAACAAGTTATACATTTGACTGGACAGCAATAGGGAAAGAAATGAGAGTTACTAAAGCTGTTAAAAATAGGGTCTATGAAATAGATGGATTAACAGCTGTTGATATTTATGCAAAATATATGGGGCATGAGTTAGCTTCTCAACTGCCTCAAATTGGCATAGAATTTCCTCTTATATTTGAGAAAGATGGTGTTTCTGTTGGTCGTGCGGTACTCTTTAAACATGAAGATGGTTCACTCACTTTTGCTGGAAATATTCAAGAGGGTGATTATGTTCGCTTTGGTGTTGGCAACATAGAGACAATTTTAAAAAACAGTGATTATCATATTCGAAAGATGCTAGATACTATGGAGTATAAAAGTGAAGCAGTTTTTGTATACTCTTGTATGGCGAGACGACGTTTTATGAATGAGTATATTTATGATGAGCTGGAGATGCTTTCTCACCTTGGAGATGTTTCTGGTTTTTTTACATATGGAGAGTTTTTTCACTCTAAGGGGCATAATCAATTACTTAATGAGACAATGACAGTTCTCTCTTTAAGTGAAGAATGTGATCTTATTTGTGAAAAATTAAAAGATGATGTAGAAAAATTTCACCATTTTAGTGTGGATGCACAGCATGTGGTGGCACATTTAGCAAACACAGTTTCTAAAGAGTTGGCAGATTTAAACCAAAATCTTGAACGCCGTATTGAAGAGAATTCAAGTTATATTTATAAGCAGGCTTATTATGATAAGCTTACCGGTCTTCCAAATAGAGAGAGTCTCATTAAACGACTGCCTACGAGTTTAGGGAAGATGATTATTTTAATAAACATAGATGATTTTACAACTATCAACGATTTTTATGGGCATGAGGTTGGTGATACTGTTCTAAAAAAACTTGCTTTAATATTACAGGATTTAACAAAAAATGAAAATGCTGAAATTTTCAAGCTTCCCTCTGATGAGTTTGCAGTTATTATGGAGATATCACTTAGTAGTAGTAAAAATATGGAAGAGAGAATTAAACAGTGTATTAATTCTATAGAACAAGAGGATTTCTTAGTAAGTAATGGACACTATGCTCATGTATCTGTAACCATCTCAGCAGCACTAATAAATGAGAAAAAAACAGGGCTTGTAAATGCAGATATGGCACTTAAGCTTGCTAAAAAAGCGGGTTCAGAGTATATGATATTTAATGAAGATCTACAGCTTGCTCGTCAATATGAGGAGAATATTAAAATGGCAAATAGTATTAAAAATGCTATAAATGGCGATAATATTATTCCTTATTTTCAACCTATATTTGACCTAAAAACAGGAAAAATACAAAAGTATGAAGCTCTTGTACGTTTAGTAGAAGATAATGGTGATGTACTCTCACCTTTTTATTTTTTAGAAATAAGTCAAAAAATAAAGTTATATCCTCAAATAACAAAAAGAATGATAGAAAAAACATTTTCTTACTTTTATAATTCAGGAATAAATTTTAGTATTAATCTTTCGTTTGATGATATTTTAAATAAGAAAACAAGCGATTTTCTTTTTAGTAAAATAGCAGAATACGAGATTGCTTCACAATTAACCATAGAGATACTAGAGACATTAGAGAATGATAATGCTAAGATTGTAGATGAATTTATAGAAAAAGTTTATGCGAGTGGTGCTATTATTGCTATTGATGATTTCGGTTCAGGTTTTGCAAATTTTCAGCACATGACTACTATGCGTTCAGATATTATGAAAATTGATGGTTCTCTTATTAAAAATATAGCGACAGATAAAAATACACGCCTTGTTGTTGAGACTATTATTGTTTTTGCAAGAAAACTTGACAAAAAAATTATAGCAGAGTTCGTGCATTCAAAAGAGGTGTATGAGATAGTCAAAGAGTTAGGTATAGATTATGCACAAGGTTACTATTTGGGGAAACCTTTAGAAAATATTTTATAAACATACATAAGTTTTA
>CAZMBK010000205.1:0-2694 GCA_964564315.1 uncultured Sulfurimonas sp.
ATCTGGAATATCATAATTTTGTGTATTTATACTATAGTCTGTAGCTAAAGCATTCATATAAGGGATGTACTCTTTATCTATTGTATTACGAAAAACACTTATACGAGGTAGAGGCAAATTTTTTAAGCCCTCTACAAGTAAAATGTCAAACGTATCAAAAAGACGAATCATATCATCGAGTTCTGATTGACGCTGTGAGAAATAAGTTGTACGATTAGGGGATGTTACTATAACTTCTGCACCTGTATCACTAAACTTATAACTATCCTTTCCCTCTACATCAAAACGAGCTTTATCTTTTGGATCATGTTTTATAATAGCTACTTCTAGTTTATATTCATGAATCAACTTTCTAGCAACCTTTAAAATAAGGGTTGTTTTTCCACTATTGGATGGACCTGTAAACGCGACAGCTAATCTTTTACTCAATTTTGAAGTCCCTTCAATAAAATTTTAATGATTATACAAAAGAAGAGTTTAATAAGATATAATTCTTTGGAAATAAGAGGATAAAAATGAAAACTTTTTTAATAACTACACTATTTTTACTTTTGATGGATGGATGTTCAACAAGAAATGCTTTTACAAGTTTCAATCTTACTCAAAATCAAGAAAAAAGTGAAGATAGTATTTTAAACGCTAAAATTTATAAAGAAGAGACAATCACGGGTGTTATGAGTGCTGTATATTTAAACCGTGTTTTACCTCAAGAGTATCATACTAATGAGTATTTTTACATTGTACTTTATGATAAACATAAAAATGCAGATGAAAAAATAAATTTTTTTCTAAACGAAAAAGAAGCTCTTTCTGTTAAAAAATTAGAAGCTAAAAATAAATTTTCTAATTTAATTTTTTCAAATTCAAATTGGAAACGATACTATTTGGTTTCATTTGAAAAGCAGGGTGTTACTTTAAAACTAACAGTTAAGATTGCCAAACATAAATCTGATAATCTTATCTTTAAAAAAGAGGATTAAGCCTCTTTTTTAAATAAGCGTTGCTAAACTATTTACTAAGAGAGAAATTAATATAGTAACAACTTGTAAGCCTATAATAAGGACTAAAGGAGCTAAATCTAAACCTCCAAAATCAGTTCTCATAAATTTTCGTACAAATGTATAAGCTGGGTTTGTAACTCTATGTAAAAATTGAACAATTGGATTGTATGGGTCTGGATTTACAAAACTAAGAAGTGCTGCAATAATTAAAACCCAAATATATACATTAATTAATCCATTAAATAAACCACCTAGTTGAATAATAGCTATACCTATAGAACTCATTTTACAATCTCCCCAATATAATTTTTTAAATACTTATAAATTTTAGCTAAATCAGGACCATCTTCTGTGTTAGTCAAAAGTAAACGAAGTACTTTATCAAAAATTTTCCCTTCGAGCGCAGACTCTTTTAATATATGACTTTTAAATGCATCATACTCTTCAAAGTAGGGTGCTTTTTTTATGACAGTAGTTAAAAGAGCAGCATCTGTAGCAAAAGCTTTAGGAATATCTCTTTTAGCATTAAAAATAGGGTTAATTTTAGATTTCAACTCTTTAGTCGTTCCAACTTCTTCCAAATAGATACGAGCAAGTTCACCTATTTCGGTATCAGCAAAACCTACATAGCGAGATAACTCTTTAGTATCTAAAGCTTTAAGATGTTCTCTATTTATATGCTTTAATATATTTATATCAAAGAGAGTAGGGCTATTTGATATTTGTGATAGATCAAACCACTCTATAGTCTCTTCAAGTGTAAATATTTCTTTGGGAGTCTTATTTCCAATTGATACTAAATAATTTAAAATTGCTTCAGGGAGATAACCCTCTTCGAGTAAGTGCTTTACACTTAATGTGTCATTTTCAAGAGTAGGTAAATGAGCATACTCCACTTTTTTCTCATACTTTAGTGATGCTCTAATGTGCTCTTGTTTTGAAGTATTCTCTATATTTATTTCACTACGAATAATCATACTAATATCGCTTAACATGTCATCAACAGCACAAGCAAAGTTATATGTTGGTGTTTTATCTTGATGCATAATCATAAAGCTATCTATAGCTTCAGGTTTAAAACTTCTATTACCTTTTATTTTATCATGAATTGTAATTGTACTATCTGGTCTTACAATTCGAATAGTAAAAGGATTAGTATTATCTATGACAAGTTCGGCAGGAAGATTACGACAAGCGTCATCATAGCTATATGTTTTTTTAGCAACTTTTGCTTCTTTATGTTTCTGTTCTAACCATGAAGGTGAACAAAAACAGCTAAAAGCTTTCTTCTCATGTATCAGCTGTAGTGCCATTGCAGAATGAAAGCGAATGTTTTCACTCTGGTATATAACCTGAGAGTAATGAATATTGAAAAGAGATAAGAGGGAAAGGATCTCTTGATCCTTTCCCTCAATATTTTTTTCTTTATTCATATCTTCTACTCTAACAATAAACTCTTCTTTTCTTTGTTTTGAGACTATATAGTTAAAAAGGGCAAGACGGAGGCTTCCCATGTGCATATCACCTGTTGGAGAGGGTGCAAATCTTAGCATTAAAATTCCTAAAAATTATTTTTTTGGATTTTATCGTAAATTAGGTTAATCTTTGTTTAGTTTATATGATTTTATTTAAATGAAGAGTGGTGACCCCGAGGAGAATTGAACTCCTGTAACATGGATGAAAACCATGGATC
>CAZMBK010000206.1:0-2684 GCA_964564315.1 uncultured Sulfurimonas sp.
GATGAAGAGTTAGAGCGATTTAATAAAAAGTTTGATGACTGGTGTGTTCAGTTTGACAACTTGGAAGATGCTACTCTTATAGCACAGAGTTTGGAGCATAGGGAGAGTGTAAACATTGTTGAGATTACTCCTCTGAGTTATCCTCAGTACTTCTTTTATAAACTCCAAGGAGAGATTCATGCTACACGACAGATAAATAATAAAATCATCTGTATTGTAGAGCCTGTTATGGGATCGAACTTTCGTATAGCAGTGTGTGACATAAATACAAAGCATGTAAGACTTACAAATACACGTTATAAAAGTGTTTTAAGTGTTGAGGGTGCCTTTACTCATTTTGAAGAGAGATTACTTTGAGTTACTTACTTTAAGAAAAATTAACAAAAGAGACTAGCTCACTTCTTCCCCTCTAAAATTTCGATGACTTAGTGTAAGATTCCAAAAAATATACCAAAGGAAACTTATGACAAAACTCATAATCGCATTCGTACTTACATTTTTTATAGGGTGTAGTTCTCAGGATAAAGAGCTCTTAAATGTAGAACCAAACTTAGTAGTTGGAAAAACTGTAACACCCTTAAAGATTAATGATCAGTTTGAAAAAGCACACACTATTCAAACAGATACAAAAAAATTAATTTTTGCATTTAGTAAAGATGCTGCACACACTTGTAATGACTATATCAGTACAAAAGATGCAGAGTACTTAAATAAAAATTCTACTCAGTTTATCGCAGATGTAAGTGCAGCACCTTCACTTATACGCAGTATGTTCATTCTCCCTGGACTCAAAGATTTGAAACACACTGTTTTAATTCTTGATGACCCAGTAAAAGCAGCACCATTTCGTGCAGGAGTAGATACTGAACAAATCATTGTTGTTCGCTTAGATAATGGGAAAATTACAGCAGTAGATGCCATAAACGGAGTAAAAGAGCTCACTTCATTTATAGAAGGAAAGTAAGCTCTTTTTTATTTATACCACTCTATCACTTCTTCCTTAGATTGGCGAGTTTTTACTTTTTGCTCGTCAACTCTATAACCAAAAGCTACCATAACAGCCACTCCAAACTTTTCACTATCCATACCAAACTCTTTTACCATTAGTGCTTCTAATGCATCCGCTCTAAAACCCTCTACTGCACAAGAGTCTATGCCAAGCATTGCTGCACAACTCATCATATTTCCAAGTGCAATATAGCACTGTTTGTTTGCCCAGTCAAAAGTAGCTCGCTTACTCTCTAAAAGTTTAAAATCACTCTCTTGAAATGTTTTATAAAAACTACGACGTTTTTCCGCCATCTCCTCAGGTATGTGATGCACATCATACATCATATGAGAAATATACTCGCTATCATACTTTAGTGTTGACTCTTTTCTCGAAAGAATTATGACATAGTGGCTTGCAGTTAAAAGTGTTCCTTGGGCTCCCCATGTTACCTCTTTTAACTTCTCACGAAGTGCTCTGTTTTGAACCACTAAAAACTTCCATGGCTCAAAACCAAAAGAACTCGGACTGAGTCGCCCAGTCTCTAAAATAGTCTCAAAGTCTGCTTCAGATATCTTTTTATCTGCATCAAAAACCTTACAAGCATGTCTAAAATTAAATGCTTTTATAATCTCATCATTTTTTATCATTTCTCTTTTCCTTATTATAATTCTAATAGTACAGTATCGCGTCTTGTTGATTCAAACTTTTTACAACCACTCTCAAAAGCACCACCCTCACCTACTAAAATACACTTATGTTTTGCACGAGTAATTGCAGTGTAGATAAGTTTTGTATTATGCATAATGAAATGTGTAAAACTCATAGGTATCACTACAATGTCATACTCCATCCCTTGTACTTTATGAATAGTCAGGGCATAAGAGAGCATTAAGTGAGATTTTAACTCCTCATACTCATAGACCACAACCACATCCTCATTTGGGTAGAAAACAAAAACCTGTTCATCCTCTTCCTCTATTTTAAAAAGCAATCCACTCATACCGTTAAAGATACGTCGCTGGTTAGAGTCTTCTCCCATTTTAAAACCATCGCCACTCCATGAGGTCATATTTTCATTTTTGGTATGTACCACCTTATCCATAAGTCGAAACTCTAAACCACCCCTCTTTACACACTGCTTTGGGTTAGGATTGAAGTACTCTTGCAAAACTTTATTTAAGTTAGCACTACCAAGAATACCCCCTTTCATAGGAGTTATCACTTGAAAATAGTTCAAATACTCTTTTATCTGCTTATTTTTCAGTCTATAACGAGCTTTTTCGATAGAGTCCACAACTTTATGAATTATCTCCACTACTATCTGCTGTGAGTTCTCCTCACGTAAATCTTTAAGTTCATTTTGAGAGAGTTGATTGCGAAGAGAGTAGTAGTTTTGAATACTTACATCTATAAACTCAAAGTCATCATACTTTGCTCTATACTCAGGAACTTCTCCCTTTCGTATTTCATTGGCTATAAGTGTAATAGCCTGATCCTCACTCTGTCTATAAATCTGTGTTAGTTTTACGATGGGGGCAAGTTCTAATGTTAAGGCATCAGAGAGAACATTTCCCGCCCCGATGGGAGGAAGTTGTGCATCATCTCCTACTATAATTATGATAGCCTTGCGAGAAATTTTTCCCATAAGTCTTGCAAAAAGTGCTGAGTTTATCATAGAAGCTTCATCTATAAG
>CAZMBK010000207.1:0-2684 GCA_964564315.1 uncultured Sulfurimonas sp.
CATCTCTCTTCCTTATGCGATATTATACAATAAACGCTATAATTCCAAACAATATTATAAGAGGAATTTTTATGGGTAGAGCGTTTGAGTATAGAAAAGCATCAAAGTTAAAAAGATGGGGAGCAATGTCAAAGCTTTTTCCTAAACTAGGTAAAGTTATTACAATGGCAGCAAAAGATGGTGGTGGTGATCCGGATATGAATCCGAAACTTCGTACTGCTATTCTTAATGCTAAATCTGAAAATATGCCTAAAGATAACATTGATGCTGCAATAAAGCGTGCTACTGCAAAAGATCTCAAAGATATGGCGGAGGTAAACTTTGAGGGTAAAGCACATCATGGAGTACTTATCTTCATAGAATGTGCTACAGATAATAACACACGTACCGTAGCAAATGTGAAAAATATACTTACAAAAAATGGTGCTGAAATGTTAAACAAAGGTTCATTAGAGTTTATGTTTTCTCGTAAAGCACTTTTTGAGTTTGACCTTAAAGAGGGAATGGACATTGAAGAATTAGAGCTTGAACTCATTGATGCTGGTCTTGAAGAGATTGAAGAGGAAGAGGGCGAGTGTCTTGTAACTGCTGATTATACTAGCTTTGGTACTTTAAACTCTGCATTAGAGAGTATGGGTATAGAGATTAAGAAAGCAACACTTGAGCGTATTGCAAATACTCCTATAGAAATTAGTGAAGAGGATCATGTTGAAATAGATAAAATCCTAGAAAAACTAGAAGATGATGAGGATGTTCAAAAAGTTTATACAAACTTAGCATAACTCTTTTATGAAATATACTACAAATATTTCGACCCATACACTTGAAGTCAAGCAATCAAAATTTATTGCTTGGCTTATGCCCTACAAAGATTATGAAACTACATTAGAGAGACTCAAAGAACAACATCCAAAAGCGAGACACTTTGTAACAGCCTTTAGATACCTAAATGAGTTTGATCAGATAGTAGAACACTCTAGTGATGATGGTGAACCTAAAGGCACTTCTGGAAAACCTTCACTGATGGTACTGCAGGGGCAAGAACTTATAAATTCTGCTGTAATAATTGTTCGCTATTTTGGTGGAACAAAATTGGGTATGGGCGGACTTGTTCGTGCCTATAGTGATGCAGTAAATTTAGTTCTACAAGAAGCAGAGTTTAAGGAGTATAAAAAAGAAAAATTTACTACTATAGAGATGGAATATAGTGATTCTCGTTTTATTGATTATGAGTGTGAATCTTTTGGTATAGATATTTTAGAGAAGATATTTGACACTAAAATTATATATAAAATTAAAGGGGCTGAGCAGAGTATGTTAGTATTTTTAGAGAAGGTGAAGCGGGTTGTAAAAACCCTTTAAAAATTATCTTCCTTGTACAGCATTTCCCATATCCCACATTGGTAAAAAGATACCCAGAGCAAGTAAAATAACCATAGCCGCAATAAAAAAGAGCATTATTGGCTCAATAGCCTCACTCAACCCATCAATAATCGCATCAAAACGCATCTTATAATACTCAGCCACTTTTTGAATCATGGCATCAAGTGTACCACTATCTTCTCCTGCTCGAACCATCTGTAAAATCATATTTTCAAAAAGTTCTGTTTCTTCAAGACCTTTGTTTAGTGTGCCACCTTTTTCAACTACAAATCTCACAGATTGGAGTTTATACTTTAATGGAAGATTATCTATCATCTCTATAGATGTGTCTAAGGCTTCAGCTATGGGAATACCTGCACGTATAAGTTCTGAAAAGACAAGTGTAAAACGACTAAGTGTAGAAAACTTAATGATATTTTTCATAATTATCATGCGAAGAAGAACTTTGTGCCAGCCAAGTTTAAATTGTTTGTTATTATTTATACCATACTTAAAAGCAAAAATAAAAGTTATAATTGCTAAAAGTACTAAAAGACCATAGTTTACAAGTAAATCTGAAAGAGTAAGTAAAATAATTGTTGGGGCAGGGAGGTCTGCTCCAAGTTGTGCAAAAATATCTTTAAATTGGGGGACAACATATGTAAGTAGTACACTAAATGCGACAGCCATTGCAATCATAACATTTCGAGGGTAGGCCATAGCTTTTTTAAACTTTACAATGTTTGCTCGAATCTCCTCAAGCATATCTGCAAGTGCATAGAGTGCATCATCAAGATTACCAGTTTTCTCTCCAAGTTGTACCATGGCAATAGCAAGATTACCCAGTTCAAAACGAAAGTTTTCCATAGAATCTGACATTGAGTGTCCTGAGTTTATATCATCGGCTAGTTTAGAAAAGACAGTTTTAAGTGCTTGGTCATCAGTGGCACTTGCAATTTCACTAAGTGAATCATGTATGGAAATACCAGCATTTGTCATAACAGCAAGTTGCCTAACAGCAGCTATAAGAGAGTCCTGTTTAATCTTTTTTTTAGAGAAGTTTTTTAAAAAATCTATTTTAAATCTTTTAAATTGATTTTCAAAAGGTTCTTTGCCTTCAAGAACTTTAATAATAATGCCAGAAAATTTTAGTTTTGCAAAACTAGCAGCTTCTTGTTTATCTTTTGCATAAAATCCAAGCTCCTCTTTCTTTCCCCTTGTTAAAACAGTTGCTATAAAGTACTTCATTAGCCTTTTGCCACCTTTAAAATCTCTTCAATGCTAGTTACTCCATCAAGGGCTTTTTGAATACCATTATGAAA
>CAZMBK010000208.1:0-2670 GCA_964564315.1 uncultured Sulfurimonas sp.
CCAATGGAAGCATTACCCCAGTCACTATCAGATGCAGTTGCACTCCATACTAGTTTAGATTTTTTTGTTTTATAAAGGCTTACTTGAAGACTTACAGCTGGTTCACCATCTATCCCTGTTTTATAACGCCATTCACTCACACCACCATACATAAAGTACTTACTACCATCTTCTTTTGCTATTTTTCTAGCTTTTTTCATCGTAGGTAGTTTATCTTTAAGATGACTTGTTACATTATAACCCTTTGCTAAAAGAATCCCTTCGATAAGGTTAGATGCACGCATGCCAGCTCGAGGTGTATCTGTATAGTTATTAAGCCTAAATAGAGAGATCGTTACATTATTTTTCTTTTCATGTGTTTCGTTAATATCTGCATATACTACTGGAAGTGACTTATCTGTTGTTACTATTGATGCAGTTGAACAGCCAACAGCAAACAATAACGACAATCCTATTATACTATTAATAATTACTTTCATTTTATCCCCTTTGTTTTAAGATTATATCTAATAATTGTGAGCTTCTAGTGAGTTTCTAAACATTTAAAAACTAAAGAGCAATCTTCCTTGCATTACTTGATAAAGCCCTTGATAAGAATCTTCAGGAGTATCTTTGTAAACATCAGGCTTAGAAACAATATAATTAAATATTACCTTTATTTCATTGTTAACATACCAGTTTACACCAATAGTTACATCCTCTTGTGTCCCACCATCTTCTTTTTTATCTTGTGTAGTGTCTCTAAGATTTATGTATGAATATCGTGCTGCAATTTCCACTGCACCATCTCTATTTGGTTTTATTTTTCCAAGTGTAGCTGTTTTAAATTTATACTTTTTTCCCTTCCCTATAAGAAAATAGCTTCCCTGCATATAGTATGCATTAAAATTATAATTTTGCAACTCTGTTTTACTATTATATGCAGCAACCGTCGATTGGGTGTACTCAGCTTGTAATGAGTATTTTTCATAAATATAGAGTGCTTCTACATTAAGTTTTGTAAGATCTTTTACATCTTTTATGCTTACTGAAACATACTTTTTATTCACAAATTTTGCCTCAGCTCCTTGATTTATTTTTAAATCATCCCCATTCATATCTCGCCCTTGAAATCCAAAACCAAGAGATAATAGATGTTGTTTTTTGATTTTATATGCATAGGTTGCACGAACTGAATACCCATTTTTTGCTACTTCATTATCTCTATTTTCATCAATAGAATTTGTATAGAGTGCAGTAAAAAGATTAATTCTTGAGTTACTTATTTGTTTATATAAAAGAACTTCAGCCCCTAGTTTTCTGTTTTCACTAAATGCATCATTCAGTGCTCTTTCCATAAAAGTAATATTCTTAGATGTTGTATAGCGATCAAGAGAGAAAGGAATTTTTATATTTCCAACTTTAATTCTATACTCAGACTCTACAGTTTTAATCTTATTTTCATATCCAAGATAAACATCTTTATAACTACTATCACCTGTAAAACTATACTCTAGCTCATAAAACAGTTTTTTATCTAAAAAACTCCCTTTATGGTTAATTCGAACCCTTCTCCAATCATTTTTATAGTAATCACTTTGTGCTTCATCAAAATAAGCAATATCATAACTTAGTTGTGCTCCAAATGAGTACTCATATCCATAAAATTTATTTGGCTTTTTACTTTTTAAATCATCTAAATAGCGCTCATAAAACCAACTGCCTTTTCTCTTTTTAATAATTTTTTCTTTCTTTTTACTCTTTTTTTTCTTTTTACTCTTTTTTAATTTCTTTTCTCTTCTCTTCTCTTCTGTTTTTCTTTGTAAAACTACTACTGGAGTGGATTCCTTTACTACTAACTTTTTTGGTAAATTTATAACTTTAACTTTTTCTTGAACTTCAATAACTTTCTTTGTATAGTTTGCAACCAGTGGCACTTTTTTTACATCGAAACGACTTTTATAAGTTGTTGAGACATAAGCATCTTTAAACTCTTTAGCAAGTTCTTCTCTATGTTTTTTTGCCTCTTTATACTTTTCAAAACAACCACAACGAACTGTTATAGCAGTTCCAATTTCCATAATTTTACATGAACTATCATAAGTGCCACTTACAACAACTTCATGATTTTTAACACTATTTGATCTACTTAATAACTGCACCGTATAACAGGTTGGTTCTCCCGCATTCAAAACTATTGAGAGCAAAATGCTAATTAAAAAATATTTCATAAACTGTCCCTATCTATCATAATATATGTAGCAGACTTATTAGGTTTTTTACCATTATCTTCAACTATAAAGAGTCCTGGTTTTTTGGATTCCGTATTTACAACAGTAATACCCTCACCATACCCTATACTTGGCTGATTTTTTACAAGTTTTAGAGTGCTATTTACCCTATCCCAAAACCATAATTCAAACTTCGACTCTCTATTATCGCTACCACCAGCTATAATCCAGTACCCTTTTTTCTCTTTATCATAAGTAATATCTCGAATACCCAAACCTTTTAAATCAACTCGTATTGCCTTTCCAAACTCAGGTTTCACACCTTTTAAAAACATCTCTTTTGGATTTTTCAAGCTAATTACAAGTGCATCAGCATCAGCTAGAGGAGATCGAAATGCTATAAGTAGTCCACCATCCT
Source organism: uncultured Sulfurimonas sp. (assembly GCA_964564315.1). Classification (GTDB taxonomy): domain Bacteria; phylum Campylobacterota; class Campylobacteria; order Campylobacterales; family Sulfurimonadaceae; genus Sulfurimonas. Next base: position 2,629 of record CAZMBK010000208.1, read on the forward strand.
CACCATTGATACTTAAACCTTCTATATTTATCATATTACTCA
>CAZMBK010000209.1:0-2620 GCA_964564315.1 uncultured Sulfurimonas sp.
AGCTTATGCAGCTATTTTCGTGATACGAACACGAGTGAAGTCTCTTCTGAAACCACGTTTAACTTTACTATCTTTACGACGACGTTTTTTGAAAGTAATAACTTTTCTATCACGGCCTTCTCTGATAACTTCAGCAGTAACTACAGCGCCTTCAACAAAAGGAGCTCCCATTTTAAGTTCACCAGCGTTAACTGCTAAAACTTCTTTGATTTCTAAAGTAGTACCAGCTTCAAGTGACATTTTATCAAGTGATAATTCATCACCCTCTGTTACTTTATACTGCTTACCACCATTTTTAATAATTGCGTACATCTACGGTCCTTAAATATGTATGTATTTCTACAAAAAGTTCGGAATTATATCCAACTTAGCTTTAAGTTTAGATTAATTACTTAACTAAAGCGATTGCATCGATCTCAACAAGTGCATTTTTAGGCAAAGTTTTTACTGCTACAGTAGCTCGTGCTGGTTTGTGTGAGCCAAATGCTTCCGCATAGACTTCATTTACAAGAGCAAAATCATCCATACTTGCTAAAAATATAGTTGTCTTTAAAACATTATCTAAAGAGCTTCCAGCTTCTACTAAAACCGCCTCAAGATTTTTCATGACACGGACAGCTTGCACTACTACATCTTCATTTAAAAGCTCATCACCACCCTCTGGTGTCAATGCTATCTGTCCTGATGTATATACTATGCCATTTGCCACAACTGCTTGAGAGTATGGTCCTATAGCTGAGGGGGCATTACTTGTTTGTACTAATTTCATTATTTTTTATCCTTTTTTTGATTTTTACATTCCCTCTCTTGTGCATTATCCATAAATGCATTAAACATTACATCATCTCTATATCCTAAAGAGGAGTAAAGAATTTTTCCTTCTGCATTTGTAAAATAATGACGAGGTACAGGTGCTTTCTTAAACTCTTTGGGTATTATATCTCTATCTCTTGAGAGATGAATAGGCACATAATTTTTAAAGAGTCTTTTTTTTATCTGTAGATTTTGTAGTGTTGTAGATTCAAACTTTCTACACCATTGACATGCATCTGATGTTATCAAAATATAAACTAATTTGTGCTCTTTTTTTGCTTGAATGAGTGCTTTTTTATAATCACTAGGCCAGTGAATATCACTACTCCAAAGAGAAGATATAAAAAATATTAGCAATACAAACTTTTTCATTATATACTCCAATTTTTAATAAGAGATTTAAAAACTTTACAAAGACTTTCTACTTCTGCTCGTGTTGTTCTCTCATTTACAGAGTGAATAGAGTCATTTCTTACTCCAAACTCTATAACAGCAACACCAAGAGGAGCAATAAAGCGAGCATCACTTGTACCACCAGCAGTTGAGTGTTTTGTTTTCACTCCGGTCACTTCTTCTATAGCACTATCTATATGCTTTACAATTTTTGTATCTGTATCTGTTTTAAAAGGGTAAGATCCCTGTGTTAAATGTAACTCATAATCAAGCGCACCCATATGTTTTGCTACAAAATCAATAAGCTCTTTTTGGCTTGTTTTTGTATTATTTCTGACATTGAACATCATTTTGAGTTCATTTGGTGTAACATTTGTTACTTGCATTCCAGAGCGAATATCGGTCACAACAAACTTACTTGGTGCAAATGACTCATCACCATTATCTAAATCAACTCCAGCCATATTAGCTAAAACTGTTGCAATATTGTGTATAGGATTTATAGCTTTTTCAGGATAAGCAGCATGCCCCTGCTTTCCCTTGAGTGTGAGATAGCCATTAATGGAACCACGACGACCCACTTTAATAGCATCACCAAAAATATTCTCACAAGTAGGCTCTGCGACTACACAAGCGTCTGGAAGCATATCATTGTTTTCTAAGAACTCTAATACTTTTACTGTTCCGTTAATAGCATCACCCTCTTCATCAGAGGTAAGCAAAAGAGAGAGTGTCCCCTTAAAGTTTTCTGCCTCTTTTACAGCTTGAGTAAATGCAGCGACACCACTCTTCATATCTTGAGTACCACGTCCATAGATATACCCATCTTTTTCTACAGCTTCATAAGGGTTCGTATCCCAAGAGTCTCCTGCGGGGACAACATCAACATGCCCTGCAAAACAAAGATGTTCACCCTCAGAAAACTTTTTATAAATAAAGAGATTTTTCACATCTGCAACATCAATACGTACAGCATCAAAACCCTCAAGATACTCCTCTATAAAATCAAGTAATCCACCATCATCAGGTGTTTCACTCTTTACTCCTACGAAATGTTTAAAAAGTTCTACAACATCCACTGTTTATCTCACTGGATTATCATAAAAAACATACGGTGTTGAGTAGTTACTTACTTCAAAGTAGAGTTTCTTCTCGCCAACATCCAACTTATAGTTTTGATTTAGATCTAAATATCCATACCCATATCTATAGTTTCTTGATTCAATACCATCTGTTGCAACAGCAGTTGATAGTTTATCTATCTTAATAAAACGCTGAACAAGTTTACCACCCATATAGATATCTAAAACACCATTTGTCCCTGTCCAGTTTTGAATACTACGTCCAATCTTATTTTGTGTCTCTTGTGTACATCCACTAAAAAGTAGTGCTAATGTAACACTCCCTAATAAAA
>CAZMBK010000210.1:0-2619 GCA_964564315.1 uncultured Sulfurimonas sp.
TCTCTAGTTTTGAAAGTGTAGCACTTTTTTCTTTTTCTGTGCTAAAAGTGCTTTTGTGCAACTCTGCTTTAAGTTTTTTTAAAAGTTTTTTTGTATCGTAGCCTATACTATCTAAAATTTGAAGGGTACTTTTTGACTCTACTGCATTTATAATTTCAAAGGAGTTATTAGTAATGTGAACAGTGTACTCATTTGGATGTGTAAAAAGATTATGTCCCATTCCTAAAGCTTCTTGATATGCTCCAACATTAAAAAATCCTAAAAAGTAATCCTCTTTTTCTAAATCTATATCATGTAGATGAAGTGGTTTGTCGGGGTTGAAACCTATCTCTCCATCACTATCACAAGTGATATCCCATATAGAAGCACTACGAAGTGCTTTTTTATTTAAATGGTGCAGTGGCATAACAGGAAAGTGTTGTTTAAGCCCCCAGTAGTCAGGTAGACTTTGAAATATTGAGGCATTTATAAGATAACGCTCTTGAAGGTTTACTTGAAGTTGTTTCATCTCACTACTTGGAATATCTGATGTTAAATGCAGAGATTTTTTAATAATATTATGTACTAATATCTCAGCATTTGAACGATCTTGTAGGTCTATATATCCAAGATCAAAAAGTGTAAGTAGAGACTCTATATGATCGAGTGCATCATGGAGGTATTCTATACAGTTTTCAGGTCTCATAGAGCTATATAACTCACTAAGCTCTTGAACAAGGGGTGGATTAACCTCTTTTAAACGCAGTAGTCTTTCATGGTAGTCTTGTGTAAAAAGTTCTAAAACAGGAGTAATAAGTACAGCATGAGAAGCAACTATAAAGCGTCCTGATTCTGTAAAAATATCAGGATGAGAAACTCCCTTTGCATTCATAATTTCCTTGAGTAAAAAGACCACACTACTCGAGAACTCTTCTATGGAGTAGTTATGGAGTTTTACATCTGAGTGTTGCTCATAAGGTACGGCTAATCCTCCACCAATATTTATGTTATTGAGTGCATCAGCTCCAAGCATCTTAAGTTCAGCATAAATATTTCCAGCCTCTCTAAGTGCTCTTTTTATAGGTGCTATATCGTCCATTTGTGAGCCAATATGAAAATGAATCATACTAAACTTCTTTAAGAGTTTCGCTTCATCTAAGAGTCTTGTCGCTTCGAGTATCTCCGTTGCTGTAAGACCAAACTTAGCATCCATGCCTGCACTTTTTGCCCATGAGCCACTCCCTGTACTATGGAGTCGCACGCGAATACCAATATTTGGTATTTTTAAAGAGGAATTTTTTGCTACTTCTATGATGGTCTTTAACTCTCCAAGTCCCTCTATAGTAATGGTAATATTATGACCCGCTTGTGCTGCTATAAAAGCTAAAGTTATCATCTCTTTATCTTTAAAACCATTCACTGTGATGGGAGAATTTGCATTTATTTTACTCATAGCTAAGAGTAGTTCTGCCTTACTCCCTGCTTCGAGCCCATAGTGAAATGCTTCTCCCTTTTGTGTTACTGCATCGACAACATAGGGAAATTGATTTACCTTGAGTGGAAAAACAGCTTGAAAGTTTCCTCTATATTCATTCTCTTGTATGGCAAAATTAAAAGAGTTATAGAGACTTTGAATCTGCTTGTTGATGAGATGAGGAAAACGGAGGATGATTGGACCTCTTACATCTTTCTCTCTAATCTTATTTGTAATCTCTAAAAGAGAGGGGTTTGACTTGTAGTTAAGGGTGACTTCATCACCTTGAATGATGAAGTTATTGTCTGACCAGATGTTGAGACCAAAGTTATTCAAAAGATAATCCTAATATAGAGAATGTGAGTATAAAAACTATTAAAAATCTTTAAGATTTATAGTCTCTTCCGATTTGTTTTGCAGATCTTTTATCCAAATAGTACCATTTTCAAGCTCATCACTCCCTATAACACAACAAAATCTAGCATTTGCTTTATCTGCCCCTTTGAGGTGATTTTTAAGATTTTTCGCTTTAAAATCACAAGCTACTTTTTTACTTTGGCGTTTACTCTGTGTAAGTTTGACAACTAAGTCCACAGCCTCTGCATCCATAGCACCTATGTAGTACCCTTCGCGTTTAGACTCTGGCATAACTATAAGTTCCATTAACCTCTCTATTCCCATAGCAAAACCAACAGCAGGAGTAGGGCGACCATCTAAAAACTCTACAAGTCTATCGTAACGTCCACCACCAGCAATAGCACTCTGGCTTCCAATGTTGTCACTTACAAACTCAAATGCAGTTTTAGAGTAGTAGTCTAGTCCACGGACAAGATTTGTATCTATCTCATATGCTATACCATTAGCATCTAAAATCGTTTTAAGTTTAGAAAAATCACTCTCACAACTCTCACATAGAGCATTTATAAGTTTTGGGGCACTCTCATAAAGGCTTTGACACTTTGCATTTTTACAATCAAGTACACGAATAGGATTTGTCTCTTTGCGTCGTTTACAATCTTCACAGATCTCATCTTCAACAGACTCTATAAAACTTACTAAAGAGTCACGATACTGAGGCATACAGTTTTGATCGCCTAAAGAGTTGAGTTGTAGTCTGTAGCCTATGCCACATGCTTTAAGTATATCTGCCACCATCATAATCATAG
>CAZMBK010000211.1:0-2573 GCA_964564315.1 uncultured Sulfurimonas sp.
CTTTTTTAAGCTACAAGCTCTTTTTGTTTAGATTCCATCATAGATAGCATGATTGGTATATCCATAATTAGTGCTACTTCTCCACTTCCTAAAATGGTAGAGCCACTAAAGTACTTTAACTCTTTAAAGAGTCGTCCCATTGGTTTTATAACAGTTTGTAATTTTCCAAGAAGTTCATCCACAATGATTCCCATTTTTTGTGTGCCATACTGAATGACAATGACATTGTTTCTTAAAGAGTCTGTTTGTGGAATCTTAAAATATTCACTAATATTAAGAAGTGGTAACACACTTCCCCGTAGGTTTATATAACTGTTTTTTTTCATTTTAGCTTTTGTATTGTTACTGAGTTCTATACACTCTACTAACATATTTAGAGGAATTATAAAGTGTGTATTACCAACTTTAATCAAAAATCCATCTATAATTGCTAGTGTCAGAGGAAGCCGAATGGTTATCTTTGTCCCTTTTGATTTTTGACTATCTATCTCTATACTTCCATGGAGCTCACTAATGTTTCTCTGTACAACATCCATTCCCACACCACGACCTGATATATCGGTGACTGCTTTTGCCATTGAAAAACCAGGTTGTAAGATAAGATCATAAATCTCTTTTTGTGTGAGTTCTTCTCCTTCTTCAACTAACCCCTTCTCTATTCCTTTTGCAAGTAATAGCTCTGCATCAAGACCTTTTCCATCATCTATGATCTCTATAGCTATGGAGCCTGCATCATGGTAGGCTTTTAGTTCAAGAACACCGACTGGTTTTTTTCCAGCTTCTTCTCGATCTTGAGGAGATTCTATTCCATGATCAACTGAGTTACGAATAAGATGCACAAGTGGATCAGCAATTTTTTCAATAACAGTTTTATCTAGTTCTGTATCGCCTCCATTTATAATTAGCTCAACTTTTTTACCAACTTTATTGGCTGTGTCATGTACAATTCGCTTAAACTTGTTAAAAGTTTCTCCTATCTGCACCATACGAATACTCATGGCATTTTCACGTACCTCTTCAAGCATTCTTGTAACGGTCGAGACTGATTCAACTAAATCTGACTCTTTAAGATTTGTTGCTTTTTGCATAACGGCTGCATTTGCTATTACCATCTCCCCAATAAGATTTATAAGGCTATCTACTTTATTTGCTTCAATCCGAATGTAGTTTGTTTGTTTCACTGCTGTGGCATGTTTTTTTACTTTAGGGTTTGTTTTTTTGACAACTTCTTGCTGTATCTCTTTACTCTCTTGCTTTGCAACTTCTACTTCCTCCACACTCTCTGTACTTGCTTGGGGATCAGATAAGTTAATAATAGAAATAGTAGAACTCTCTTTTACAAAATCAAATGCATTTTTCACTACTGCTATATCTTTTAGAGTATGGAGTTCTATTTCATACTCCATGTAACATTCAAGTGGATTTATAGTATCAAAAAGAGGAATAGACTCTGTGTCGGTTAGGATACTTTTTATATCACCTATCTCTGAGAGATAATGAATAAAAGTATAAGTATCAAAGCCGTGGTTAAATATATCACTTCCAAATTGTATGTTAATTTTAAATTCATTAACACTTTCTGGAGAGTTGTTTTCTTCCTTCTCTACTACAACTTTTGTCTCTTGTTTCTCTTCTTTGGAATTGCTCCCACCACCTAAAAACTCTTGGAGTTCATATATAAGTGTTTGAGAGTCTGCTTGAATCTCTTCATCTGGTTCACCCTCAGGGTCACTCATCACAAAATCGATAAGGGTTTGCATATGATCTTTACATGCTAAAAGTAATTGTATAAGATCTTCTGTAATCTCTATTTTATGATTTCTGATTTTATCTAGTAAATTTTCTGCTATATGTGTGAAATTAACAATATAGTCAATCCCAAACATCCCCGAACTCCCCTTAATAGTATGTGCAGCACGAAAAACAGCATTTATATTTTCATCATCCATACCATTTTCTTGTATATCCATCAGAGCATCTTCCATCTTCTGTAGGAGCTCATCGTTTTCTGCTTTATAGCCATCTAGCATATCTACAAAATCAAGATTCATACTATATCTCCTTCAAAGTATTGTGTCAGTTGAAAAAAATCTATGTACTCTTTAAACCTATATCCTGCTGTAATTTCAAAAAGTATATTTGCTTTATTGAGTTGTTTTTTCAAGGCAATTAAAATTTGTAATCCTGTAGAATCAATATCTTTTAAATCTATGCAGTGAACAACAAACTCTTTATCTGTTGTAAGTAGAGGGGTGATTTCTTGGTGAAATTGAGAAACCTCATTTATAGTTAAGGCATACTCCATATCAATAAAACATTGTCCATCTTCGGAAAAAATTTTCATAATAACACCTTTTGTGTAATTTTAATAAATGAATTCTATTAAATATCTATGGAGAAACTATGAAGTAAAAGAGTTTAATAAGAGGTTTTGAATAATTTTCCTATAATCCTTCTATTAAATATAGGGGTATGTTCTTGAGTATATTGAGTTTAGAGACTATTTTGTTAAGTGGTAACGAGAAAGAGGCGAAACGCCAAGAGATATTGGAGTACTTTTTAAACACATATAT
>CAZMBK010000212.1:0-2540 GCA_964564315.1 uncultured Sulfurimonas sp.
GCCTTATACATCTCAGGAGGTACTTCTCTATCTATTTCAAGCTGAGAGAGCATCTCGACTAAATCTTCGTCTTTTTTGATGGGAACATCGTTGAGGTTAGCTATCTTTATGATGTTTTCTGCAGTAAAGCCTTCTCCCTTAGCGGTAACTTTTGGTGCATTACTACTCTCTTTATCATACTTGAGTGCAACTGCTTTTGTTCTCATCCTTTCACCTCAAACCCTACATTTAAACTCTGTGTTGCTTCATCATAGTTGGATCTTTTATCTTCTAAAAAACGTATCTCTTTTGGATCAATTCCAACACTACTTAGTTGTTTTCGTAGAGTCGAAATACTCTCTTGTAGAAGAGATTTTAGCTCTTGACTATCGGTTGAGAGGTTGATATTGAGTTGTTTGTTCTCAAAGAGTCCTAGTCGTAGTTTTAATGCACCAAAATCTTTGAGTGTTAGGTTTATATCGGTAAAAAAACGACCATCTTTTTGATTTTTAATGCTGATATTACCATCTTCTAAAGCATCCCAAGAGTAAGGGATATAGAGTGATGTAGCATTTGAGAGTTGAGAAACTAGTTGATGGTAGTCTATCTGAAGTAGTAGCTTATCTACCTGTTTTAAAATCTCTTGTTTATTGGGAGTTGATGTACTATTTGTTAACTCATCTTGTGCTTTTAAAAGAAGTGCTTTTATATCGTTAGAGAATAGCTCTTTTGTTTGAACTTGTGGCTGCAGTTGCTCCTGTTTGGAATAGAGTGGTAGTTTGTCAATCAATATTTTTGTATTTTTTGTAAAGAGAACATCATTTGCTTGGAGTGTTTTATCAACATTTGAGTCTAAACGCTGAGAAATATTTGTTATTACTTTTTTTACCTCTTGGGCTGTTCTCTCAAGAAGGGGTGTCTCTGTTTTTTCACTCTGTAAAATCTCATTTTTTGAGACACCCTTAAAGAGATCGCTCTCAAGAAGTTGTTTTATATCGCTAGAGACTCCTTTTACGGTAGAAATATTACTACTCTCTAGTGCTTTTGAAAGATCACTAAGAAGAGTTTTTAACTCCTGCTGAGGGGTTTGTAAGTTTTTTATCTTACTCTCTAAAAAAACACCTGAATCTTTGAGTTTACTTTGGAGTCCTTTCTCATCTATATCTTGTACTCCTTCTAAAAAGCTTTGTACCTTTTGAGTGAGTGGTGTTTGTGTTGGCTCTTTTTGTAGTGAGCTTTGTAACTCCTTGAGTGTTGGTGTTACATTTGAAAGAGATTTTAGTGTAGGGTTGTTTTTTACAAGGTTAAGGAGTAGTTTATCAGAAGAGTTGTCTGCAGTGCTTTGTTTGAGGAGTGAGTCTAAAACTGACTTGAGATCTTTCCCTTGTGAGAGTTGTTCTAACTCTTTTGGTGTAGCACTAGAGAGTGCTTCTTTTAAGGCTCTGTTTGTGTTTGGAAGAACAATATTAAGACTCTTATTAGTCGTGATTTTAATCATAAATTTAGTATATCCTTTTGTGTGAGAAAATTTGCTTAAGAAAACCTAAGCCTGAAGTAGCTACAATTTCAAAAATTAGTTATAAAGAGAAAAATATGAAAGAGAAAACAGATAAGATTTTAGCAATTTGGCATGAACATTTTAGTGATGAAGCAAAGCAATATAGTGAGTTTGAACCCTCTGATATAGAGTACTTTGTAGGCTGTATGCTTTACAATCACTTTGCATTTAGTAAATCTCTTGAAAATTTAAAAACAATGGATCTGAGTTATGACTTTTTAAGTGCTTGTGGTGATGAGTATGATGAAATACAGAGTATTATAAAAGAGATACAGTTTGAGAATGAGACTGATAGTTTAGCTTTTTTACAATCTTTCATAGCAGAGTCACGTGCGAAGTATACACCCTTAGAACTTTATCTTTTAAATAGACTTCATAAGCATATAGCAACCTTGGCCAACATCTACTTGGGTAGTATTGATGTAAATCCTGTTGACTTTCAAAATCCACTCTATAGATAGATGCTAAAAAAGTACCTTATAACTTCAAGAGAGTTCTACACAGATACTCCTGCAGTTTTTCGCAGTATTTTACATGAACAGTTTGTAAAACACCTCCCTGATTATGCTCTCTACCGTGATAAATCAAACCCAAACTATGCTACACAAGCAGAACATTTTGTAGAGGTGTGTTCACAGTTTGAGGGTCTCAAAGCTATTATTCATCAAGATGTGGCTTTAGCATTTAAACTCCAAGCATATGGGGTACATCTTACATCAACACAGTTTGAAGAGGTAGAAAAAGCAAAAGAGCTAGGTTTATGTGTCATTATAAGTACTCATAGTGAAGCAGAAGTTATGAATGCGGAGAGAGTAGGGGCAGACTATGTTACATATAGCCCAATATTTATAACACCGAACAAGGGTGAGCCTAAGGGTATAGAAGAGTTACAAAGAGTACTTCAAGGGAGAAGAATTAAGGTTTTTGCTCTAGGGGGCATAGTAAGGCAAGAGGAAGTGGATGCTGTTGAAAAAACAACTGCATATGGGTTTGCTTCTATTCG
>CAZMBK010000213.1:0-2515 GCA_964564315.1 uncultured Sulfurimonas sp.
TAGATATTTTTTATATACCCATCATGAAGCATTAGGTTTAGATCATTGATAATCTCATCGATGGATCTCTCTTTGCCTTCATCACTAGAGAGATCTTCTAAGGATTTGGATGTTAAAATCCTTAGAATAGCATCTCTAATTACCGCATTTTTAGCATCAAGTTCATTTTTTAACTCTGAAATGCTAAGTTCAAGATCAAGTTTTACAACTAAGTATGTATTGCCATGCTCACTTCTAAGGTTTAAAGTAAATTGATCTAAAGGGTAGAGAGGTCCTATTTGTGAGAGTTTTTCTACTTGTTTTCCCACTTCAATAGTTTGAATACTTGGTGTTCTAATCTCTTTAGGTATATTTTTAATATCATGATTGGTATCAGAATTTAAAAAATAGTATGCACCTGCTCCAGCAATAATCACCAGAACAAGTATTATAATAATTGTAATTAAAATAGTATTGGCTCTTTTCATAACTACACTCCTCTGTGTGGATGCTCTATCTGTTTTGTAATTGTTCTTTTCATTAAAACTCTTAATAATACTTCTAAAAGAAACGCTAAAACAAAGGCAAGAAGTATATAAATTAGAAAGTGTGGAATAGATTTAGAAGTATAATAAATAGCAAATCCAGCGGCACTAAATGTTCCAAAAATTGCTAAAATGATAAGTGGCCGATTTGCACCAGTTTTTTTAATGTGAAAAAGATGCCCAGTATGTGTAAAACCTTGAATTAGAAGCACTATAATAGCTGCTATAGAAGCAATCTCACCAAGATTGAGAAAAAGGATCATAGGTATACTTAGGAGTGCTGAGATTATAAGTCCTTCGCTATTGTGAAAAACATGGTGCTCATAAACTTCAGGAAGATTTCCCTCTTTTGCAAGAGTATAACTTATCTGTGTAACAGCATAAAGCGTGGCGTTTATAGCTGATGCAGTTGCAAGGAGTGCTGTGGCTGCGATGAGTTTAAAGCCTATAGCCCCAAAAACAGGTTGTGCAGCCTCTGCAAGTGCAAAATCTTTACTCTTTATAATCTCAGCGAGAGATAGATTTCCAAAAACAGCTATACTAACTGATATATAGAGTATAGCAACTAGAATGATGGAAAGTATCATAGATTTAAGCATAGTTGTTTGTGGGTCTTGCATATCTTCAACACTGTTTGTGATGACACTAAAACCTTGAAAAGCGAAAAATGTTAAACCCAAAGAGAAGAGAACATGAACTCCTGTGGGTGCATGAGTGAGTGATAAGTTTTCTGGTTTGATGTAGTAGAGTGCTCCAACTGTAAAAATGACTAGGGCAATAAGCTTTATTATAACAATAATGGACTCTGCTCTGGCTACAACTGCTGCACCTATAAGGTTTATAACTACAAAAGAAGTAAGAATAAGAACAGCAAAAATATTAGTGTAAAAAGGTGTTACTCCACTATCCATATATGTAGCCCCGTAAGTTCCAAAAGATTTTGCAACTGCCGCAAGAGCAATAAGTTGTGCAAGATAAAATAGTATGCCTAAACTTCCAGAGATATATCCTTCCCCATAAGTTTGAGTAAGATACTCTATAATTCCACCACGACTAGGATATGTAGTTGCTAATTTACTAAGAGAATAACCACAGAGTAGAGCGATAATAGCTGCAAGAAAAAAAGAGAGTGTTACAAGATTTCCTGCTATAGCTCCTGCTTGACCAATTACTATAAAAATCCCTGCTCCAACCATAGAACCTATTCCTAAAAATACAGCACTCCATAGACCAAAAGCTTTTTTTGAGTTCATTTTTTTCCTTTACATACATATACTCTATTTATTATATTATGCTAGAATTAATTAAATAATTAGTTAATTAAACACTCTTTTAGGAGAAATAGTATGCAAAACATAAAAGAAAAATATGATTTAGTAGTCTTAGGAGCTGGACCGGGTGGGACTCCTGTAGCAATGGAGTATGCAAAATTAAATCAGCAAAAAAGAGTTGCACTTATAGATGTTTTAGGAGAACTTGGGGGAGAATGTCTTTTTCAAGGCTGTATTCCCTCAAAAATTATGGAAGCGAGTGCGAAACATATAGTAGAAATTCAAAAATTAAAAGAGTTTGGTATTGCTCTTGAGAGTAAACATTATGCTCTTGTTTGGAATAAAATCAAAGAACGTAAAGAGCAAATATTAGGGAAAAGAACTACTGCAGCAAAAGATATGACAGCGGAAATTGGAAATATTGACATCATAAAAGGCTTTGCTCATTTTAAAACGCCATCGAGTGTTGGGGTTGTTTTTGAAGATGGGAGTTCTAAAGTTATTGAGTTTGAAAAGGCTCTCATTGGGACTGGCTCTAAGGCAAATCTTGTCTCTTATGAGGGTAATGCAGTTGATGAGGTAATGACTAACGATAAGTTTTTTAAAGATATGGAACTTCCAAAGAGTCTAAGTATTATTGGAAGTGGGGCAATAGCCATAGAGTTTACACAGATACTTGCTGATTTGGGTGCAAAAATAAACCTTTTTGTAAGAGGCTCT
>CAZMBK010000214.1:0-2514 GCA_964564315.1 uncultured Sulfurimonas sp.
TTTACTTTTATAAAATTACCATTCCAAATCTCATCTATTAACATCTCGTATGTTACAATAGTATTCTTATAGTTGATAAATATTTTTAAAATACTTCTTTGGGTTTTTGTTAATTTATAGAGTGTCTCATTTTCATACAGCTGTTCGCTTTCCATGTCAAATATAATGTTTTGACTCAAACAAATTTTCACATTACTATCAATATTAGTAAGCTTTTTAACTCTTAAATAGAGTTCTATTAAGTCAAAAGGCTTTTTTAAGTAATCAGAACAACCAAGATTATATGCTTTTTCTATACTCTCAATATCGGTATATGCTGTAATAAATAGAATAGGAATAGTTTCATCAACTCTTTTTATCCACTCTATTACTTCATATCCATCTGCACCAGGGACTTCAATATCTAAAACTGCAATATCAACATCAAAACTACTCTCTCTCAAAAGAGCAGCACCATCTACATAAGCCTCTACAGTTAAACCCTTTAACTCAAAAAACTCTTTTATATTATCATTAAGTAGGTATTCATCTTCTAAAAGAAGGACATTCATTCTAAACCTTAAGTATTATTTAGAGACATTTTATCCTAACTTATCTTTAGTACTCTTTTTTTTGGTATCTCATACTCAAAAGTTGTTATACCCTCTTGCGAAATCACCTTTGGAATAATCTCATAACTATGACAAATAGAAGCGACTATCTCTAGTCCTATACCCATTCCTATTTTTTCATAGTTCTCTCTGTACCCTCTATTGAAAATTTTTCCTGTCTCTTTTATTTCACTACCATAATTTTCTGATTTAAAAATAGCACTACCCTCTTTGCTAGTTACATCAATGCTAACTACAGATCCATACTCTGCATATTTTATTGCATTTGAAAGTGTATTGTCTACTATTCGTTGCAAATCAGCCTCTCGCATGACAATAATAGATTCTCCCAAACTACTATACCTAATAGTTATTTTTTTACTACTTTTTAAAAAGTAAAAGTACTCTATCCTTTTTTGAACATAGAGATCTAAATCTATCTCTATAAAATCACTGTTTTCTCTCGCACTAGACATTGAGTAATAGAGGTCATCATATACAACTTGTAAAGTTTTTGAAGCCACTGTAATAGAATCAACATATTTACTATTACCATATTTTAAATTTTGCATCTCTATAGAAGTGTTAATAACCGCAAGAGGATTATTAAGTTCATGGTATGATTTTCGTAGTAACTGTTTTAGGGATTTAAAGAGTATCCATTTTTGAAGATGTAACACAACTCTTGCTCGTAACTCTTTTTCTAAAAGAGGTTTCGTTATGTAGTCATCAACACCGTAAGAGAAACCCTTTATTTTATCCTCTACACTACTTAATGCAGATATAAATATAATAGGAATATCTTTGTATTTAGGATCATTTTTCAACTGCTTACAGACAGTATAACCATTAATCTCTGGCATAATAATGTCAAGTAGTATTAGATCAAAGTCAGTATTTTTAACATGACTATAAACTTCTGTTGCAGACAAGGCAACAAATATTTCCAAGTTCAATGGTTCTAACATATCTATAAGTACTGCAATATTTTCAGACTTATCATCAACAAGTAGTACTTTTGCTATATCCTGATCTTCTATAAGCATTAAAAATCCTTTCAAATATACATTTATTTTAACATTTAATTATGAAGAAAGAATGGATTTTATTATTGCCTGAAAATCAATATTGCGCAAGGAATCATTTAAAAACTTTTTAGACTCTGACTCATCTAAAGTTTGAATAAGTCGCTTCAACTCACTATAAGCCCCTTTTTTAGCTAGATGGGATATTTGTTCTTGAGTACTTTTATCTATAGAAGCCTCTAATACAAAGGGCTCTACTATTTCCTCTTTTTTAGATGTTCTCATCTCATAGCCTAATAAAGCACCATTGATATGCTCCATGGTAAATGGTTTTGGTAACCAACAATCAAACAGAGACACTGTCTCATGTGTCTGATTTTTTAGTGCACTTATCGCTATAAAGTAAGCATTACAACCTCGTAATTTTAACTCTTTGGTCGCAGTAGCACCATCAATCCCAGGCATCATCATATCCATACAGATTATATCGGCTTCAAAACCAGAATCAAAAACATCCAAAGCTTCTTCTCCACTCAATGCAGAAGTAATATTACAAGAGAGTGTATTAAAAATATTTTCCATTATTCTAATGTTTTCTACAACATCATCGACAATAAGAACATTTAAACCAACAAAATTTTCAAAATTTATTGTTTGAGAACTTTTTTTAGTAACATTGACATTACTTTTATCAGAGGTAGTATCTGTAATGAGTGCATCTATTTTATAGGCTGCAACTTTAATTTTTTCACCATATTCTGAATGCTCCTCCGATGATGAGATATGTTCTGCATTACTTATAATTTGATGTAAATAATTCCCTATTTCATGTACAATATTTTTTTTCATATCTACTCTTATCTTATTTTAAAGATAAATTATAGCATAACAGTGGTGTT
>CAZMBK010000215.1:0-2499 GCA_964564315.1 uncultured Sulfurimonas sp.
CAGAGAAGTGTTGTCAATGGAATGTTTACATTTTTAGAAAAACTCTTTGGGATTCGTTTTGTAAAAGTAGATGAAGAGCTCTGGGATGAAAAAGCCTTTGCTTATGATGTTTATGAGCAAGATACACTTAGAGCAAGAGTTCTTTTTGACCTTGAAGCAAGAGAGTCTAAAAGAGGTGG
Organism: uncultured Sulfurimonas sp.; assembly: GCA_964564315.1. Lineage (GTDB taxonomy): Bacteria > Campylobacterota > Campylobacteria > Campylobacterales > Sulfurimonadaceae > Sulfurimonas. The sequence goes on from CAZMBK010000215.1 coordinate 180, forward strand.
TGCTTGGATGCACAACTGGCAGAGTCACCATAGAGATGAAGATGGAAAAGAACAACTAGCCTCTGCATTTGTGGTTTGTAACTTCCCACCCTCAAGTGAGACAAATCCATCACTCCTTCGTCATGATGATGTTGTAACACTTTTCCATGAGATGGGACATACTATTCATCATATACTCTCGACTGTAGATGAGAATGAAGTGAGTGGTGTAAATGGTGTTGAGTGGGATGCAGTTGAGTTTCCATCGCAATTTTTAGAGAACTTTGCTTATGAGCCTGAAGTTCTTAAAATGTTTGCTATACATCATAAAACAGGTGAAATTCTTCCAGATACAATGATAGAAAAACTTGTAAAAAGTAAAAACTTTCTCTCAGCCATGGGAATGCTTCGCCAGTTAGAGTTCTCACTCTTTGATATGCAAGTACATAATGGTGTCTATACTCAAGAAGAGGTACAAAATATTTTAAATACCATCAGAGAAAACTCTTCACTTATAAAAACACCCTCTTATAACAAGTTTCAAAATGGTTTTGCCCATATCTTTGCTGGAGGTTATGCTGCAGGATACTATAGTTATAAATGGGCAGAAGTACTGAGTGCTGATGCTTTTTATGCTGTTATTGATGAGGGAATCTTCAACTCAAAGACAGCAAAGGGCTATCTTAATATAGTTCTCAAAGGTGGGGGCTCAAAAAGTATGAGCATCCTTTTTAAAGAGTTAATGCAAAGAGATGCTAACACCGATCAACTTCTGCGTTTAAACGGCATAAAATAGTGAAACATATTGCTATTTTTTTTCTTCTACTTACAGAACTTTTAGGAACAACAACTTTGAAAATAGCAACTTACAATGTAGAAAATCTTTTTGATTTACATAAGAGTGGGCATGAATATAGAGAATACATTCCCTATACAAAATCTCAATGGAATCAAAAAAACTACACAATAAAACTTAACAATACAGCACGCATTATTAAAGATATAAATGCCGACATCATAGGTCTCCAAGAGATAGAGTCTCTTCAAGCTCTTAAAGATTTACGTTTTACCCTCAAACGTAAAGGTCTTTACTATCCATACTTTAAAATAGCCAACTATAAACATACAACTGTAAAAGTAGCCATATTAAGTAAGATTCCTTTTGTTTACACTCATGAAGTTTCTGTACAATCCTCTTATAAATACAGAAATATCTTAGAGGCAAAATTTCGAATAAAGGGCGAAGAGTTTTTTATTTTAGTCAACCACTGGAAAGCAAAATCAGGACCAGAGAGTATGCGAATAGTCTCAGCAAAAAAACTACTCAAACGAGTTAAAGAGTTAGGAAAAGAAAAAAATATTATTCTCTTAGGAGATTTCAATTCTCACTATGAAGAAAATATTATCTTCAAACGTAAACGACGGCATAACGATACAGATGGTATTACTGGTATCAATGATATACTAGGAACAAAAGAGCATAGAAAAAGTGCATATTATACCAAGCTTAGCAACTATGATTTTTATAATCTCTGGTACGATACTGCAGTAAAAAATAGATATACCTACATATTTAGAGGAAAGAAAGAAGCCCTCGATAGTATTTTAATCTCAGCTGCTCTTTTAGATAAAAAAAAGATGATTTATAAACCACACAGCATTGAACACTTTACTCAAAAATATCTTTTAAAAGGTAAAGGTATATACCGATGGAAAACGAGCCGTAAAAAGCCTCATGCACATAAAGGAAAAGGTTACTCTGATCACCTTGGTGTTACAGCAGAGTTTCTTCTCCCTTAAGACACCAAATAATCTCTTTCTTTGAATATCTATGTAGGTACTCATTTACTTTACTAAAAGGTTGTGAGCCAAAGAAACCTCTGTATGCAGAGAGTGGAGAGGGATGTGGTGCCTTTAAAATTAGATGTCTATTTTCATCAATAAGTAGCTCCTTTTTTTGCGATGGTGCACCCCAAAGAATAAAAACAATATTTTCAAACTCATTTGAAAGTTTTTTTATAACAGCATCTGTAAAAATTTCCCATCCTTTTTTTTGATGTGAATTAGGCTTTGCCGCTTCAACAGTTAAAACTGTATTTATTAGAAATACACCCTGCTCTGCCCAAGAAGTTAAATCACCATTTATAGGCTGAGGACAGCCTATATCATTTATTAACTCTTTATAAATATTTCTCAGGGATGGTGGAATTTTCATTCTCTGCAAAACTGAAAATGCCAATCCATTTGCTTGATTCTCTCCATGATAAGGATCCTGTCCAATAATTACAACTTTTATTTTATTTGGAGAAAGTAAATTAAAAGCTCTAAATATATTTTTATA
>CAZMBK010000216.1:0-2499 GCA_964564315.1 uncultured Sulfurimonas sp.
TGTCATAGGTGGAGCGATCAGTATGTTTGGTGTCTATTTTATTAACCGTGTTAAAGTAGCCAACTAAAGGCTACTCTCCACAATCTATTTGATTTTTATTCGTCTCATTTACTGATGCAACAATAAATTCATTACCTTGAGCACATAGAGTCTCTTTAGTAGCAAGCCCCCAGTACTCTGTAATACCATTCGCGTAAAATACAAAATAATTACCAGCAGTTAACCTATCATCCCCTAGTTTTGTATTAATTCCTACAGCAACTGCACTATCTTCTGTAAGTTGAACTCCATACAATGTATTTTCAAAAGGAAGTGTTATATCACTATATAGTGTAGTATCTAGTGTAAAATCTAAAGTTAAATTTCTATCATTTGTCTCAATATTACTCTCATAATTAACAATTTCAAAATTCTTTAATTCAGTTTTATTTAAAACATTACCCTCTTCATCACTCATAGGTACTGCAAAAAGAGCTTGAAATACACTAGCAGGATCAGCTAATGGCTCCACAACATCAGTTGTTTGTAATGTAGTGTTATTCTCATTATTTACAACAATTGCATTCTTTTTAATCGTTTGAGATAAATTTTCATCTTCAGATAAAAGATCACTTGGAATATTTTGAATTGTCTTATTTACTACTTCAGTAACTAAACTTGCATTTGTATCTAAATCAACGAGAGAGACTACAGCATCACTCAGAATTACCTCAAGTAAAGATTGTGTAATCTCTTTTGAATTTTCCTCTAATGTTACATGTGTAGCATTTGCATCGTTAATCGCATCTTGCGTTCTATAAAGTAACTGTAGTACATATGCTGATGCTGTTTCTATATCATTTTTCTCTGTTATATTCAGATCAGAAGTAGTAATATAATCTAGCTTACTCCAGAGAGGATCTATGCCAAACTTCTCAGAAATTAGTTTATTTGCATCTTCTATACTTACATTTAGTTCTTTCACTGCTAAAACTTCAAGTGTACTAAATATAGTAAAATCTCGATTTAAATCATTTGAAGGATAAGCATAAAGTGTTAAATCATAACTTCTTTGCAATGATGTATCAAAAGATGAAGCATCCAGTACTGTTACAAGGGGAGCAGATGAAACAAAAGAAAAATCATAATGCCCATTACTATCAGTTCTTACTTGAGACTCATTACTATCACACCTAAAGTTTTCATTACTATCCACACAGACCAGTGCATTTTGCACTAAGCCTTTCACTACTGATCCTGATGTATGCGGTGGTACTGTTTCAAAATCATTATTACTACATCCGCTAAAAGCGATTAAAGATATAAGTACTGTAGAGAGTGTTATTTTTGTTTTACTTAACATTACCTATCCTTATTTAGAATAACGAACTAGTTTACTAAAATTGCTTAAAGATAAAAGGTGTGCTATTATAAACTTATAAAAACCACTTTTTACTAACTTTAATGTATCTTCATCACTCAAGGCATCTAATTTTTTCTCATTAACTCTATAAAAACCTTTCACCATGAAAGACTCATCAGAGAGTTTCATAGAAGCATTTGCTTCTTCTAAAAGTCCCATCTCATCCATTATTTTAATAATTGCACTTGTTTTTACAGATGCAGCTTGAAATGCCTTCATAAAATCGAGTACAGCTGTAGCATATTTACTCATCTCGCCATTTTCATCAAAAAGTGCTTGACCTTTCTTTTCATTTACCTCTTTACAATCTTTATCAACTGCTAAAGCTAAAGTTTCCCCATCTTGTACAAAGATAAAAGGATAGCGTCTTAAATATGCAGGAATGTAAGCTTCATTTTTCCACTCACCTTTTCCATTAATAAAAAGATTCTTCCCCTCTTTAAGGCCAAGAAGAGCAGCCGCATAATACGACCCTTGCTCATCTTTACCAAAAACAATTGGCTGTGATTTAGCTGTTTCAAAAAACTCTTCATATGTAATAATGACTTGTGTTGCTTTAGAAGCATACTTAAATGTTTTTATCTCAGATATTTTAAGCTTTTTATCTTCATCACTGTTAATTATTTTTATATTCTTATACATTATTTTCCTTCTACTCTAGTTTGTTGCAAATAAATTGTTAAAGAAATTAACAAAGATATTTCCATTGTTTTGCTCTGTTTTAAGTGTTTCAACATCTGCATCAATATCACTAAGTGAAGTTCCTGCTTCATTCGCTCTTACATTTGAAGCATCAATCGCTTTCAGTGTAGCTGTTAAGTCACCTGCTTCATTATCTTGATATGTTGCTACTGCATCTGCTTTTGCATTTGCTGTCTCTGCAGCATTTGCATTTACTAGTTCAGCTTCTTCTGCTCTTGCTTGTTCTGCAACTATCTCATCTGCATTTGCACCCTCTGCTAGCATAGCACGAGCTATTTCATTATCAACTTTAGCATTCATCACTGTCACATTATTCTCAATATTAGTTGTGAGTGTACTCTCAGCTGCTCTTGCAGTTGTCGCTTCAGTTGCAATAGCTGTTGTTAATGTATCTT
>CAZMBK010000217.1:0-2498 GCA_964564315.1 uncultured Sulfurimonas sp.
GTTTTTTATCTCTTTTACTCTTACAAAGAGATACTCAACACCATCTATCTTCTCATAAAAACTTTCAATAGACTCTCTTTGTTTAAAGTAAATTGTAAAAGCTTCTCTATGATTTACCCCATTTTTATCTGTATATGCTTTAGAAACTCTACAAGTTGGCAATTTTTTAAGTGATATAGCAAGATCAAGTATCTCATCTGCAAGTGTTTGACTGATGGTGTCATAAGTCCCACGACTATAGCAACCATCTCCATCCATAAGACCTTTAAACAGTGCGACTCTTAATGCTTTATCTAAAGAGTTGAACCAAAAAGGGTACTCTTTATTTTGAGCACCTTTATGAAAAAGTTTTGCGAAGATATGTTCTAAATTTGTACTCGATATTGTCACTTCTAAGGAAGTTTTTCTACTCTCCCTAGAGAAAAGTTTTGCCTCTTTATTAAAAAGTTCTTTAATTATTCTCACTATCTTTTTGGCATACTCTTTTTCATCATTAGAGATAGAGAATTTAATTCCACCTCGATATGTGCTCCCCTCAGCCACATAAAAACCAGCTAACCACATAAAATCTTGATTAAGTGGAATCTTCTTAATTATTTCTACACTTGGACCAAAGTTTTTCTGCTCATAAAAAGAGGAGACATCAAGTGACTCTTCTAAAAGAGTCTCTCTATTGTTTGGGTATAAGAAATAATCCCCTACCTTAACATCATTTGCAAACTCTCTTTTTATCTCTAAGTTATAATCTCGTGGAGTTTTTTTGATATGTCCGTAAAACTTTAGAGGTCTGCTTTTTTCTACTCTAAGATAAGGAAGCTTCGAAATTGCATCCTCTTTTTTTATCACTAACATATCGTGATTTTGAGTAAAGTGAGATGTTTTTGCAGAAAGGGCTGTTTTAAAAGAAAGAATATCAAATTCACTTGTATGACTTACTGTCTCTATAACTTCTGTTAAAGCACCATTGGCAGCAAAGACTTTATCCCCTACTTTTACATCTTTTATCTCTCTATACCCATCAGGTGTTGTAATAGTTTGGTAAGGAGGAAGACATCCAAAACAGTGATATATTTGCTTTTGTGGACTTACTACAAAAGAGGGAGACTTTTCATCGTGAAAGGGGCAGGGGGCTTTGAAGTTTCCTCCTGCTTTTTTGAGCTCAACATAGTTACCAACAACATCAACAATGTCAAGTCTAGCTTTGAGGGCTTCTATGGAGTCTTGTGCAATCATACCGTAGTAGTTCTTCTTTTTTCTATTTCATCAACTGTTTTTGCGACTACTAAGTCTGAGGTAACATTGAGTGCTGTTCTTGCCATGTCTAAGATCCTGTCTACAGCGATTATGAGTGCCATATACTCTACTGGAAGTCCTATTTGGTTGAGAATGATAACCATCATAACAAGAGAAGCAGATGGAAGTGCTGCAACGCCAACACTAAGGGCGACAACGGTTATACCTAAGAGAATTTGACCATTAAAGTCTATAACTACACCTGCTAAGTTTGCCATGTAGAGGACTGCTACTGTAAGATATGCTGCAGTTCCATCCATGGAGACAGTTGCTCCTAGAGGGAGTACAAAGGAGGCTGTTTTAGAATCCACCCCACCTTTTTCTTGACTCACTCGCATAGATACGGGCAGTGTTCCTGCAGAAGAGGCAGTGGAAAATGCCATAATAGGAGCCTCTTTTACACTGAGGAGGTATTTAAAAGGATTGACCCGACCAAAGAGGGCTAAAACAGTAGGTAGTGTTATGAGTGCATGAAAGAGAATGACACCAAGGACTACGAGTATGTATTTCCAAAGTCCTAAAACAACTTCGTAACCCTGTTCAGCAATAACATAAGAGATAAGAGAGAAAACACCAAGTGGTGTGAGTAAAATGATCCACTCTGCTATCTGTAACATGGCAGCACTCACAGCATCAAAAAAACCAACCATAATCTCCTGTTGCTTTTGCTCAAGATGCAGAGATGCCACACCAAAGATGATAGCGAAAAGAATAATAGGCATCATGTCACCACGGGAGAGTGAAGAGAAAACATTCGTAGGGATGAAACTCAAAATCATCTTTTCAAGTGAAAAAGGGGCTATACTCGCGGCTTTTTCATAGGAGAGATTTGCAGCACTCGTTACCTCTCCAATGGGAAAAATATTCATAACTATAATGGCTGTCATAACGGCTAGTGCAGTTGTTAAAAGGTAGAGACCAATGGTACGAATACCTATGTTCTTAAGCATCTCTACTGAGCCCAAACCTAAGATAGCAACATAAATACTAGCAAAAACAAGAGGAACAACAAGCATCTTAAGGAGGGAAATAAACATGGTACCGATGATCTTTTGCTCAAGTGCATACTCTGGAAAATAGATTCCAAAAAGAGCACCAAAAAAGATCCCCATAACTACTAAAGTATTTGTACTAACATAGGCTTTTGCACTCTTTATCAAACATATCTCCTGAAGAACTTTTAAAAAATTAGTGTAGCATTAAAG
>CAZMBK010000218.1:0-2473 GCA_964564315.1 uncultured Sulfurimonas sp.
AGTAATACTAAAGCAGTAGATATCATCATCCATGCTGTATCACCCGTATCAAGTGTATCTTCAGCTAATGCTAAAGATGGTAAAGCTAGCATTAAAGCTATAAGCCATTTCTTCATTTGAGAATCCTTTTGTTAAATATTTCGACTCGAAGTATGACACAAATCTCTTTATTAACCATTCTTATAGTGCTTAATTTTTAGGCACTTTACTATGAGCATAAATTTATATAAATCTTCAACACTATTAAACTTAATCTTAAGTATATTTTTGCTATTATTTATCCAATTATTTTTAAACTATTTATAGGGTGTTTTAATGGCTGACTTGCTAACTAACGATGATATACAACAGATAAATATAGAAGAGACGCTTCAGAACTCTTACCTTGACTATTCAATGAGCGTTATTGTAGGACGTGCACTTCCAGATGTAAGAGATGGACTTAAACCTGTTCATAGACGTATTTTATATGCGATGGATAAACTCAACCTCTCTTTTGGTGCAAAGTATAAAAAATCAGCACGTATCGTTGGTGATGTAATCGGACAGTACCATCCACATGGTGATACAGCAGTTTATGATGCACTAGTACGTATGGCACAAGATTTTTCAATGCGTATGGAACTTGTAGATGGACAAGGAAACTTCGGTTCTGTAGATGGAGATTCTGCAGCGGCGATGAGATATACGGAAGCACGTATGACAAAGTATGCAGGTGAACTTCTAAAAGATTTAGAGAAAAACACTGTAAACATGATAGATAACTACGATGGTACAACAAAAGAGCCAGACGTAATGCCTACACGTGTACCTAACCTTCTTATTAATGGTTCATCAGGTATTGCAGTTGGTATGGCTACAAATATTCCTCCACATAATCCTACAGAGATTATGAATGGTCTTAAAGCACTTTTAGCTAATCCTACCATCACACTTTCTGAAATTATGGAACATATTAAGGCACCCGATTTTCCAACTGGTGGAATTATTTTTGGTAAAAAAGGTATCACAGAAGCTTATGAGTCTGGTCGCGGACGTATCAAAGTTCGTGCAAAAACACATATAGAGCAAACAGCTAAAAAAGAGATCATCGTCATCGATGAACTTCCATATCAAGTGAACAAATCTCGTCTTATTGAAAATATTGCAAACCTTGTAAAAGATAAGATGATAGATGGTGTTTCACTTATTCGTGATGAATCTGACCGTGATGGTATGCGTGTAGTAATTGAGCTTAAACGTGATGCTATGAGTGAGATCGTTCTTAACAACCTTTTCAAACAGACAAGTATGCAAACCACTTTTGGTATTATTATGCTATCTATATTAAACCAAGAGCCTCGTATATTTGGAATTATTGAAATACTCAAGCAGTTTATCAACCACCGTAAAACAGTCATTATTCGCCGTACTATTTTTGACCTTGAGAAAGCAAAAGCACGTGCACACATTTTAGAAGGTCTTATCAAAGCTATTGATATCATTGATGAAGTCATCCGTGTTATTCGTGCTTCAAGTAATGAAGAAGAAGCCAAAGAGAACCTTATCTCTGAGTTTGATTTTTCACCTATACAAGCCGCAAGTATTGTGGCAATGAGACTGGGACGTTTAACAGGTCTTGAGATAGATAAAATTCAAAATGAATTAGCTGAACTTATGAAAATAATCAACTACTTAGAGTCTATTCTAAAAAGTGAAGAGGTACTCAAAGGAATCATTCAAGATGAGTTTGATGAAGTAGCAGGAACATATACTGAGGGACGTCGTACTGATGTAGAAGATGATTATGATGATATTGACATCGAAGACCTTATTCCAAATGAACCAATGGTTGTTACTATTACACACCGTGGATATATCAAGCGTGTTCCTTTAGCATCATATGAAAAACAAAAACGTGGTGGTAAAGGTAAAACTGCTGTTACTACTTATGATGATGACTTTATAGAAAATTTCTTTACATGTAACACACATGATACTCTACTTTTTGTAACAGATCGTGGGCAACTTCACTGGTTAAAAGTTTATAGAATTCCAGAAGGAAGTCGAACAGCTAAAGGTAAAGCAGTTGTAAATCTTATTAACCTTGTTGCAGATGAAAAAATTCAGTCTATTATTCCAACGACTGACTTTAGTGAGGATAAAGGTCTAGTATTCTTTACTAAAAATGGTGTTGTAAAACGTACAAATTTAAGTGAATTTAGCAATATTAGAAGTAATGGGGTAAGAGCAATTGTTCTTGATGATGATGATGCTTTAGTCAATGCAAAGATTGCAAATCAAGATGTTAGATACCTCTTTATCGTAACAAAATTTGCTCAGTGTATTAAATTTGAAATTGAAAAGACACGTGAACAAGGTCGATCAACTCGTGGTGTTAGAGGTATCAAGTTCAAACATGATGGTGATGAAGTAGTTGATGCTAACATCATTGCAACAGATGAGCAAGAGATTCTTATGATAGCGGAGAAAG
>CAZMBK010000219.1:0-2467 GCA_964564315.1 uncultured Sulfurimonas sp.
TAAAAAAGAGTGAAGTAAAAAACACAAAAAGTGCTAGTTTTGAAGTTTTAGTAAAAAAGTATGACAACTTAAAGCAGATGGAAAATATGTATAAAAAAGAGAAAAAGTACTCTCTTGCTTTGAAAATAGGGGAAGAGTATTTTAAGAAGAAAAAGTACTCTAAAGCATTGAAGTGGAGTAAAGAAGCAAATATATTAAACCATAAAGCTGAAGGTGCATGGTTGCTCTATGCAAAGAGTGAATATGCGAAGGGTAATACAAAACGTGCTATAAAACTTTTAAAACTTTATCTTGGAAATGCACAATCTCTAGAAGTTGAATCTCTCCTCTCTGAGTGGTTAAGGAAACAAAGATGATGAAATATTTATTTGTTTTGTGTTTAGGGGTTATTTTACCTTTAAGTGCTGGAAACTATGATGATTTTACAAAATATATGCAAAATAAAAATTTTGCAAAAGCTTGTAAAGCTGGTAAAAAATTAGTTTTTAATGATGGGATTAATGATGAAAATCAAATTTCAAAAATAGCTTTAAGCTGTTTAAATGCAGACTATATTAATATTTTAGGCTCTTTGCAAATTAAACTAAGAAACTCAAAACAAGCCCGAGTAAATGCCGTGATTCTCTCCTCCATTTTATTGCAAAAGCGCCTGATTTATCAAGTCATGTTTGATGATGCCGATATCTCTACTATGGCACTTCCTGTTATAGACCATCCCCTCTCCCACACTTTTGTAGCACTAAGAGATAAACACTACAAACTTCTCTCCTCTTCTCCTAAGGTAATTATCTTTGATGTAGGAAAAAAAAAGTATAAAGTTTATATAGAAAATAGTAAAAAATCGCGAATAGTTATAGAAATAACAAATGAAGATGAAACAAAAGAGGAGCATAAGTATAGATAATGATTAAAAAAAATGTCAGATTAGGTGATGCACTTATAGATAAAGGAATAATTACATTAGAGCAACTTAAAAATGCCCTTGCACTACAGTCTGCATCAGACTATACAAAAAAACTAGGTGAAATTTTAATTGCTGAGGGGTATACGACACATGCTGAAATATCGCATGTACTCTCTGAGATACTAAACATTGAGTTTGTGGATCTTTATGGGCAAGAGTTGGACTTTAAACTTATAAATAGATACCCGATTGCCCTCTTAGAAAAAGCGATGGCTATTCCTCTTTTTGAAGATGAAGAGTATATTTATGTGGCTACATCAAACCCTCTTGATTATGACTCTCTTGAAGCTTTAGAAAACATTATTATCTCTAAACCTATAGTGCTTAGACTAGCTTTTGATGAACACATTAAGCATATTTTTCAGCGTATTACAATTATTCAAAATACTAAAAGTATTGCACAAGAGGTTATTAAAGAGACATCTGATAATAGTTACGAGAGTAATAATGAACAGAGTGCAGTTGTTAGACTTATAAACCTTATACTTAAAGATGCCATCATTAGAAAAGCGAGTGATGTTCACATAGAACCAAATGCCCATGAGGTCTCTGTTCGTTGTCGTATTGATGGAATTTTAGAGGAGATTTTTGTTTTTGATCTTGCGGTCTATGTGGCTATATCTTCACGACTTAAAATTATGGGTAATCTTGATATTTCTGAGAGAAGAAAGGCACAGGATGGTAGATTTTCTTTAACTGTTAATGATTCAGCTTATGATTTTCGTCTCTCGACAACACCAACATTTTTTGGTGAGTCTATAGTCATGAGGATTTTAGATCAACAAAAGATTTTACTTAATCTTTCAGACTTAGGTTTAGAGAGCGATAACCTAGAGATGTTTGAAGATATTATTCAATCTCCGCATGGGATTGTACTTATAACAGGACCTACAGGGAGTGGTAAAACAACAACACTTTATGCTGCTCTTAATGACATAAAAAGTATTAAAAATAAGGTGCTTACGGTTGAAGATCCTATTGAGTATCAACTGCCACTTGTTCAGCAAGTACAGACAAATGAAAAAGTAGGCTTCTCTTTTTTAGAAGCACTTAAATCATTTTTACGTCAGGATCCAGATATTATTATGATTGGGGAGGTACGAGATATTGAAACACTCAATGCAGCAGTTCAAGCTTCACTAACGGGTCACTTAGTCTTTACTACTCTGCATACAAATGATGCACCAAGTGCCATAAGTAGAATGGTACAGATGGGTTTAGAACCTTATTTAATTGCTGATTCACTTTTAGCCATAGTTGCACAGAGACTTGTACGAAAAAATTGTCAATATTGTAAAGAGGAGTATAAGCCTCATGTTAAAATATTAAACCAAGTAAAAGATCTTCTTCCTGAAAATCCTGTTTTTTATAAAGGAAAAGGGTGCCCTCGATGTAGTAATAGTGGCTACGATGGACGAATTATGCTTGTAGAAATACTTAAAGTAAACGATAAAATCTCTCAAATGGTTTCAGAAAATAAAAATAAATTTGAACTCTCAAAAG
>CAZMBK010000220.1:0-2449 GCA_964564315.1 uncultured Sulfurimonas sp.
TTTATATCATTTGCAATTTTATACTCTTTTGCATATATAATTTTATGTAAAGCTTTTTTCAGTTCAGACTGAACATCAATACCTTTTTTTATAACATCTTCATAAAGTGTATCGTCAAGTTCTAGTTTAATAGTATGCATATCTACAACCTTTTCATTTTATTATAGCAAATATTTATTTAATCCATCTTCATAGACAAGTCTATCCAGTTTGCTTGATGGATGAGAGAGCCCGAGCTTATGGCATCTACCCCACTCTTTGCATAGGATTCTATGGTCTCTAAAGAGATATTTCCACTTGCTTCAAGAAGTATATGAGGATAGTTTTTATCTCTATATTCTACTATTTTTGTTATCTGAGCTGGAGTCATATTATCACACATTACTATGTCACATTTTGCTTCAAATGCCAGTTGTGCTATCTCGAAAGTTTCTGCTTCTACTTCGATTTTAGCGGTAAATGGTATCTTTTTTCTGGCGTTTAGTATGTAGGTTTTAAGATTTTCGATAGTTTTGAGGTGGGTGTCTTTTATCATTAGAGAGTCATCTAAACCCATTCTGTGATTTACTGCACCACCTGTTCTTGTGGCATACTTTTCAAAGACTCTTAGAAGTGGTCTTGTTTTTCTCGTATCTAAGAGTTTTACACCGTAGGGTTCTATGAGCTCGACATATTTTCTTGTAAGTGTCGCTATGGAACTTGCATGAAGTAGCATATCTAAGAGTGTTCGCTCACATCTCAAAAGTGTATGAGAGTCGGCATTTAGAGTGGCTAGTAAGTCACCGTTAACAAAATTTTCTCCATCATTTTTTAGCCAAACAATTTTAAACTTCTCTTGTTCAGCTAAAATATTTATGTACTTTACCCCAGCAACTACACCATCACTTTTAGCAATGATTTTAGCACTTGCATCACATGTAGGCTCCACTAAAGCATAAAGATCACCACGACCAACATCCTCAGCTAAAGCCTCTCGTACAAAAGACTCTATCATAGTGCTAACATTCTCTCTAGTGCCACTTTTGCCCATTTTTGTGTGTTTTCATCTATAAATATCTCATTAATCGGTTCACCATCATCTATAGCTTTGAGAGTAATATAGACATCATAAAGAGTTGTTTCATTCATAGTTGGGCACTCTGGTTTTGTAGAACTTAAAACATATGTATTTTTAGGACGAAGACGATTTACCATGTTAAACTCTGTACCAACTGCTACTTTTTGATCCTCATCTAAATCTGCGATGTATTTAATAAGCTGAGAAGTTGAACCTACAAAGTCAGAAGCATCACAGATAGTAGGATCACACTCAGGATGTGTCGCAATTAAAATTCCTGGAAATTTTTTTCTATAAAATGCGATATCTTCAAGTGTAAAGAGTTGGTGAACAGAACAAAAACCATCAAAACAGATAATATCGGATGATTTAAGATCACTCCCATCCCCAATAATAGAAGATTTTAAGCCCATTTGATTTGCTATGTTTTGCCCCAAGCATCTATCGGGGACAAATAGAATCTTTTTTCCCTCTTCTAATGCAGTTGTAATGATTTTCTTTGCATTTGAGCTTGTACATACCATGCCACCCATCTCACCCACTTTTGCTTTAACCTCTACATCTGAGTTAATATAGGTAATTGGTAAAATATTTTTACTCTCTATACCTGCATCATTAAGTGCTTTAACAGCATTGTCATACATCATTCCGTCTATCATTTTAGCCATGGCACAGCAAGCAACCTTTGGCATAACAACTCGTTTATGAGGAGAGAGAACTTTAACACTTTGCCCCATAAAACCAACACCACAAAAAAGTACAAACTCTGCATCATCGGCCTTTGTTCTCATCGCAAGTTCAAGAGAATCACCTGTAATGTCTCCAACCTCAAAAACTTCATCACGCTGGTAGAAGTGTGCCACAACCGTTACACTCAACTTTGCTTTTAATTCATCAATTTTTACTCTTAATTCTTCATTCGTTAATTGCACAAAAATATCCTGTATGTATTATTGATGTTATTATATCAAAAAAGAGAGATAGTTTTCTTTTTTTAAAAATATTGCATTTTGCCATATATTTTACACTTTTACTGGAAAAAAGGTACTCTTTCAAAATAAACACCACGACAGAGGAAAAATGATGAATGGAACAATAATGGTCACATACAAAATACTATGCAAAGCAGATCTAAACAGAGAGATAAAACTTCAAGAGTTACTAGCAAATGAAAAGATCTTTAAACTTATTAAAAGTGAATTTGCAAAAGGGCACAGAAATATTAATGTTTTAAGTAGTGATGAAGAAGCAAAAGTTAAAATAGAAACTATCAAAGAACTTCAGAGTTTTGAAGTAGATAAAAATGATTTTGCAGATATTTTGGTTTTAGCAGAAGAGGATGCAACTGCTAAAAAACTCATCAAAAAAGATTGTGATAGAGTAGAATTAATA
>CAZMBK010000221.1:0-2444 GCA_964564315.1 uncultured Sulfurimonas sp.
TAAAATCCTAAACCTAAGTAAACATCAAGTCCAGAGATAAAATCCAAGTTTTTCTCCAAATCTTTTTCATAATCATCATCACCAAAAAAATAACTTATTGCTACACTTTTCTCCTGTGTTTGTGCCTGAAAAAACTTAGAGGCAATAGCAATAGTCTCATTTTTTATGGGAATAAAAGTTGAAAAATATGCTCTCATATCCTTAAGCATAATAGGATTTGCTTCATCAGAATCAAAAATAAGTCTATCCCCATTGTGTGCAATCTGAGGAATATTTCGCACAACATCAAGTCCAACACATTTTTCCACACCAAAATCACGAGCTATCTGTGCAATACGATAATCTGATGTTAAGAGTGTTATATCTTCATCTAACTCATTAAGTATTGCTACTGCTCTACGAAATCTATCTAAACCTATTCTATGCCCAGTATGCACATAGTAGTATGTTTTAGTATAGGATGAGTTTGCAAATTTATTTGCCATTTTTTTCATCTCTCTTTGCCATTTTAATATATATATGTAGTATCTCTATAGCTGCTGGTGTTATACCACTAATGTTCATAGCAGCTTGAAGAGTCGGTGGTGAAAAAGAAGCCAACTTCTCTTGTACCTCTTTACTCAATCCACTTACAGTTGTAAAGTCGAAACCCTCAGGAATAGCAATTTTAAGATACTTCTTCATACGCACAATCTCTTCACTCTGCTTATCTATATAACGAGCATATTTTCCCTCAACAAGAATCTCTTCTTTTATATATGCATCAAATTTTGCTAACTCTGGAACGATTTGAAGCATTTTTGCAACATCAAAACTTTTACGAGCTACGAGTTGCTGTGCAGTTGAAACATCTTTTAAAGGCTGTTCATCCATAGAAGCCAGTAGTGCATTAAACTCTTTGTTTGGAGTGAATTTTGTATCTTCTAAAAGTTTTGCACCAAAACGAATCTCTTCATCTTTTTTCTTTACTCTTGCATACTCAGCATCTGAAATAAGACCTAACTCATGTCCATACTTTCCTAAACGAGTATCTGCAGACTCCTCACGTAAGAGCAGTCTATACTCAGCACGAGATGTAAACATTCTATAGGGTTCATTCGTTCCTTTAGTCACAAGATCATCTATTAAAACACCAATGTATGCTTCATCACGTCTAAGAATTAAAGGCTCTTTATTTTGCAGACTTAAACTTGCATTTATTCCTGCCATAAGTCCTTGAGCAGCTGCCTCTTCATACCCCGTTGTTCCATTTATCTGACCAGCACAGTACAAGCCTTTAATTTTTTTAGTCTCTAAAGAGTGGCGAAGTTCTCTAGGATCTACAAAATCATACTCTATGGCATATCCATAACGAACTATCTTAGCATTTTCCATCCCTACAACTGAATGAATCATGTCACGTTGTACTTCTGGAGGGAGGGAGGTTGAAAGTCCATTTATGTAACACTCAGTATTGTCAAATGTTTGTGGTTCTATAAAAAGGTGGTGTCTATCTTTATCTGCAAATTTACTTACCTTATCCTCAATACTTGGACAGTAACGAGGAGATTTTCCCTCTATCTGACCTGTAAAGAGGGGTGCACGGTAAAAGTTAGAGGAGATAATCTCATGAGTGAGTTCATTTGTATAAGCTATAAAACATGGAAGCTGTTTTTTAGTTGCTCGAAACACCGCGCGGTCTGTTCTAAAAGAAAAAGGGCTTGGAAGGGCATCACCCCCCTGCTCCTCCATCACAGAAAAGTCAATAGTCGAACTATCTATACGAGCACAAGTTCCTGTTTTAAGTCGTGCCATATCAAGCCCTGCATCAGCTTTAAGTGAAGCAGAAAGTCCAACACTTCTCTCCTCTCCATAACGACCACCTAGTTTTTGTACCTCTCCTATATGTAAGATACCATTTAAAAATGTCCCTGAAGTAATAATAACTATAGAAGCACTATACTCATTTAAAAGGTCAGTTTTTACACCTTTAACTGCTGCATTTTCTATAACTAAAGACTCTACTGTCTCTTGTGCTAATGAAAGGTTTGGAGTATTTAAGATGACATTACGAGCTATAATTCTATACTTATCCATATCTATTTGAGCACGAGATCCTCGAACTGCTGGACCTTTTGTTTGGTTGAGTATACGAAACTGTATTCCAGCCTCATCCGTTATAAGCCCCATTTCACCACCAAGTGCATCAAGCTCACGTACTAAATGCCCTTTTGCTAGACCACCCACAGCAGGGTTACAAGAAGTCGCCCCTACATTTTCAGCTAACATAGAGATAAGAAGAGTATTGTTTCCCATTCTTGCACTTGCAAGTGAAGCTTCTACACCTGCATGACCACCACCTACTACTATTACATCATAATTCATATATTTTTCCTACTTTTAAAAACTACTAAAAAATCTTTTTATTAACACGAATTTTATCATTATTTTATGAAGTTTGCTAA
>CAZMBK010000222.1:0-2436 GCA_964564315.1 uncultured Sulfurimonas sp.
AGAGCCATAACGAGCAACAATATTTCCCTCTCTATCAACTAAAAATTTTGTAAAATTCCACTTTATACTGTCCATCCACAAAAATCCACCCTGTTCTTTTTTAAGAAACTTATAGAGTGGATCTGCATTTTCACCATTAACATCTATTTTAGCAAACATATCAAACTTCACATCATATGTTGCTTGACAAAAAACTTTTATTTTCGCATTTGATTCAGGCTCTTGAGAGAGAAACTGGTTTGAGGGAAACCCTAGGACCATAAAGCCCTCTTTATTATACTTCTCATAAAGTGCTTCTAAGCCCTCATACTGCTCAGTAAACCCACACTTACTCGCTACATTAACAATAAGGAGTACTTTGCCTCTATACTGCTCCATAGAGATCTCTTTACCATCAATAGTTTTAACATTAAAATCATATATATTCATTTTTTTTTCTCCTGCATGTAACACTGTCATTAACACAGCTAACAGTAAAAACTTATAAAACCCAAACACTAAACTTTTTCCCTTTAATCTTTCCATTTTTAAGTCTCGCATGTGCATCATCTATATGCTTTGTCTCTATAGCAACATAAGCTTGTCTATCATAGATATCTATCTTTCCTATACTACTTCCCGATAAACCAGCATCTCCTGTTAATGCACCAAGAAGATCACCTGCACGAAGTTTGTCTTTTTTTCCACCCTCTATAACAAGTGTAACAAACTTTGGTTTTAACTCAAAATTCAAACTTCCTTTGAGATGGCTCTCTTCTAAAAATTCTCTCTCATCATTTTTATACTCATCCGCTTTTTCTGCTTCATAAGAACTATAAAGTGTTATGGCTACGCCCTCGGCTCCTGCTCGACCCGTTCTTCCTATACGATGGGTATATGTTTCACTCCCATGAGGGATGTCAAAGTTTACAACCATTGAAAGCTCTTTTATGTCGAGTCCCCGAGCTGCTACATCTGTCGCTACTAAAATAGGACAAGATTTATTTGAAAACTGCACTAAAACATCATTACGCTCATACTGTTCTAAATCCCCATGAATAGCAAGTGCATCTATCTTTCTTTTTTGTAGATTTTTTTCTAACTCTCTTGCTTGATCTTTTGTATTTACAAAGACTATGACATTTTCAGGTTTAAATTCTGAGAGTATTTTTACAAAACAGTCTTCTTTATTTTGTGTTGCATAAAACTGCTCTGAGATCTTATTTGCCAGCTCTTTTTGAGTTGTTTTTACACTTACTGCATTATTTTGAATCTCTTTACTTATAGCCAAAATTTCTTTGTCATATGTTGCAGAAAAAAGTAGGGTTTGCCTCTCTTTTGGAGCAAATGCCATCACAGACTCTACCTCTTCTAAAAAACCCATATCAAGCATTCTATCGGCTTCATCTAAAACTAACATTTGTAGATTTGTAAGTTCTAAACTCCCTTTATTTAAGTGTTTAAGAACCCTTCCCGGTGTACCTACAATAATATGTGCTTGATGAGAGAGTGAGCCTAACTGCTTTCCAAATGACTCACCACCGGTTAACATTAAAATTTTTATATTGTGTTTAAACCTTGCTATACGGCGAAGCTCTTTTGCCACTTGATCTGCTAACTCACGAGTAGGACAGAGCACTAAAGATTGTACACGAAACTTTTTTACATCTAGTTTAGAGAGTAGTCCTATTCCAAATGCAGCAGTCTTTCCACTTCCTGTTTTTGCTTCAGCAATAACATCTTTACCATCTAAAATAAAAGGGAGTGCCTGTGTTTGAATGGGTGTAGCATTTTCATAGCCAAGAGAGTCGAGGGTTTTGAGCATATCTGCATCAAGAGGAAGAGAAGAGAATTTCATAATTTTATCTTTTTATGAAATTATAGCAGTTCTTCGTCAATTTATTACTTCTGTCTAAATTTATACATTAAAATTGAAGCAGCAACCCCTACATTAAAGCTTTTTATACCCTCTTGCATCTCTATAGTAACAATAGTGTCACATAATGCTAAAATATCTTCAGATATCCCTTTTCCCTCATGCCCCATAATTAAGACCCACTTCTTTGGTACTTGAAGCTGACTTAAAAATATAGCATTATCACTTACTTCTGCGGCAAAAACTCTATAACCAAGAGATTGAAACTTTACGATACTCTCTTTTATATTTTTATATTGGTATGTTTTAAGAAGAGTGCTGTGTCCCATTGCTACCCGTAATGCCCTTCTATTAAAAGGGTGTGGTGTTTGAGGCGAAATTGCTAAAGAGTTTACACCTAAAGCTGCACAACTTCTAACGATTGAGCCAACATTTTCAGCAGAGGTAATACCATCTAAAAGTAGAACCTCATCATCTAAATCTTCTAAAGAAGAGTCTTGTGGTCTCAAACCATGAAGCATGCAGTTATGGTGTATCTTATGCCCTACTATTCTTTGCATCTGCTCTTTTGTTGTAAGATA
>CAZMBK010000223.1:0-2434 GCA_964564315.1 uncultured Sulfurimonas sp.
TACTCTTTGCCATCATTATTTTTCTACTTGCATTTTTAGATATTAAAACAGGCAAAGATTTTAAAAGTCAAATCGTGAGTGTTGGTGTTCTTGGTACTTTTGTTGGTATATTTATAGGTCTACAAGGTTTTAATCCTGCTGACATTACTAATAGTGTAAATGATATTTTAATAGGTCTTAAAACTGCTTTTTTCACCTCCATAGTTGGTATGAGTGTATCTACTCTCCTCTCTATCACTCAAAAACTGAGGGAAAACTCTGAAAACTGATAACAATGAGTGGATGAGTATATCCGATATGATGTCAGGTTTAATGTTGATTTTTCTCTTTATCGCTATTAGTTTTATGGTGAAAGTTGAGGCTGAAAAACAGAAAATGAAAGATATAGCCATCGAGTACAGAGATACAAAAGCAAATCTCAATGAAACACTATTTGCTGAGTTTGAGAATGATTTACAAGCTTGGGATGCAACTATCACAACTGATAACACCATTACATTTAACTCACCAGAGCTACTTTTTGAGGTGAGTAAAAGTGATTTAAACGATGCATTTAAGAGTGTGCTCAAAGAGTTTTTTTCAAGATATATAAAAATTTTGACCTCTAAAAAGTATAAAGATGAGATACTTGAACTTAGAGTAGAGGGACATACCTCTGACACATGGGGAAATTTAAAATCCAAAAAAGAGATCTATCTAAAAAATATGCAACTATCACAGATGAGAGCATATAAAGTACTCTCTTACTGCTACTCGTTAGAAGATGCAGTTATAACAGAGAACAGAACTTGGCTCCAGAAGTATTTTCGAGCCAATGGAATGGCATTTTCTAAATTAAAAGAGGGCAATCAATCAAGACGAGTAGAGTTTACTATACAACTCAAAAGTGAAGATAAAGTTTATGATATTTTAAAATAACTCTCTTCTCTACTTTAACAACTCTATCAGCACATTTTTTGTATAATTGCGACAATTATTTCTATACATTAGGAACCCTATTTGAAAAACATTAGAAACTTCTCTATTATTGCACATATTGACCATGGTAAAAGCACTCTTGCTGACCGTATTATTCAAGAGTGTGGTTCTGTAACTGAACGTGAAATGTCAACACAGATGATGGACACTATGGACATCGAACAAGAGCGTGGAATTACCATCAAAGCACAATCTGTTAGACTTGACTATGTAAAAGATGGTGAACACTACATCCTTAACCTCATCGACACACCGGGGCATGTTGACTTCTCTTATGAAGTGAGTAAATCTCTTGCATCTTCTGATGGTGCTCTACTTATCGTAGATGCAGCTCAGGGTGTTGAGGCTCAAACTATTGCAAATGTTTACTTAGCACTTGATAATGACCTTGAACTTATTCCTGTTATTAACAAGATAGATTTACCTGCTGCTGATCCTGATAAAGTAGCTGAAGAGATAGAGACTTCTATCGGCATCGATGCTACTGATGCTTGTTTAGTATCTGCAAAAACTGGTGTTGGGATTCGTGAGCTTATTGATGCTATTGTAGATAGAGTTCCTGCCCCTGTTGGAGACCCTGAAGCTACTACAAAAGCCATCATTTATGACTCTTGGTTTGACCAGTATTTAGGTGCACTTGCACTTGTTCGTGTATTTGATGGTCAAGTTAAAAAAGGTCAAAATATTAAGCTTATGAGCAATGGCGAAGAGCATCAGGTTCTTGATCTTATGTATCCACACCCAATGAAGAAGATTAAAACTAACACTATTGAGTGTGGTGAGATTGGTATCGTTGTTCTTGGATTAAAAGAAGTTGCCGTTATCAATGTTGGTGATACCATTACTGATGTTAAAAATCCGACGCACGAGCCTGTTGGAGACTACGAGCCAGCGAAACCATTTGTATTTGCTGGAATCTTTCCAATAGATACAGATAAGTTTGAAGACCTACGTGATGCACTTGATAAACTGCGTCTCAATGACTCTTCGCTCTCATACGAGCCTGAAACATCAGTAGCTCTTGGTTTTGGTTTTCGTGTTGGATTCTTAGGAATGCTTCATATGGAAGTTGTAAAAGAGCGTTTAGAGAGAGAGTTTAATCTTGATCTTATAGCTTCTGCTCCATCAGTTATCTATAATGTATACTTAAATAATGGTGATTTTATAAATGTTCAAAATCCATCTGAACTTCCAGAAGTTAACCGTATAGATAGAATTGAAGAGCCTTATGTAAGAGCGACCGTAATTACACCAAGTGAATATCTTGGAAATATTATAACCCTTCTTATCAACAAACGTGGTACACAAACTAAAATGACTTACCTTAATGAAGATAGAGTTATGCTTGAATATGAAGTACCTATGAATGAGATAGTTATGGACTTTTACGATACTCTAAAATCAATCTCTAAAGGGTATGCTTCATTTGATTATGAGCCTATTGAGTTTAGAGAGG
>CAZMBK010000224.1:0-2433 GCA_964564315.1 uncultured Sulfurimonas sp.
TAGCTTACAGCTTGACTCTTTACTTCAGCATAACACTTCTCATGATCACTTACTTGGTAAATATATATCTTTCTTTTTTTACCATCTTTAATACCCTCTGCTACAATTCCAATATTTGTTTTCCCTTTTGTTCTTACCCCTAATGATGCAGGATCGGGAAGAAGTGTCTTTAAAAACTCCATAGGTACTATTTCTTGACCTTGATGCATCACCGGCTTTATACCAAGCATTCCTACATTTTCTAAACATTTCATATGGGTAAGATAACTCTCGCCAAATGTCATAAAAAAACGAATTCGTTTGAGTCCTTTTATATGCTTCACTAAAGATTCCATCTCTTCATGATAGAGTAAATACGAATCTTTTTCACCTACTTCAGGGTAATCCCAAATCATTTTAATCTCCATAGGTTTAGTCTCAATCCACTCCCCTACTCCAGATTCATTTTTCTGCCAGTAACGGCCATTTGCACTTACCTCACGAAGGTTTATTTCAGGATTAAAATTTGTTGCAAATGCATATCCATGATCTCCTGCATTACAATCAAGAATATCTATAGTGTGAATCTCATCAAAGTAATTTTTTTGAGCATAAGCACAAAATACATTTGTAACACCAGGATCAAAACCACTCCCAAGAAGTCCCATAATTCCAGCCTCTTTAAATGCTGTGTCACGCTCCCACTGTAATTTATACTCAAACTTAGCCTCATCAGGATGCTCATAGTTTGCTGTATCGAGATAGGGTGTTTTTGTAGCTATACAAGCATCCATAATTGTTAAATCTTGATATGGAAGTGCAACATTTATAACTATATCTGCGTCTATTTTTTCTATAAGATTTATTAATGCTCTAGTGTCATCAGCATCTACTGTTGTTATCTCTAAATTAGCCTCAGGAAGTTCACTTTTTATCTCTTCACATCGCCCTATAGTTCTACTAGCTAAAACAATCTTTCCAAAAACATTACTATTCATGACACACTTATGTACAACTACACGACCTACACCACCAGCACCAACTATTAAAGTGGTTTTACTTTTTTTACTTTTTATCATTAAAATTTTTCTCCTAAATATAAATATGCACTTCTATCACCCTTTGTGGATGAAGCAAAAGCTAAATAAAATGGTCCCATAAAAGTATCTGCAGCAACATAGAGTGTTCCTGAATACTTAAAATCCACATGAGTATCATTATCCCAAGCATCACCTGCCTCTAGTGAAAACCCTGCATATAAAGGAGCATTCAGTGTGCCAAAAAAACCCCCATTTTTCATCTCATATGTATATTTTAAAACACCTAGAGCCATATTATCACCAGCAAAAGAGTATGGAGCATAGCCTGAAAGATTAAAAAGACCACCAAGAGTAAAAATTCCAGCTAATCTATCAATATCATCTTTTTTCAAATAAGTATTCGCATACTTTGCAAACAATGTAATATTGTTTGAGTAAAAATTTATAGGTTTTTCTACATCAAAGTAAATCTGTTCATACTCATAATCACTTCCCATTTCTGAGATCTCTTTTATCCACTTTAATGTCGAGCGCATGCCTACTTTAGGAAAGTTTACATTATCTAAGTTATCTATTTTTATTGAGGCTTGAAGAGGTCGTGCATTATAGTTATTATTAAGTGAGACAATATCTACTTGTATATTATCTTTGTAAATTGAAACACCTGCTTCTATCTCTAAGTTTGTACCTATATGCATACCTGCAAAAAAGCTTCCACCATAACGATGCGATTGAATCTCTTGGTTTGTTAAAAGATCGCTTGTAAAAATATCTATTGTTCTTTCATAACGGATAGAAGGTTTTATATAGTAACGACTCATAGGATCTAATGGCTGAAAGAACTCTGTATAAGCCTTCTCATATCGCCCTATTTCAAAATCGTTTTTCCACTCTCCTCCATAAGCATTCAAACCAAACATAGTGTACCCTAGTTTCAAAGAGTAGGCAGAGTGTCCCTTAAAGTCATCTTCAATACCAAGAGCAAAGCGAATTTCTCCGTGGTTATCCCAACTCGGCTTTAGATGAATGACTAAAATAGTTTCACTCTCTACGACTTTTATCTCATATAATATGCTATCAAAAATCATCATATGATAGAGATGAAGTAGATCTTTTCTTAGCAGTACTAAGTCTAGCTCTTTACCTAGCTTTTGATGCAGTCTCAAACGAATAGACTCATCTGAAAGATATGTAGGATTATCTATCTCTATTTTATCAATAATAGGTGCTTTAAAATGATGCTTTTTTCGATGTTTTTCTTGATAAACTCTATATGCTTTGTCACTAATACTTAATGTTCTTAGCTTTACACCATTTTTTTCAGCAACAGCTACTCCTTTTGCAATAATCTCTTTATATTTATCAGCATCCAAACCACCAAACCCCTCTAAATCCGGAGTTAAAAGAATATCTT
>CAZMBK010000225.1:0-2427 GCA_964564315.1 uncultured Sulfurimonas sp.
AAGTCTCTTAAACTCATTTTTCCATCATTACGACCCCAAAACCAACCCATAAACTGATGCTCTTTATTAGCAATAACATCATTAAAATCATCACTATCAAGCCCAAGAACACCACTATAGTCAAGCTTCGTTATAATAATCTCTTCGCCCTCATTAACAATAAAAGTTACTTTTATGCTTCCATTTTCTAAAAACTCTTTTTTTATCTCTACAACACTATCAATTTTTCCCTCTTGAGAGATAGCTTCTACAATGCGTTTCTTTGCAGCCTCTAAGACTTTTTCATCATAGAGTGTTCCCTTTTTTATCTGAACAACTGCATCTTTTACTTCTTCGTCATTCTCTTTCCAACCACTCAGTTCAACTTGAGAAATAATTGCTTTTTCTTTAAAGAAAAATGTCAACTTTCCATCTTCAAGTTCAACCCATACATCATTAAAATATCCCTGTTTAAAGTAGTTTTTAATAGCATCATCAATTTTTTCTCGACTCACCTCATCCCCATTTTCAAAAGTAAGCATTCGTAGTGCTACAGGTTCTGAAATATGAACCATTCCATCGAAATGTATAGATTTAATAGTCTCAGCGGAGAGCAGTGTAGTTGCAAGAAGTAAAAAAAGTTTTAAGAGTGTCTTCATTAAAGTTCCATAGTTAAAATTAGAAAAGATTTTACCCATTATGAGGTTAATATAGGGTAAATTCAGTATAATTTCATAAATTCTACAAGAAAGAAATAGATTATGAATATTGCAATTATTGGACTTGGACTTATGGGTGGATCTTTAGCACTGAGTCTTAAAGGAAAAGAGTATGTTACAACTATAGTAGGCTATGACCATAATGAAAAGCACACTTCTCAAGCTATAGAACTTGAGTTGGTTGATGATATTGTGACACTTGAGCAGATAAAAAAATGTGATGTTATTTTTTTAGCTATTCCCGTTAATGGTGTTATCTCAATTCTACAGGATATGAAAAACATATCTAAAAATACAACTATCATAGACCTTGGAAGCACTAAAGAAAAAATTGTTCAAAGTGTACCTCAAACTATACGAAAAAACTTTGTAGCAGCACACCCCATGACTGGAACAGAAAACTTTGGTCCAACAGCTGCCATTCACAATTTATACAAAAAGAAAGTTGTAGTCCTCTGTGATCTAGAAGATAGTGGAAAACATCAAAGTGATACGGCAAAAATGATTTTCAAATCACTAGAGATGAAAAAGACATTTATGCGGGCCAAAGAACATGATCGTCATGCTGCATTTATATCTCATATGCCGCATGCTATCTCCTACTCCATCGCAAATACAGTAATGCGTCAAGAGAACAAACATAATATTTTAGCACTTGCAGCAGGTGGATATCGTTCTATGAGTCGTTTAGCAAAAAGCTCCCCATATATGTGGGAAGATATTTTTAGACAAAATAAAGATAATCTTCTTGAGGCAATTACTATATTTGAAGAGGAACTCTCACAGCTTAAGAGTGCCATTGAGAGCGATGACTGGGAGAGAGTCCATCAGGAGATGGTTGATGGAAATAAATTACACGATATTCTCGATTAAGAGATATCGTATCTTTTTACTATCTCTTTGAGCAGTTTTTTATCAACTACTATTTTCGTTTTTGAGTAGATATTTTGTTCTAAAATATCGATGATACCTGCAACTTCTTTATCCTCTTTATATGGCAATAGTTTTATAAAAAGTGTTTTCTCATCTTTTAAGTTAAGTTTACTTCTTTTTGTTTTCTCTTTTTTAGGTTTTATAAGCATCACTAAAATTCCTATAATAAGACCTGCTATAAATGCTAATGCAATATATAAATAGTTATTTTTCATAACAACTACCTCTTTTTTACTTGCTTTTGTTACAGCAACTGCTTTTGTCTCATCTCTCTTTATCTTTAGCTTAGTTGTGGGAGCAGACCCTGAAACTTTTACTGAGATAGCTTCTGTTTTTATTTTTTGAAGCTTTTGTGTTTTAGTATTAAAAAAAACAAGGTCAAAGGATGGTATAGTAAAATCTTTATCACCTACAAAAACTAACTTTTGTGTTAGAGTATTTCCTTTTATCTCTATCTTTTCATCAAAAATATTTACATCATCTATGTAAGGCTTAAAGCTCTCTATATCTTCTAAATTACCACTACCTTCTACCCTTACAACAACATTCACAGCTTCATTTTGGTGCACTTCTTTTTTATCTGCTACCACACTCAATCTGAAATCCCCAACCAGCTTTGCATTATTTGGAAGAGCCTTTGCTTTTATATCTACACTATTTGAGTAGTAAGTTCTCCATTGTACCTGAGGCATAAAAGTACCCCAATTATTTCTTCCTGAACGAGTCGCTATTTTAAGTTTGGCAGGAGATATAGTAAGATTACCCTCTCGTTGGGGTGCTAACTCATAAACAACTT
>CAZMBK010000226.1:0-2420 GCA_964564315.1 uncultured Sulfurimonas sp.
AGTAAAATATTAATAATTTAATTATAAAGTTTAATGTAAAATACAAAATAAGTGAGTTTTAAAATGAAAAAAGATGATTTATTTAAAGATTATGTCCCTGAAATAGTAGAGTATAACCCTCATGTAGATGGAAGTGATGAGCACAAAATTCGTGATGCACACCTCAATACGAAAGAGAATTTATTAGATAAGATACGAAAAGCAAAAGCTGCCGCAAAAGGCAATAAAACAACTTTTAGACAAAATATACGAACAGAGAATGAAACAGACTAAGGAAACAACTTGATAAACAAAGCCAACCAAGCATATAATGCTAAAGATTATGAGACTGCTTTTAAGCTCTACACAGAGTTAGCAAAACAGGGTGATGCAACAGCACAAACTTCACTTGGATTTATGTACCAAAATGGACTGGGGTGCGAGAAGAGTGATAAAAATGCACTAGAACTCTACACACTTGCAGCAGAGGCAAAACAACCCTATGCACTCTTTAACTTAGCAATTCTTTATGAAAATGGTGTTGGTGGTGTTACACATGATCAGTTTAAGGCACATGAACTGCATCTAGCCGCCGCTGAACGTGAAGTTCCCCCTGCACAGTATGAAGTGGCTCTTATGCTAGAGCGTGGGCTTGGTTGTGTGCAGAACTATAGTGAAGCTGCTTTTTGGTATGAAGAGGCAGCTAAACGCGGACATATGCAAGCATTTAACAATCTCGGTGTTTTATACAAAGATGGTTTAGGTGTTCCTAAAGATGAAGCAAGATGTTTCATCTGTTTTAGTAAGGCAGCGGAGGGAGGTTTAGCCCAAGGCTATTACAATTTAGGTCTTTTATATGACCAAGGTGTAGGATGTGAGCAAGACAACGACAAAGCATTAGACCTCTGCCGTAAAGCTGCTTACGGGGGACATGAAAAAGCAAAAGAGATCATAAAAGGTCTTCAAGAAGATGGGAAAATAGTTTTTTAAATGTTCACAGGACTTATTCGCGAAATCGCTACAGTTAAAAGTTTAGTCGGCTCTACTCTTACCATAAAAGCAAAACTCAAAGCAAAACTTGGTGATAGCATCGCCATTAATGGTGCTTGCTTAACTGTTATTGCTATAAACAGTGATGGTTTTAGTGTAGAACTCTCTCCTGAGTCTCAGAAGCATTTAGTTATAGAGAACTACAAAAATGAAGTGCATATTGAGCCTGCTATGATGATGGGGGATAAATTTGAGGGGCATGTAGTTCAAGGACATGTAGATGCCATAGGTGAGATAAGTGAGATAAAAAATCTTGGAAACTCCTATGATGTTTTTATAAAAGTTGCTAAAAAACATATACCTTTTATAGTCCCAAAAGGCTCAGTAACCATAGATGGAGTGAGCCTTACGGTAAATGATGTAAATGCAGAGAGTTTCAGACTTACCATCATCCCCCATACAATGAAAGAGACACTCTTTAAACGCTATAAAAAAGGAACAAAGGTAAATATTGAGACCGATATGTTTGCACGATATATTTCACATATTCTCAAACATCAAAGAGCACCATCTTCACTCTCATGGGATGAAGTAGATGCTATAAACGCAAGCTTTTAAAATAGTGTGTGCAATCTTCGGTATTCTTGGTCAGTATAGTGAAAAACAGGCAAAAGATGCCTTAGCAAAACTTAAACATCGTGGACCAGACTACTGTGGCATACACCAAACAGAACAACTCTTTTTTGCACACCAGCGTTTAAGTATTCAAGATTTGGATGCGCGAAGTCATCAACCCCTTAAACATAAAAATATTTTACTCTCCTTTAATGGAGAAATCTATAACTTTAAAGCACTTAAAAAAGAGCTCAATTTTGCATTTGAGACACAAAGTGATAGTGAAGTCATCATAGCCGCTTATCTTAAATGGGGTGTTAGCTTTGTAGAACACCTCAGAGGAATGTTTGCTATTGCCCTACTCGATGGAAACTCACTCTATCTTTTTCGTGACAGACTTGGGAAAAAACCTCTCTTTTTTATGCAAGATAATAATGCCTTTTACTTTAGCTCAGAGATTAAAGCTCTTGTTCCTTTTTTGAGTAAAAATGAGATGTGTGAGGATGCCTTACTTAGTTATCTCTCTTTTTTAACACCCACCCCACCCTATACTTTTTTTAAAAATATTCAAAAACTTGCTGCAGGAGAGTATTTACACTTTCAAAATGGTCTCTTTACAATAGAGAGATACTTTGATTTGCTTGAGAGCCCCTCTTGCATAATCACAAGCGAAGAAGAAGCTATAAAGCGAGTAGAAGCAAAACTCAAAGAGTCTATAAGCTTACGTTTAGATGCTGATGTTCCGATGGCATCGCTTCTCTCAGGGGGCATTGACAGTGCAACCATCAACTACTATGCAAAAGAAGCAGGTAAAAAGTTAGATACCTATACACTTG
>CAZMBK010000227.1:0-2410 GCA_964564315.1 uncultured Sulfurimonas sp.
TGTGCAACTTTTGTAAGAAGTGTTGTGATGTTGTTAAACTCTACTGAGAAGCTAGAACTTACATAGGTTGATTTCTCTTTTTTTGTAAGAGATTTTACAAAATGACCTATTTTTTGTACTTCGTAGTTAAGCTCTTTACTTATCTGGTATGTGATGATAAACACCGCACTAAAGAAGAGAAAGAGAAGTCCAAGTATCTCTGCTCCTAGTGTTAAAATATGCTTATCTATGCTTGTAAGCTCTTTTGCCAAGCGAAGATAGAGTACTCTGTCTTTGAGTTGTACTTTTGTTGCAACATAGAGTAAGCTCTGATCTATAGTGTGAGAGTGACGGATTTTTGATGCAAACTGCTGGGTGTTTGAGGCTACAATTTCACTACGGTACTTATGATTCTCCATCTTAGTTTTATCTTTGTGAGACTCAGCTAAAACTTCTCCATCGAAGGCAATTATAGTTAAACGCAGGGCTAAATCTTTTTTAATTTCCTGTGCTAATGTATCGAAGTTGTGATTATTTTGGATGTTGAGAGTGATGATTTTTAGATTGTTAATAAGAGATTGTTTTGTCTGTTCTATGTAAAAATCTTTGACCCAGAAGTAGACAACTAAACCAAGTCCTAAAAAAAGAAGAGAAAACCCTAAAAGAAACTTTCTAAGGAGTATTTGCTGAAAACTTAACAAAAGATATAGCCCTCACCACGAACGGCTTGGATGTAGTTCTTCTTACCTGTTGGATCTATATGCTCTTTGAGTCGTTTGATAGCGACATTGACAGTTTTGAGCTGTTTACCTTCATTATCACCCCAGACTCGTTCTAGAAGAGTATTTCGGCTGAGTAAAATATTTATATTTTTCATAAACTCTAAAAGGAGGTCATGCTCTAAGTGAGTAAGTTTTACATCTTCATCTGCAATAGTAAAACTTTTGTTATTTGAATGATAAATAATATCTTTGTGTTTGAGGATAGTTTGTGTTTTGGATGTTCTACGAATAAGTGCTGAAACCCGTGCTTTGAGTTCATTTACATTAAAAGGCTTTGTGATATAGTCATCACCACCACGTTCAAATCCTGCAACAATATCATCACTTAAATCTTTAGCACTTACATAAATAACAGGTTGATTATACCCCTCTGAACGAATTTTCTCTATAAAAAGACTCCCTTCAACTCCGGGAAGATTTCTATCCATAAGAATAAGTGAGATCTCCTCTTCATCTAAAATGTCACATACATTACTGGTATCAATACAAGCTATAGTGTCGTATCCAGCACTCTCTAAAGTGTAGTCTAGTAGATCTAAAATATCCTCTTCATCATCAACGATTAATATTGTTTTATTCATAACTATATTGTAGCAAAAAATGCTTTAGTTATGAAAATTACCACCAACTTTTGCATAGACTAAAAGGTTGGCAATACTGATTGCCCGAGAAGCGATTTTTCCACTTTTACGTAGTGCTCTTAGCATCTTATGAAATTTTTCAAAACTCTGTCCATCTGCTTGTTGTGAAAGATTACGCTCTACCATCTCATACAAATCATCTGTTTTGTTCTCTTCTATAAGGACTTCATTATAAAGCTCTTGAATCTCTTCTGTATCGGAGCACTCTATCATGCTCAGTGTAAGTTTAATTGCTTTTACAGTAGATGACTGCATAGGCACAGCATACTCGTTAATAGTAGCAACATCTACATCTGTACATACATCTGTAAAACCTCTTACAAAACTTCGAGTGTTTGAGCAGGCTCTTGAGAGTTCATTTGTTATTTTTAAGTAAGCGATAACTTGTCGTAAATCTCTTGCTTCTGGTGTATAGAGTGCTAAAACTTTAATGATGTTGTTATCTATCTCATCTGCTTTTGCACCGATATTTTTTATTTTTCCTCTAGCTTCTGTAAATTTTTCGTGATCACATGTTGCTAGTGCTTCGTTTATAAGAGAGTTTGCTTGAAGTAGACCCTCTCCTATATGAAGAATTTTAGTTTTTATCTCATTTAAATTTGTTTGAAATTTTGATACCATTATAAATATTTCCTTTTTTAATTATATTTTTTAACCAAAACGGCCAGTGATGTAATCTTCAGTTTTTTGTTCTTTAGGATTTAAAAAGATATTTTCTGTTTTGTCATACTCTACTAAGTCACCAAGATACATAAATGCTGTATAGTCACTTATACGAGAAGCTTGTTGCATATTGTGTGTCACAATAGCAATACTTACATCTTTTTTAAGCTCAACTATAAGCTCTTCAATGGCTCCCGTTGAGATAGGGTCAAGTGCTGATGTTGGTTCATCAAAGAGCAGTACTTCAGGTTTTACAGCAACAGCGCGTGCTATACATAAACGCTGTTGCTGTCCACCTGAGAGTCCCATGGCAGATTTATCAAGTCTATCGTGAACCTCTTTCCA
>CAZMBK010000228.1:0-2393 GCA_964564315.1 uncultured Sulfurimonas sp.
ATACAGAAAAATTTTCAGTACGTAAGTATTGTAAATGGTGTCGTGAGCACACAAATCATAAAGAGATGAAACTGTAATTACAGTTTTTCTCTTTAGGACTTCGGTCCACTTTTAGGCGTATAGCTCCAATGGTAGAGCACCGGATTCCAAATCCGGGTGTTGCGGGTTCGAGTCCCCCTACGCCTGCCACTTACATTTATTATTAGTAAAGCTATCAGGCTTTATTTATAAGAAATGATATTTATTTAGGAAAGTAATCAATGAATTTAATGAAACATTATCATAGTGCTAAGACAGAATTGGCAAAAGTAATCTTTCCTACATCAGGACAAGTAAAACAAGCATATATATCTGTTATGATAGTAGTAACAATTATTGCTTCTTTTCTCGCATTAGTTGACTTACTTATGTCTTCAGTAATGTCAGCAGTTTTAGGTTAAGGAGCAGATATGGCACAAGAGTGGTACTCTATTCAAACATACGGTAACGACAGAGTGGTTAGAGATGCAATCTTTAATATGATCGAAGAGATGAGTCTTCAAGATTTTATTACAGAGGTTATTGTCCCAACTGAGGATGTGATTGAAGTAAAAGATGGAAAGAAAAAAGTAAGCGAACGTTCACTTTACTCTGGATATGTTTTTGCTAAAATGGAACTTAATACTGAGATTCAACATCTTATACAATCAATACCAAAAGTATCTGGTTTTATTGGTGAAGGTAATCGTCCAACACCACTAAGTGAACATGATATCAATGTTATTTTAGATCGTGTAAATAATCGTGCAGCGCCAAAACCAAAAGTATTTTTTGATAATGGTGAAACTGTTCGTATTGTAGATGGACCATTTGCTAACTTTACAGCAACTGTAGATGAATATGATTTAGAGCATGGAACATTGAAATTAAATGTTTCTATCTTTGGACGTGCAACTCCAGTAGATATCTCTTATACACAAGTTGAAAAAATAATTTAATTTTTCAACTACTGCGCTAAAGTAAGAGTTTATAAAAACTTTTACTTTAGCGTAGTTAAGGCTAGTAGAACCGACTTGTTCGGATTACGTAATTATAAATAAACACAAAGGAAAGAACATGGCAAAAAAAGTTATGGATTATATCAAGCTACATATTGAAGCTGGTAAAGCAAACCCGGCTCCACCAGTTGGACCAGCATTAGGACAACGTGGTGTTAACATCATGGAATTCACTAAAGCATTCAATGAAAAAACAAAAGACAAAATGGGATTCAAAGTTCCAGTTGTAATTACTGTTTATACTGATAGAAGTTTTTCTTTTATTACTAAACAACCACCAGCATCTGCTCTTTTAATGAAAGCTGCTAACCTTAAAAAAGGTACAGATAATCCACTTAAAAACAAAGTTGGAAAAATCACTCGTGCACAACTTATGGAAGTTGTAGAGATGAAAATTGCTGATCTTAATACTGATGATAACGAAATGGCTGCTAATACATTAGCAGGTACTGCTCGTTCAATGGGTATTGAAATAGTAGACTAATTCTATACAAATCATCGACCACAGTGATTTAAAACTATGTGGCAGAATTAATATGGAGATTTGATAATGAGCAAAAGATATAAACAATTAGTAGAAAAAATTGATGCTAGCAAAGCTTACGGTGTAACTGAAGCTGCTGCAACTGTAAAAGATTTAAAAAGTGCAAAATTTGACGAAACTGTTGAAATTGCAATGAACTTAAATGTAGATCCTCGTCATGCTGACCAAATGGTTCGTGGTGCGATTGTACTTCCTCATGGTACTGGTAAAACTGTTCGTGTTGCAGTATTTGCTAAAGGTGTTAAAGCTGATGAAGCTAAGGCCGCTGGTGCTGACATTGTTGGTACTGATGATTTAGTTGCTGATATTAAAGCTGGAATCTTCAATTTTGATGTTGTTGTTGCAGCACCAGATTGTATGGGACTTGTTGGACAAATTGGTCGTATTCTTGGGCCAAAAGGTTTAATGCCAAATCCTAAAACAGGTACTGTAACTCCAGATGTTGCTACTGCTGTTAACAATGTAAAAGGTGGCCAAGTTGCTTTCCGTGTTGACAAAAAAGGTAATATTCATGCAGGTATTGGTAAAGCTTCTTTTGATGCTGATAAAATCGCTGAAAACCTTACATCTTTCATCGTTGCTATCAATAAGCAAAAACCAGCTTCTGCAAAAGGTCGTTATATCAAAAATGCTGCACTTTCATTAACTATGAGTCCAGCAGTTAAACTTGATTTAGTAGAACTAGCAGATATTAAGTAGAACTAAACGCCATTGGCGTTTGTTCAACTCATTAAAATTTTTATTTTGAGATTATATAATCTTAAACTAAAGATTTTCATTTTGGAAATCTGAAATTACTTGGACTAAAGATA
>CAZMBK010000229.1:0-2392 GCA_964564315.1 uncultured Sulfurimonas sp.
GTAGAGAGATGCAGTGGCATATCTGGCACTAGATCATGGCAAAGTTTTAAAACACCAGGTGTCGCAACAATAAAAGCATCAGGTTTAAGTGCACCCATAGCAATAATATGTTTTTTTAAGAGAGAGAGTTGTGAGTTAAAAGGAAAACCATTAATGGTAGCATAGACTTTTTTACCATGAGAATGAGCATACTCAATTCCCTCAGCAAAATCTTCCATACTAAACTCCTTACCACTACGAATACGAAGTGAAAAGTGTGAAACACCACCATATACAGCATCTGCACCAAAACTAAAAGCTATTTTCAGTTTTTCTAAAGTCCCTGCAGGAGAGAGCAACTCAACTTTTTTCATTAGCTTCCAAACTGTGCAAGAAGTGCTTCTATATCATCATCACTTGCTACATCATTATGCGTATCTCCAGCAATATGTTGTGCGGATGAGACACGTTTTTCATCGTCAATTTTACCCTCAAAGAGTGTGTTCATATACTTAGAAAGTGCTCGCATTACATTGATAACACGCTCTATTTTTTGTCTATGAATATCTTGGTACTGCATAATATCCATTACACTCATAATAGAATCACCACTATTTTGCATAGTCTCTATAATGTCATTTGCAGCAACAAGTGCTTTTTCATTTTGCTCTAAAGATGTTTGAAAAATTGCAACATCTGGAAATTTCTGAGTCAGAGTTGTAAAGAGTTCTACATTTGATGTTAAAGTATCTATAGTTGTCTGTGCTTCTTCCTCTTTTTCCATTAAATCATTACTGATATTTTCAATAATATCAAAAATTTCACTCGCTTTTTCTTCACTCTCTTTTGTTACATCATCAAGCTGATGCACCATCTTGTTCTCATCAGTTGCAGGAAGAGGCCATTGATGTGCTGTCTCATTTGAGTAACCCGATGGTAAGCCCTCCTCCTCTTCAGAGGCAGAATCCTCTATCTCTTTAGCAACCGCTTCTTGTTCTGGTGTCGCCCCATCTTCATCATCAAGATCTCCAATATCGCCACTCATTAGTGCATCTAATTCTTCTTGTGTCATAAACTCTCTCCACAGTAAATTGCTCAAATTTATTAATTATCACTATAATAGCATAAAAACTATAAATAATGAGAAAATAATGTTAGTAGATTTACACAACCATACACCACTTTGTAATCATGCACAAGGAAGTGTAGAAGAGTATATTAAAGTTGCTATACAAAATGGCACACAGTTTTTTGGATTCTCTGATCATGCTCCTATGGACTTTGACCCTCAATACCGTATGAAATTTGAAGAGATGCAAACATATGAAAGAGAAGTTTTAGAGGCTAAAGAGAAGTATAAAGAGGCTATTACTATTTTATTAGGCTACGAAGTAGACTACCTTCCTGGACATATGGACAAAAAAGTATTAGATGCAGATGTTGATTACCTCATCGGTTCTGTACACTTCTTAGAGGGTTGGGGATTTGATAATCCTGAGTTTATAGGTCAATGGAAAGAGCAAAATATAGATGAGATTTGGCAAAAATACTTTGATACTATTGAAGCTATGGCAGAGGCTAAACTTTTTGATATTGTAGGACATTTCGATCTTATTAAAGTATTTAAATTTATGCCAACTAAAAGTATTACAAAAATGGCAGAAAATGCTTTAAAAGCTATAAAAAAAGCAAATATGGTTTTAGAGTTAAATGTTGCAGGATATAGAAAAGATGTTCAAGAAGCGTATCCATCTCAAGAAATTTTAGAGATGGCATTTGCACTTGAAATACCTATTACTTTTGCATCAGATGCACATACACCAGAACAAGTTTCACTTTTTAATGAAGAGATAGTGAACTTGGCTCGTAGTGTTGGTTATACAGAGTGCGCATACTTTATAAAACGTAAACACAAAACTATTACTTTTTAACTCTCTGTATTTACAAGCCACATAGAGAAAATATCGAGATAGTTCCAAAAAGAGAGAATATACTCTTCACTTATTCCCTCATCTACAAGAGGTTCTAAAAGCTCAGCATAAAGTTCTAACCAAATTTTTCTCCCCTCTTCATCTATTCTAAAGGGAGCATGCCGACCAACCATCTGATGCTCTCCTCTCTCTTTCGTAAAAAGAGCTTCACCACCTGACACTTCTAAAAGAAAAGTAAAAGCATGACGTTTTGCCTCATCAAAATCCTCCTCATCTAAAACAGGAAATAAAAAAGCAATATCACTTTTCTCTATTAATTCATAATGATCATAAACTAACTTATGAAATCTCTCTTTCCCTACCTCATGTAAAAAACCGGGATGTGGCTTCGTTACAGGTGGTCTTACACCAATTTCTCCATCTGTTATAGTTAGTTTCATACTAAACCCTTAATTTATTTGCTAGAATTATACTTATTATTA
>CAZMBK010000230.1:0-2391 GCA_964564315.1 uncultured Sulfurimonas sp.
ATTAGATCAGGAGAGATACAATAATGAAAAAATTACTAAAACTTACAACACTTTCGGTTATAGCAACGACTGCTATGTATGCTGGTGGATATAAAATTCCTGAAGTATCAACAAATGGTGCGGCACTCTCAGCTGCAAATATAGCCCATGGACATGGGGCAGATAGTGCTTACTATAACCCTGCAAATATGGTTTTTATGGCTGATGAGCATACACTTGAAGCGGATCTGATTTATATAGGACTTGATGCTGCAAAGTTTAATGGTTCAGGGGTAGATGCTGGTATAGCTATAGAGGCAGAGAATGAAAGTTTTATAATTCCATCACTTAATTATGTCTCTCCTAAGCTAGGAAATGCTCGTGTAGGTCTAAGTGTAGTTGTTCCTGGTGGACTTTCAAAACGTTGGAGTGATTCTCCTGCTGTAGATAAAGCAGAAGAGTTTACACTTGAAGTTGTTGAGATAAACCCAACAGTAGCACTACCTATTTCTGAGACACTTGCGTTTGCATTTGGATTTAGAATTGTACACTCTGAGGGAGTTGTAAAAAGTTCCTCTTCTGCATCTAGAGATATGATAGGGGATAGTCTGGACTT
Organism: uncultured Sulfurimonas sp.; assembly: GCA_964564315.1. Lineage (GTDB taxonomy): Bacteria > Campylobacterota > Campylobacteria > Campylobacterales > Sulfurimonadaceae > Sulfurimonas. The sequence goes on from CAZMBK010000230.1 coordinate 596, forward strand.
TGGGTATAACATGGCTCTAGCATATAAACCGACATCATCTGTAGAGTTAGGGCTTACATATCGTTCAAAAGTCTCTTTGACAGAAGAGGGAAATGCTAAACTTGACATCGGTAATGCACGAGTTTATGATGGTGGATCAACTGTTTCTATTCCTTTACCTGCTACCTTTAGTGTAGCTGCAGCCTATACATTTTCCACAAAAACTACTGTAGAATTTGTGTATGAGAAAACATTTTGGTCTGCTTATAGTGAACTAGATTTTGACTATGCAAGTAGTATCCCAAACATTTTAGTACCCTCTTTTGATAATCCTATAGCTAAAGAGTGGAATGATACGAATGCTTATAGAGTAGGTATAACACAAGAGTTAGATAAGTTAACACTTTTAGGTGGATTTGTTATAGATAAAACACCAGTTCCTAATAGTACTTTGAGTTATGAGCTTCCAGACTCGGACTCATTTTCAGTATCATTAGGTGCACGTTATGATATATCTGATACAATAAATGTAGGCTTTTCAGCACTCTACTCAATGCGTGATGATCGTTCCGTTGTAAATGATGATATATCTGGAACATTTTCAGACTCAAATGTTCTTGTTGTATCGGCTGGCGTAGGATATAAATTTTAAGGATTTTTTTGAAAATTTTAGTTGACTTTTTAGAACAAAAAAAGATTGAAAAATCGGAGATATTTGTACACTTAAAGTGTAGTCAAGAGGAAGCTTATATGCTTCGCTTCTTGACAAAACAATATATAGAGGGGCAAGATGATGTACTTGTCCTTGAACTGCTTCAAGAGCTTTATAGTGCTCAAAAATATGAGTATTTAGAGCACTTAGATAAGCTAAAAAATCTTCTTGAGCTTGGCTGGTTACATCAGCAGAGTTTTACCCCTTTAAAAATCTCTGAAGTGACCCCACTAGAGCTGTTAAACACAGCAGTAGGGCTGAGTCCATCGCTCTTGCGTTTACTCCATGAGGGCTCTTTAGAGTCTGACCTCCCTGATGTTAAACCCTATAGAGATCATTTAGAGTATTTGCAAGATCAGTTTTTTCGTATAGAACTTTATCAAAAAATGAGTCTTATTCGCCAAAATGTGCATGAGCACTCACTGGGTATAGATAGATTGCAAAATAAGATGCAACTGCTTGAAAAACGTATAGAAGAGCGAGTGGAACAGACATCAGAAAACCTTGTTTTAGATAAGTTTTTTAAACAAAAAAAGATGAGTAACTTAGAGCAGGTGATTTTTATAGCACTGCTTCGTGAAGAGTATAGTGCTACAGATGATAGTCTAAGAGAGATGAATGCACTTATAGATCTCATCTCTTTGGATGATTATGAGCGGATTAAAAACCGTTCTCTGCTAGAGGATGGAGCGAATCTTTTAAGTAGTGAAATTATTGACTATGAAGAGATGCTTAACCCTTTTGGGGGTATTAGTCGCTCTTTTTACATTGTAGATGAGGTGCTTCAGAGTATTATTCACCCACAAAAGCGTAAAAAAGTGACACGTTTAAAACTTGGAGCACTTATAGAAGAGCAGGATATTTTTGAACTTATAGATAGTGAGACTTCTCTTGATGATGTAGTACTGAGTGAAACGACAAGAGAGACACTTAACAACCTAATGCAACAGGTAGATAAAGAAGTAGTTGCACGGCTTGTAAAGTGGGGTATAAAAGATAAAAAAAGTGGTATAGATGCTCGTATTATCTTTTATGGTGCTGCTGGAACTGGAAAAACTATGACAGCTTACTCTTTAGCGAAGTCTCTTAAACGCCAAGTACTTGC
>CAZMBK010000231.1:0-2384 GCA_964564315.1 uncultured Sulfurimonas sp.
ACTCATCACACTCTTGTGTGAAAGTTTGTGGAGTGCTTAGGGTGTTTGAGATGATTGTTTTTATCTCTACATTTTTATGACTTAAAAGTGTTTCAAAATTTTCACTATCTAACGCAGGAAGCTTATACTCAAAAATATTTTTCATTATTTGAGTAGCTCTAAAAGTTCATTGCCACTAAACTTGATGTCATCCTGCTGTCTATTCTCATCATACACCGACTCTTGAATAGCCTGTTTTTTCTTTTGGAGTTCTAAAATCTTCTGCTCAATACTATTTTCTATTATAAGCTTATAAACAAAAACTGCCTTTGTCTGTCCTATTCTATAGGCTCTATCGGTCGCTTGATTTTCTACTGCTGGATTCCACCATGGGTCATAGTGTATGACAGTATCGGCTGCTACGAGATTTAGCCCTACTCCACCTGCTTTAAGAGAGATGAGGAAGATACTTGCATTCCCCTCTGTAAACTTCTCTATAGCCTCTTCGCGTTTAATTGTCGAGCCTGTAAGTTTTGAGTAAGAAATATTTTTGGCAATTATCTGCTCTTCTAAAATTGCCAACATTGAGGTAAACTGAGAAAAAACAAGTACCTTTCTCCCCTCCTGCATTAGCTCATCTATAAGATCTAAAAAGAGTTCAAGTTTGGCAGACTCTTTGACTTTTTGTGCCTCACTAATTTTGAGGAGACTTGGGTCACAACAGACTTGACGCAGTTTTAAAAGAGCATCCAAAATAGTGATATGAGAAGAGCCTATTCCCTTCTCTTTGACAGCATCTTGCACTTTTTTCTCCATAGTCACACGAATAGACTCATAAAGTTTTGACTGTTTTACATCAAACTGTGTATATTTTATAATCTCAGATTTTGCTGGAAGTTCATCAGCTACAACCTCTTTGGTTCTACGTATCATAAAGGGTTTGAGTCTCTTGTTAAGTAGGTTTTGGCGTTCAAAATTATGCTCTTTTTCTATTGGTGTTTGATAGTAGTTTCTAAAAAAACTCAATGTATCTAAAAACCCTGGCATTAAAAAACTAAAGATACTCCAAAGTTCCCCTAAATGGTTCTCAATCGGTGTTCCACTTAATGCTAGTCTATACTCTGAGTGAAGTTTTTTGATAGCTATAGCCATCTTTGTTTTTGGGTTTTTTATCTTCTGTGCTTCATCTAAAATAATGTAAGAAAAAGAGTGTTTAAGAAGTACCTCTTCATCACGAGTGACAAGCGCATAAGTCGTTAAAACGATGTCATAGTTCCCTATCTCATCAAAATATTTTGCTCTCTCATTCCCATGCAGGATAAGAACACTCAAATTTGGAGTGAATTTTTTAGCTTCATTTTTCCAGTTTGCCACAAGAGAAGTTGGCATCACAATAAGCGATGGTTTTTGTAACTTATCTTGCTCTTTTAAACGCGAAAGATGTGCTAATGTTTGGATGGTTTTTCCCAGTCCCATATCATCTGCCAAAATTCCACCAAACTTAAACTCATGTAGAAAGTTAAGCCAGTTAAGCCCCTCTTGTTGATACTCTCGAAGAGTGGCGTTTAATGCCTTTGGAGGTTTAGCTTCTTTTATACCCTTAAAGTCTTTAAGCTTTTGTGAGAGTTCCAAAATCTCTCTACTCCCTCGCCAAATAACATCATCATCCATAAAATCAACAAGATGAGCATCATAAGGAGAAATCTTCAAAGAGTCATCACCCTGTTTTTTATCAAAGAGTTCTATAATAGTTTTTAAAATAGGCTCAATCTGCTTTGTCTCAATAGAGACAAAATGATTTTCTGAGACCTCTACATTGATAATCTCAGGCATAGAGCTAATATCATCAAACTCACTTATAATAGTTGAAACAAGAGGTGCAATAGCTTGGGAATGACCATCAAATTCTAGGTTAAAAGAGAGATCAAACCAGTTGTTTGATGCTTCACTCTCAACAACTACTTCTGAATCACTCTCAAACTTCAGACTAAATGCCTCATCTTTAAGTATCTCCCAACCCTCACAACGAAGTTTTTCTAAACCAATCTCTAAAAAATCACTCCAGAGTTGTAGCTGTGCCTGTCTATTTGATTTTTCAAGAATTACATAGAGGTTATCTTCTACTATCTGCACTGTAAAACCAAAATCTTCTATAGTTCTTTTACAATTCGCTTCAAAAAGAAGTTTTCTCTCTATCTCTACTTTTTCACCCTTCTCATAAAAAGAGCTATATTCAAGCTGTGGCATATACTTCACACTATATTTTTCATAAGAAAAATCTACTATAAAAGAGTTGTCATTTTTTAAATGAAGTGTTGGTATTGGATTTGTAGAGATTTTTTGAACTTTGATACCTTTTGGCGTTTGAAGTTTTAAAGATGGGATTTTTTTTGCGACAATTTCTA
>CAZMBK010000232.1:0-2368 GCA_964564315.1 uncultured Sulfurimonas sp.
TATGATAACTATGTTGGTAAAATCGGTATTAGCCGTATTTTTAACGGTACAGTTAATAAGGGTGATAACATTATGCTTGCAAAAGCTGATGGTGAAATGGTTAAGGGTAAGATTTCTAAACTTATCGGTTTTCATGGTCTTAACAGAATGGAAATTGATCAAGCTGAAGCTGGTGACATTGTAGCATTTGCTGGAATGGAAACTGTTGATGTTGGTGATACTGTTTGTGATGCACAAAACCCAGTTGCACTTGACCCAATGCACGTTGAAGAGCCTACACTTACAGTTGTATTTGCTGTAAATGATTCTCCTTTAGCTGGTAAAGAGGGGAAACACGTAACATCAAATAAACTTCGTGAGCGTTTAGAGTTTGAAATGAACACAAATGTTGCAATGAAACTTGAAATCGTAGGCGAAGGGAAATTTAAAGTTTCAGGTCGTGGTGAGCTTCAGATTACTGTTCTTGCTGAAAATATGCGTCGTGAAGATTTTGAGTTCTCTATCTCTCGTCCAGAAGTTATCGTTAAAGAGATTGAAGGTGTTAAGTGTGAACCATTTGAGCATTTAGTTATCGATGTTCCTGAAGATCTATCTGGTGGTGTTATTGAGCGTCTTGGTAAAAGAAAAGCTGAAATGAAGTCTATGCTTCCAATGGGTTCAGGTTTCCAAAGAATTGAGTTTGAAATTCCTGCTCGTGCATTAATTGGTTTCCGTGGTCAATTCTTAACAGACACAAAAGGTGAGGGAATTATGAATCACTCTTTTATAGAGTTCCGTCCTTATTCTGGTTCTGTTGATTCTCGTTCTTATGGTGCTCTTGTTTCTATGGTTGCAGGTTCAACTTTAGCATTCTCACTTTTTGGTATTCAAAATCGTGGTGTTCTTTATGTTGGTGTTCAAACTGAAGTATATGAGGGTATGATTGTTGGTGAGCATTCACGTGACAATGACCTAGTAGTTAATCCTATTAAAGGAAAAGCGCAGTCAAATGTTCGTTCATCAGGAGCTGATGAAGCTATTAAACTTATTCCACCTCGTGATATGTCACTAGAGCGTGCTTTAGAGTGGATCGAAGATGATGAGTTACTTGAAATTACTCCTAAATCTATTCGTATTCGTAAAAAATACCTTACAGAAGCTGAGCGTAAACGCCACTCTCGTAAAGGTAAATAGGGTTATACCCTATTTCATTTCTACAAAGAATTCTTTGTAGAAACTTTTATTAACACTTCATTCTATTTTTTCAATACTCTCACTTTAAAACTAAATCTTTAAAAATTCTACTACTCTTTTTTCAAGCCAATAGTTAGGTTTAAAAATAGTTCCAGCAATAAAACCTACATGACCACCATGTTCACTCAGTTCTAATGTTACAAATGAGGAGATCTCTTTTTGTGTTGGAATAACATCAAGAGACATAAAAGGATCATCCTTTGCATGAATAATAAGTGTTTGCGTTTGTATATATTTTAGGTATTGACGAGAACTACATTGAGTGTAGTAATCTTGAGCAGAGTTAAAACCATGAATGGGAGCAGTATATGCGCCATCAAAGGCTTCAAAAGTATTGAGATTTTTAATATCTTGACGTTTTAGATGAATAAGAGATTCCATATCATGTTTGTCATACTTTTTATCTAGTGCATATTTTAAATCTTTTAGGAGTCTATGTTGATAATATTTTGAAAAACCTATATCCATCTGTTTTGCACAAATATCTAAACACATAGGAGGAGAGACAGTAACGGCTTTTTCTAAAAGATTGTTTTTCTTTATTTCACCGAGAAGTTTTAAGAGCATATTTGCTCCTAATGAGTAACCAACAGCATAAAGTTTGGTTTGAGGGTAATGTATTTTGACACTCTTTATAAACTCAAGTGCATCCCCTGTATCACCACTATGATAAGATCGAGGGAGTCTATTGTCTTCTCCTGTGCAACCTCTAAAATGCATGATCACTGCATTAAAACCATTTTGAGAGAGTTCTTGTACTACTCCTTGCATGTAAGGAGATTCATAAGAACCAGCTAATCCATGAAAGAGTATAACAAGAGGTGTGTTAGTTGTTTGTTTTGGTGTGTTATGCCAGTAACACTCTAAAAAATCCCCATCACTTAAATGAAACTGTTTCTTTGTAAAATGGAGATTGAGTGGTTTTCTAAAGAGCGAGGAGTAAACTGTTTGGAGATGTTTATTCCCCATTCCAAATGTAGGTTTAAAATTTTTGATGTCTAATCTTTTGTACCATTCTTGAAATAGATTCTAGAATGTTTTCTTGAAATACACCACTACTACCAAAAAAAACCATTTCATTCTCCTTCGATTAGAACAACTTATTTTGCAAAAAGTGTACCAACAAAAACTTAAG
>CAZMBK010000233.1:0-2361 GCA_964564315.1 uncultured Sulfurimonas sp.
AAAGCATTCAAATCTTTAAATGCTTCAACAACTCTCTCAACTAAACCAACTTGTCCTGCACGTAACCATTTACGAGGATCGTAGTACTTTTTGTTTGGTTTGTCATCACCATCAGGGTTTCCTATCTGACCTTGTAAGTAGTCATGGTATTTAGCTACATACTCACGAACACCATTCCATGTAGCCCATTGAGTATCTGTATCTATATTCATTTTTACAACACCATAACCTATAGCTTCAGAGATTTCAGAGGGGAGTGAACCTGAACCACCGTGAAAAACGAAGTTAACTGGTTTTGCATCAGTGTTGTGTTTTTTATTGATGAACTTTTGAGAGTTATCTAAGATTTTTGGAGTTAATGTTACATTCCCTGGTTTATAAACACCATGAACATTTCCAAATGATGCTGCGATAGTAAAGTGAGGAGATACTGCACCTAAAACTTCATATGCTTCACATACATCTTTAGGCTGTGTATACAGTAGTGAATTATCCATCTCTGTATTATCTACACCATCTTCTTCTCCACCTGTACACCCAAGCTCTATCTCTATACTCATACCGATTTTACTCATACGCTCTAAATAAGTCTTACAAGTGTTAATATTGTACTCTAATGGTTCCTCAGAGAGGTCAAGCATATGTGAAGAGAAGAGTGGCTTACCCACATGGTTGAAGTACTTTTCACCTGCGTCTAAGAGTGCATCTATCCAAGGAAGCAGTTTTTTTGCTGCATGATCTGTATGTAAAATTACGGCTACTCCATATGCTTCAGCAATTGCATGTACATATTTTGCTCCAGCTACTGCTCCAGCTATTGCTGCATTTTCATTCTCATTACTCAGACCTTTTCCAGCAAAGTATGATGCACCACCATTACTAAACTGAATAATTACAGGAGATTTTACTTTTGCTGCCGCTTCAAGAACACCGTTAATTGAGTCTGTGTTTACAACATTTACAGCAGGAATAGCAAAACCCTCTTTTTTTGCATGATCATACACCTTTTGAACATCCTCGCCAAAAAGAACTCCTGGTTTTACAATATCTAAAATACCTTTACTCATAAAAACTCACCTTATCTAAAATTTAATTGTGTAATTATATGTAAAAGTTCATTTAAAAGAACTTTATGATAAAATGAGGAATATGGCAAAGATACAAACAAAAGCAATTTATACTGATATTGTTCTTATTGACATCATAAATTTCTCAAAACTCACATCAGCTGAGCAGTTAGAGATAATCGTTTTTTTAACAAAAAGTTTTAAAAGAATGATAGAAAAAATGCTTTTAAACTCTCATACTCCTTTGTCAAAATTTATTATAGGTTATGTTTCAACAGGGGATGGATTTTACTGTATCCTAAATCCAAGACTTAAAGGATTTGGAGCTATTTTAGGACTTAGTTTTAGTCATTTCTCTGAACATATTTCAATTAGATATAACTATTTTGAGGGAATTAGAATCGCTGTTCATACAGGGGAAGTAAATGAGTTTATAGATATTTTAGGAAGTAAAAATTTTATAGGAGATGGACTTAATGATTGTGCTAGGTATCTGGAGGTTAAAAACTTTACTATATCTACAGTTATGGTTTCAGATGTTGCCTATGCTAGTCTTAAAAAATTTCTCATTCTTCATAAAGATTTCAATACACTTCTAGCAAAAAGAGAGTTACGAAAATCAAGTATACATACCTTTTTGGACAAACATGGAAATGAAAAAAAAGGTTGCCTAATCTGGCTTAGAAACTCAGGTATCATCAACCCACCAAACATTAACTTTAATTCTATAATTTAACAAGGAGAAATAAATATGCGATTAACCTTAGATGAGTATTCAAAACATTTTAAAATGTCAAAAGAGATGATACACTCAAAGCTACGTGCTAAAAAACTAAACTATATTATAGAAAATGGCATTACATACATTATAGTTACAAGAAGTTCTCTTGAAAAAGAGAAACGTCAAGAGATTCATAAAGAGCAAAAAACAGCCACAAAACAGACTAAAGGAGTAAGCCAAACAAGTAAGCCCAAAACTACAGTTGCCATGATACTTGGACTCTACCAAAAAGAGAACCAGCAACTTAAAGAAAAAATTGTACAACTTGAGGCAAAAATAGATAAGCTTATAGACGACAAAGAGCAGATGCTTCGAGATGAGATGACAAAAATAGAACAAGTTTACACAACAAAAGATGAGCAACTGAAAAACATTCTTGAACTTGTAAATACAAAACTACTTACAGAGAGAGAAAACACCATTCATGATGTAGATACAATAAGCATAGAGGAAGAAGATAAAGAGACAAAAGGTGAAATACTTGAACTCAAAAAATATCTTAAAACTTTAGAC
>CAZMBK010000234.1:0-2330 GCA_964564315.1 uncultured Sulfurimonas sp.
GAAAAAGATATGCAAGAATTTTTAAACAAATTATAGTTTTACTTGAAAATGCTATAATGATGACGATTAAATTAATGAGAGGTTTATTATGACAAAATCTGATGTATTAAACTATCTTAGTAAACACTTCCAAGAATTTCATAATAAATATAATGTAGAAAAGATTGGTTTGTTTGGAAGCTATGCAAGAGATGAAGCAACTGAGAATAGTGATATAGATATATTTGTACAAATGCACCCAAAACTTTTAGATATGATAGCTATCAAACAACTTATAGAAGAAGACCTTCATCAAAAAGTAGATATTGTAAGACTAAGAGACAATATGAATCCTTACTTAAAAAAACGAATTTTGCGAGATGGTATCTATGCAGTATGATAAAGAGTTGCTTCTTGATACACTTGAGCAGATAAGAGATGCTTTAGTTACAGTTGAAAAAAGATGCTCTTTCGCAAAACATGCTGATGACTTCTGTGATACAGAAGAGGGACAAGAAAAGCTTGATAGTATCTGTATGAAACTTATTGCTGTTGGAGAAAGTTTAAAAAATATAGACAAACTAACAGATAAAAAATTACTTGTACAATATCCTCATATAAAATGGAAAGAGATTAAAGGAATTAGAGATATTTTATCACACCACTATTTTGATTTGGATGCAGTTGTTATTTTTGACATCTGTAATGATGAGATAGTTCAGTTGCTAATAACAGTTAATCAAATAATTGAAGATATTAATAAAAAGTAAAATTATTTTACCTTAATGAAAATCAAAGGAAATATATTTCATACACCTTTTTTTAGGGATAGATATGAAAGGTGGCATTTAAATCATTTTCTACAAGCCACTTTGCTAAATCATGTCCTGTTTTAAGAAGCCTGCCATGCTCATCTACACCAAGGTCATGGTCAAAAGATATAAACTCATGTATGCCATGTTTTTTCATAATTACTCTCTTCTTTTTTATACTCTAAGTATAGAGAAGTAGTTTGACAGCTTTATGTCTGAGTTATAAAAGGATTTGATGGTTTTATATCTAATTCATACCCAAGATGATTTAAAATGTTGTTAAGTGTCACTATAGATACTTGAGCAATCTGTCCGTTTTCAAGTTTGGAGAGTGTGGCACGGCTTATACTTGCCATGGTCGCCAACTGCTCTTGTGTTATATGTTTCTCTTTGCGTAGTTTTTTGACACTACTTCCAAGTTCTAGTAAGTTCAAGAGGAAGCTCCTTTATGGTTTTATTTTCTAAAGATATAGCAAAACTCTCACACATTCGACTACCAATCATACTAAAATCAGGGTTTTGCAATATATATGCTTTTATATCAACTATAGTATCTTTTAAAGCTTCTTCACACTTATCGTAGATGACGTTTACTTCTTTGTTTGTTAACATACAGTTCTTCACTCCAAAGCGAGTAAGTGTTTCTCTGTTATGCCAAAGTTTTTTACCCCCAAGCATAAGAGCAGGTTTGTCTCTAAAGAGATATGATGTTGTGTTTACTATGTCATAGGCAGGGCTTAGAGAGATTTTTGAAAAGTCTTGTGAAAAGAGAAGTCCAAAGTTTTTAAGATGAGCATCCCCGTTTTTTAGTAGGTAGTTCATCACTACTATTTTAAAGTACTCACTCAGAGCCTCTTTTTTATTACTCGTGAATTGCGAGACTATTTTTGCTACTTGTTCGTAACTCCCATCATATTTATTATCTCTATTTTTATCCATTAGAGAGAGCACCTCTTCAAATCCTAAGAGTTCATTCTCTTGAAATATAAAGTTTTCTACCACTAAAAATCTTCTATTTCGAGAGAGTTGTACTTTAGCAGTGTTGATACCCACTTTAACACAAGCTTGCAGACAAAAGTACTCATTTTCAGCTAAATTTGGATACTCATCACCCCATGTTTTGATAATGTACTCTTTTATGTGAAGCGTCTCTTTCTCTTTTAAAAGAGCTACTGTTTTTGGCTGAACACCACTAATGGCATTTTTATTTAAAAATATATCGAGAAGTTTGCTAAAAGTATCGTTAGAGTCATTTTCTAAAATATTTTCTATCTCTAAAAACTCAAAGTCAAGTTTTGAAAAATCACTTACAAAATTCACTCTTGATTTAATGTTCGGTGAGAGCTTTGAAAATATAAGATAATCATCAATATATCCATACTCTTTTGTTAAAATCTGCTTGAATATTTCATACAGGTACCCCTCTGGTAAAAAGGTCTCAAAGTATGGAGGAAATCTATGTTTGTAAGTATAAAACCGTTTTGTATTTGGAAGTGAAAGAGCGATAGAGTTCTTTATATCAAAGTTTTTATAATCTAT
>CAZMBK010000235.1:0-2316 GCA_964564315.1 uncultured Sulfurimonas sp.
CATAATAAACCTTAATAATTGATATTTTTATTGTAGTGAAAGTTGGATAATGGAAAGTTTCAAATAGTGGCTTAGAGCCGACTATTTTGCATTATCACTATTTCTTGGCAATAACACTCATTTTACATCCTCTTTAAGAATAAATAAGAAAAATTTATCTCTTTTTAAATGTTACTAAAAAGTCGCCATCCTCTAGTTCTTTTGATTCATAAGAGTATGAAGCAGATACTCTTTCAAAGAGAGGTTGCGGCTCATGAAAAAATATTACTTTAAGTCTATCATCTTCAGTTTGTAACATCTCTAAGCTTACTATTGTGTTTACCATAGGTTCTGGAGGAGAACACTCTGTAGCATTAAACTCATATATATTTAAGCCATCTTCTTTGTAGTTATAAATATCTAGTGTGGCTCTTGGGACTGTTACTAATTTTTTATTCATTTTCTATTAACCTTATTTAAAATACTTTTTTCAATAAACAAACACTTAAATCTCTATGAAAGTATAACTATTGTTTTCTTTAAAACTCTTGTTTTATATTTAACGAACTAATATGCTACAATTCCCTTCCTTATCTCTTTGTATACACTTTACAAAAATTTTATTAAAGGAGTGTTTTGAAAACAAAACAATACACAGCAAAAATATTTGAGGTAGAGCTAGAAGATTCATCTAGTTTTTTCTCTTTTTTTGATAAAAATTATCTTTTTTTTCAAAATAGTCTTCTAGTCATCAATGGTGAAGAGAACGATAGTATAAAAAAGTACCTAGATAATAAAGAACTAAAATATATATTTAATTTAGAAGTACCAACTCAAAAGAAACAGAAAACAAATTTTGAAGCTTATTCTAAAGTTGAAGAGCAAAAGCCAGAACCTGTTACAAAAACAGCAGAAAAAGTAGTACAAAAGAGTAAAACAAATTTAAAAGTATTAGATAAACTTATAAGAAGTGGACAAGAAGTAAAAGTCGATGGAGATTTACTTCTGCTCAACCGTGTAAACAGTGGTGGGAGTATTATCGTAAATGGAACATTAATTGTTACACAAGTAGTAGATGGTTCTATTCGCTGTAGTGGAGATTTTATGATGCTTCAAGCTTCAAGCAAGGCAAATATACTCTTTCATGAAGTAGAAGTAGATAATAAACTTCTCCAAGAGAGACTAAACAGAATAGAACTTATAGATAATGAGATAATAATAACACCAGCATTAAAGGAAAAAAATTGGGTATAGTAATTGCAGTAATAAGTGGGAAAGGTGGCGTTGGTAAAACAACGACAACAGCAAACATTGGGCTTGGAATCGCACAAAATGATAAAAAATGTGTTGTAGTAGATTTTGATATTGGTCAAAGAAATCTTGATATGCTTTTGGGTCTTGAAAATCGTGTAGTCTACGATATGGTTCATGTTATGGATGAAAACATAGGTATCAAACAAGCACTTATAAAAAGTAAAATGAGTCCAAATCTCTCATTTTTAGCCGCATCACAAACAAAAGATAAATCAGTTTTAGATTCAGATAAAATAGCTAAACTTATAGATGAGCTCAAACAAGAGTTTGATTTTGTAATTCTTGATGCTCCAGCAGGGATAGAGAGTGGCTATGAGCATACTATAGAGTTTGCAGATAAGGCAATAGTCGTTGTAAATCCTGAAGTCTCTTCTATTAGAGATTCAGATAGAGCTATCGGCATACTTGATTCTAAAAGTAAAAGAGTAAAAGATGGTCAAGAGGTAGATAAATTTCTCATCATAAATCGAATAGATGCAAAAATGGTTCAGAGTGGAGAGATGCTTAGTAGCGAAGATATTTTGGAAATACTTAGTATTCCACTTATAGGTAAAATTCCTGAAGATAAGGGTATTATAGATGCTTCAAATCAGGGTAAACCTATCATCTTAGATAAGAATTCAAAAGCGGGACAAGCATATAAAAGAGTAGCTTCAAGAGTATGTGGCGAAAAAATTGACTTTGTAGATGTTGAGTCTGTAAATAGTGGTTTTATGCAAAAAATCAAAGGGATGTTTTCATAATGTTTCCTTGGTTTGGTAAAAAAAAGAGTGCAAAAACGGCGAAAGACAGATTGACAATAGCGATAATGTCAGATAGATCTAACGATAGTTTCCCTTTTTTAGATGAGTTAAAAGCTGAGATTATAGAAGTAGTAAAAAAATATGTTGGTGTTAAAAAAGTAGATATTCAAAAAGAGACACTAGATGGTGTAGAGGCTCTCTCTATAGATGTTGAGTTAGAAAAATCTTAATGAATAAAGGCTGTGTAAACAGCCACCTATACCCAAGCAGGTACATCCTC
>CAZMBK010000236.1:0-2310 GCA_964564315.1 uncultured Sulfurimonas sp.
CGGGGCACTGTCCAGGCTGTTCTACTATAGAGATAAAAGATGCTATGTTTAGTGGTGACTTTATATTTGAACGTAGTATTGGTCGTACAGATTTTCCTATGTCTAATCCACAAGATATGAAAAAATCACTTGAAAAGTTTAAAAAAATCGAGTACGATAAAACAGTATACCCAGGACATGGTGGTACTACAACTATAAAACAAGAGCAAAAAAATGCCGACTACTGGATACGAGGATTATAATATGAAAGATCATTTTAAAGATCGTGCAAAAGACTGGGATAGTGGCAATATACGAGTAAATGGAGCTAAAACTATAGCAGATGCCATTGCTTCTAAAATACAACTTACAAAAGAGATGGAAATAATGGACTTTGGTGTAGGCACTGGTCTACTTGGTTTTGAAATAGCAAAAAAGACAAAAAAAGTATATGGTGTTGATATGTCTCAAAGTATGCTAAAGAAACTAGAGGAGAAAAACACTCCAGAACTTCAGATAGAAGCCATATGCCAAGATATAGTTGAGGAACCACTTACACAAAAGTTTGATGGTATTGTAAGTTCTATGACACTACATCACGTAAAGGAACTGGAGAACTTTTTTAGAAGTATTTCAAAAAACCTTCATCAAAATGGATTTATTGCAATTGCTGATCTAGAACTAGAAGATGGAACTTTTCATTCAGATAATGCAGGAGTGTATCATTTTGGATTTGAAAAAGAGAAACTTTACAATATTGTAGAGAGTTGTGGTTTTAAGGATATAGTTATACAAAATATAAACACCATCAAAAAACCTCACAAAAATTTTGGAGTCTTTTTACTTACTGCTAGACTCTAAGCAGTAGGACTCTCTAAATTTTCTCCATCAGCATCTAAGAGTTGTAGTCTTAAGACATGACGATCTGTTACAACTGTTTTAAACTCGCCTTCAAAAACTTTAATATCAAGAACAAAACCCTCAACATTTACATTGCGTTTGCGACCCTCTTTATGTCTTACTTTTGCTACAAAATTCACTTCATCATGAAATTTTACAGGAGATAAAAACTGACAATTACTTCCCACTAAAACTACATTTTTTTCATTTACCGCAAGCATTGCTGCATAATCAGCCGCACTAAAAATAAATCCACCATGAACAAGCCCAACATCATCAGCTATCATCTCTGAAGTTGTTGTAAGTCTTGTTTCAACATATCCACGTTCAAGGAGGATAATCTCTCCACATAAGTCAACATTTACTCTCTCATGTGTCCCAATCAAAACCTCATTTGAATTCTCTTCATAGTTTTCTAGTTCTAATTCTTTATCAAACTCTTCATCTTGTGTCATTACTTTTTATCCTTTATTAATCTCACATATACTCTTGCTGGTGCAGGGTAACCTTCTACTGTCTTTGTAGTGTCATCTGGATCAAGAAAATCTTCTAAAGATTGTCCCTCTATCCACTCTGTTTTTCTCTGCTCATTTACCTCTGTTACACTTTTTTCTAAAACTTCAAAAGAAGTAAAGCCTGCTCTTAAACACCAGTTTTTAAGTGCAGGTATGGTTGGTACAAAATAAATGTTTGGTATTTTAGAGTAACTAGATTCTGGACAGAGTGCCATTTCACTCTCTCCCTCTATATAAAAAGTATCAAGAATAACCTCACCCTTTTTATCAAGTCCTTTATAGAGTTGCTTGAGCATAGCGACAGGATCACTTCTATGGTAGAGTACACCCAAACAGAAAATAGTATCGAACTTCTCCTCATACAATGCTACATGTTCGACACCTAAAAGTTCATATACGATTTCACTCTTCACAAACTTATTTATAAAATCGAATTGTGTTTTATAGAGAGGTGAAGGATCAAAACCAACAAGACTTTTTGGTTTATCCTCAAGCATACGAAACATGTAATAACCATTATTACACCCTATATCAGCAACTCTCTTATCTTTTAAATTAAAATGAGGGCGAAGAAGATTGTACTTAATGTCACTTTTCCATTCTGTATCAATAAAAAGCTCTCCTATCTCAAAAGGACCTTTTCTCCAAGGCATTAAAAGTTTTGCTGTTTTATATATCTCCTCTGCATCAAATGAAGCCTTTAACTTCACACTATCACCAAGCTCTACTTCACAAGTTACATCAGCCAACGACTCTATTGCCTCACGAAGTGGAGCAATATTTTTCCACCCCATCCACTTCTCACGCTCTTTTCTTAAAAGTTTTAAATCCATTTTAATCACTATAGTATATTTATTTTACTATAATTGTATCTAAATATTAAGAGGATTACCCCTATGCGTTTAGAAAAAAAAGC
>CAZMBK010000237.1:0-2305 GCA_964564315.1 uncultured Sulfurimonas sp.
GCTTTTGCAAGACCTATGCCATGTTCACCAGAGAGAGTACCACCTAAATCTATAGTAGCTTGAAAAACTTCTTCTATAGCTTGATAAGCAATTTTTACTTGCTCTGGGTCTTTTCCATCTACCATTACATTTGTATGTACATTTCCATCACCTGTATGCCCAAAACATGGAATATTTATCTGGTATTTATCGGCTATAGCATAGAACTTCTCTAAAAGTTCAGGAAGTACTGCACGAGGTACTGTTACATCTTCGTTAAGCTTTTTACTTCCATATACACTCAGAGCTGGAGAGGCATTACGTCTTGCAAACCAGATATCTTTTGCCTCAGCATCATCTTTTGCACGACGAAACTCAGTACACCCATTCTCTTTAAAAACCTCTTCAATCTTTGAGAGTTGAAAATCTAAATCATCCTCAAGGTTTCCATCTACATCAGTAACAAGAAGTGCCCCAGCATCAATTGGTAAACCCTTATGAAAAGTCTGCTCCACTGCACGGATAGTAAGATTATCTAAGAACTCCATGGCAACAGGAGTGATACCACTCGCCATTGTTTTATAGACCGCTTCCATCGCATCGTTTACCGTTGGAAAAATTCCCATTGCTGTTTTTGTAAGTTTTGGTTTAGGAATGAGCTTAAGTGTTATCTCTGTTAAAACAGCTAATGTTCCTTCACTAGCAATTAAAATACCGCTAATGTTATACCCAGCTACATCTTTAATGGTACGTTTTCCTGCTTTTATAAGATCACCATTTGGTAGCACTGCACGAGTAGCCATCACATAATCTTTCGTGATTCCATATTTTGCGGCACGCATACCACCTGCATTTTCACTTACATTCCCACCAAGTGTTGAGTAGTCTTGAGATGCTGGATCGGGTGGATAAAAGAGTCCTACAGCTTCTACTGCATTTTGGAGGTCCATGTTTACTACACCAGGCTGTACAATGGCCACCATATTTTTCATATCTATCTCTAAAATTTTGTTCATATGCTTTTCCATAGCAAGCACAATGCCACCTGAGCTTGGAAGTGCACCACCTGTAAAACCACTTCCTGCCCCACGAGGTACAATCACTATACGATGTTCATTACAGTACTTTAGTATCTTACTAACATCATCTTCATTACGAGGAAATAGCACTGCATCAGGCTCAAAACGAGTACGAGTTGCATCATATGAGTATGCAATTAAATGTGCTTTATCACTATAAATATTTGCATCACCAACGAGTGATCTAAAATGCTCTAAATGTTTTATATCTATCATAACTACTCTCCTATCTCAAATTTTTCTAATAAATAGTGAAGTTTTTCATCTCCATTTTTTATACTCTCATAAAGTTTTTTATTTTTAGGGTTATATGTCACTAAAAGTTCATAGTAGTGAGGTGCATAATCTTCCATCTCATCACTTCCTTCACCAAACCAATTTGCTTCTATTTTCTCTATACGAGAGTAAAAAGGGAGTTGTGTAGTGTCTTGAACCAAAGGAGCATCACTTATATCTAAAATTGAAAAAGTTTTAATATCAAGTGTGTAAAGTTTTTTATCTAAGTAGACAAAAAGAAGCCCTACACTACTCGCTATACTCATCGCTTCAAAATCCTCTTTAAGCGGTGTTGGATGCCCACGGTAAGAGATAATCGTAGCAAATATATCTACATGTACCCACTGAATACGAACACTCCTTGTAATCTGATGATAAATCTCTTCACTTGGAGCAATAAGCAGTGCACGAGAGTATCCAAATGCTAACTCTACACTATCACCTACAGTTGGTTTCCACTCCCCTGTTGGTAGTGCATTATTTCTTAGTGCATTAAAATCTTCCATTTTAATAGTTGCTATCTTTGTTTTTGGATCAAATGCAATCACATGAACATTTTTTAAAATACTTGTATGATCTTCAGCAATTTTATGGACTAAAAATCCACTCACTCCAACATCTATTTTATCTACTTTTATCTGACCACTTTCTGTTTTACTATCAAAACTTACAAGTGGTGTTCGTATCATAGCTGCTGTAAGTTCAAAAACTAACAAAGTGAGTAAAATTATATATTTCATGTCTCTTCTTTTAATTAATATAGTGCGATTATATCAAACAAACCTCAGACTAAGCCAAAATTTGCTAATCTTTTATAATTTTTATTTTAGGCTTAGATTTTTGATACGAATTTTCTTTCTTTTTCTTATAACAACTACACTCTTCTCCTCTGAAGTCTCAAGATACAGATGGGAAAATGGTGAGACTTATTTAGTCTTTTTAGAGAAGCTCAAGCTTCCTATAAAATCTCT
>CAZMBK010000238.1:0-2303 GCA_964564315.1 uncultured Sulfurimonas sp.
AAGAAGATGAAAACCACCCTCTACACAAAAAATATTTTTACCTAAAATATCCTTAGCAACCTGCACTATATTTTCTATGCCAAAATGTCCACAACCTGTAATCACTTTTGCTCTGTCACTCTCAACTATAAGAGCTTGTTCTGGCATCTCACTTCCTAAAACTCCTGTTGTGTAAAGATTGTCAAAAAGATGCATAGGTTTTTTATTGCATATAACAACTTTTTTCACTAATGACTCTAAATCTTTAATAAGATGTTTGGAGAGAGAAGAGGGAAGAAAAAGAGTTACATTAGGATTTAACTCTATAATAGAATCCAAACCCCCTATATGATCCCAATGAGAATGAGTAATAAAAATATACTCTATCTCTTCTACATTTACCCCAAGTTTTTGCATATTTTTAAGAAGAACTCGACCATTACTTCCTGTATCAAAAAGAAGTTTATGCTCTTTGAGATACGCACTAAATCCCCATAAAGATTGACACTCTTGAGGGAGGCTATTGTTGTCAAAAACTATTTGCACTCCACAAACCTCTCATCAGAGCGCATTGCGCCTACTTCATCACTACTCGATTGCATCCAACCTGTTCTCACTGTACCTCTGACTTGATCAAAATTTGGAATATAGGGCTTTATGTCAAGAAGTGGCGTTTCATTGAGTATATCAATCCCTTTTACCGTTACTATGTTCCCATTTACAGAGACAAGTTCAACAAGACTCATCCCTATAGAGTTAGGATGCATTGGTGTTCGTGTAGAGAAGACACCACGAGGTGTTTTTGTTTTATCGTTAAATGGAACTACTTTTAACTGTGGCTCTGCTACCTTATGAAAATAATAAATAAGATAAACATGACTAAAGCCATCAAGGTCATGCAAACCAGCAAGATACTCCTCTTCAAACTCTATAGTTGCATAGGTATCTTGTGCCCCACAAGGCTGAACTGGCATGTCTTTTAAGTCACAAAAGGGAGACTTTATAGTCGCTATAGCTTTGAGACTTACCATCTACTCGACCTCATTAGTTGGAGTTATTTCGATATTTAAGGCTTTTGTATGGAGAAGTGCATCTGCTATTTTTTTTCTAGCACTTACAATAAGACGAGAAAAAGTTGTACGTGAAATGCCCATTCTATCGGCACACTCTTGTTGGTACAAGCCCTCATAATCAGCTAAACGTGAGGCTTCCATCTCATCTTCTAAAAGGTAAACTCTCTCAAGTGCATTTTTTCTAACACCACAAGGTTTAAAACAGACACCGCTATGGTCGGCTTCTATATTTCTCTCTAGTTTTTTTCTTCTGCGCATTATTTCCCTTTGATTTGTTGGTTTGATTTAAGCTCATTCTCTTTATCTATTGCATCTGGATCAAATTCACAACATTCACTCACTGTTTTTTGAGGATATTTTATATAATAGTATCCATTTCTTATAGTATAGAGTCCAAAAATTACTACACTAATAGCCGCTATACTCATCATCATATTTCTAAATTTTGAATTTTTATAAAGTCCCACAAAAAAACCAAGTGAGAAAAGTGCAGGAACGGTACTAACACCAAAAATAAACATCACTAATGCACCATAGAGTGGGCTTGCTGTACTCGCAGCCGTAATAGCAAAAAAGTAAACTAAACCACAAGGAAGCAGACCGTTAAGCATACCTAAGATAAAAAAACTTGTAAATGATTTTGTTTGTAAGAGTTGGCGAAATAGTTTTGTGTACCAAGAGTTTGAGGCAAAAGAGTGCTCTAAAAGCGTTAAAAATTTAATTTTTCCAGAGAGGGACAAACCTGCTAAAACCATAAATATACCAGCAAAAAGGAGCATTAGTCCATTTGTCAAATTATTAAAGGTAGCAACCCCACCCAAAAAACCGAACATAGCTCCTAGTGTTGTATATGTAGTTATTCTCCCTGCGGAGTAAAGCAAGTGTGCAAAAGACTGCTGTAATTTATTCCACTTATCTTCTACTTTTGTACTACTATAAGCGATGACAATTCCACCACACATTCCCATACAATGCCCAAAAGAGCCTAAAAATGCTATGGTGATAATTGAGAGTATATTTACTGAATCCATAAGAAATTATAACGAACATATGTTCATTAGTCAAGATTTTTCAACACATAATTCAATGACATTGCAAAAGGGATAGCCGCATATGCTAAAACAGCCGCTATAATATATGTAGTATCGAGTCCTATTTTATCTCCAAACATACCCATCGCTAGCACTACTATGGAGCTAATACTAAAATTAATCGTCATATAGACACTATTTATAAATGTTGGCATATCTG
>CAZMBK010000239.1:0-2302 GCA_964564315.1 uncultured Sulfurimonas sp.
GCTGCTTGGTATGTTTCAAACTCAGCTTTAGCAGCTTTGAGAACTTCAAACTTCTCTTTAAGAGTTGCTAAAAGCTCACTACTCACACCTTTACGAGTCAGTTTAGCACTTACTCCATCAAAATCTTTTTGTAACAGTTTTAAATCTATCATAGTTGTTAATTTCCTTTTTGTTTATACTAATATATCTTTTGCAATATCAAATTGGTTTGCAGTCATGAGGTGTATCTTTGGATGGAGAGCTTTTATCTCTTCAAAGAGCTTTTTACTCAATTCAAAGCCTACTTTATACTCTTCATCTACACCACTTTCATGTGCTTTTCTTAATCTTTCTATCCATATGTTTGGTACATTTATACCAGGAACATGTGCTGAGAGAAACTGTGCTGTACGGAGTTTAGTGATTGGAAAAATTCCAAATATAATCTCACCTTGCTTTTTTTCAGGGCAACATTCACGATTTGCATTCTCTTTCATCTCTAAAAGAATTTTTGCACTCTCCAAATCATAAACAGGTTGCGTTATTATCCCTAATGCCCCATGTTTTATCTTCTTTTGTATCTTCTTTTGAAGTGTTTTAGGATTTTTAGCATAGGAGTTTACTACGGCAAAAGGGTAGAGGGGTTTAGGCTCTACTGCCAAAGGTTTTCCTGCATAATTCATTCCTGAGTTAAACGCTGAAATGATGTCGAGAAGAAGTGTTGAGTCTCCTTCAAAAACACCTTTTGTTCTAGGTTGATCACTCATAGTGGCAGGATCACCTGTAAGTGCTAAAATAGCTCTAATGTCTACTTCATTTGCTCCCAGTAAGTCAGACTGTAGTGCTATTTTATTACGATCTCGCATACTCATAGTCGCTATAACTGGTTTGTTAAATCTATCTTGTAACATTTTAGCAGCAAAAAGTGCATTATATTTCAGTTTTGCTAGTGGGTTATCTGTGGTTGAAAATCCGTCTACATATTTATCTAGTTCTAACGCGGCTATTTTATCTATGGTGGGAGTAAAAACAGGAGAGTGTCCTGGCGTTGTTTCAAGAGTAATATATGTTTTATTATTTAGTTTTTCTAGTAAGGTATCAAACAAATAAAAGTCCTCTTTAGTTATAATGTCATTATTATAACAAAAGAGAGTAAGTATGAGTTTAAAACTTGCAGTATTTGACTTCGATTCTACACTTATGGATGGCGAAACTATCGATTTTTTCGCGAATGAGTTAGGTATAGGTGAAGAGGTTGCTCGCATAACAGAAGAAGCGATGAGTGGAAGACTTGATTTTTTTGAGTCCCTGCAGCAGAGAGTAGGGCTACTCAAAGGGCTTGATTTTTCAGTAGTTGAGAAAATTAGTCAAAATCTCCCATATATGCCAGGTGCAAAAGAGACTATTGCTGCATTAAAAGCAAAAGGTTTAACCGTGGTATGTTTTAGTGGTGGTTTTAGAACTGCAACTGGATTTGCAAAAGATATATTAGGATATGATGCTGACTTTTCAAATGTACTGCATGAGAAAGATGGTATTTTAACTGGGCTTGTTGGTGGAGATATGATGTTCTCTCACTCAAAGGGCGATATGCTAGTGCGTTTGCAAAACATACTTGGGGTAACTCCTGAGGAAACATTAGTGTGTGGTGATGGAGCAAATGATCTGAGTATGTTCAAACATGCAGGTACACGGGTAGCATTTTGTGCAAGACCTTTGTTAGAAGCAGAAGCAAATATCATCATAAAAGAAAAAGACCTTACACAAATATTGGAGAAAATATAATATGTTAGAAAGTACAGTGTGGAGACAATACCACAAAAATAACGATTTTAGAGAACGATTGGCAGAGTGTTGTGTGTTAGAGAGTATGGACTTAATAGAGGATGATAAAGAACTCTATGGAGTGATGAAAGCAAAACTCACAAAAAAAGAGTTAAAGCTTTTTGCTATGGACAGTGCTAATGTTTCTGATGAAAAAATGAAAGAAGAATTTTCTTACAGTGATGAAGAGTTAGAGAAAGCGAAATTTAAACTTTATAAAAAATTCAAGCAAGATAAAACACGACTCTCTTTTAGAGAATCTGGAGAACATTAGAGGGTAGATTAGAAACTTAAAAGTTAAATATTTAGAATCACTTTTGAGAATTAATCTGTTATTTATATAATTAGTAGTAGCATATCACAGTGTTATCACAAATAAAAAGGAAATCAAATGAAAAAAACAACTTCATTATTACTAGCTGCTATGGTAGCTGGATCAGTTTTCACTACAAGTGCAATGGCTGATGCAAAAAAAGGTCAAAAATTCTATCTTAAAAAA
>CAZMBK010000240.1:0-2287 GCA_964564315.1 uncultured Sulfurimonas sp.
GCTCTTGATATGGTACAAATGGCAAAAGTTCCACCAGAATTAATGAGTAAGTTTCAGTTGATTATTTATTCAGATCCAATTGATTCAGTTTTTAAAGCTGTTGGAGTGGAATAATGGAAACAAAATCAAAAGTAGATAAAGGTAGTATATAGTCTAGAGTGAGGTGACTTCCCTCATCTCACCCTCAGTCAGTGTCTTCACCCCCAACTTCACAGCCTTATCATACTTACTACCAGCATCCTCACCGTAAATTAAAAAATCAGTTTTTTTACTTACACTTCCAGATACTTTTGCACCAAGAGTCTCTAACATCTCTTTTATCGTACCACGAGACACACTCATTGTCCCCGTAAGTACAACAGTTTTACCCTTAAAAGGATTTTCCTCAGCTTCTTCTCTCTTAATAGGCTCTTTTGGTTGGAGTATACTCTGAAGTTTTTCTATAGTTTCACGGTTCACTCGAACAAACTCTAAAAGAGACTCAGCCATCTCTTCACCTATACCATCGCACTCTATAATTTGCTCTTTTGTAGCATTTACAAAACCAAAACCAAAAGCCTCTGCCAATGTTTTTGAAGCTACTTCACCTATATGTTCTATTCCTAGCGAGTTTATAAAACGCCAGTAGTCACACCCTTTTGCATTTTCAAGAGAGTTAAGTAAGTTTTGTGCTTTTTTCTCTTTAAATCCATCAAGTGTTAAAAGTTTTTCTAAGTCCAAAGCAAACAAATCGACTACACTTTTTACGAGTCCAGACTTAAAAAGAGCCTCAACTATTTTCACACCTAAGCCATCAATGTTTAAACAAGGTTTAGAAGCAAAGTACATGATGGCATTTACTACTCTCGCTTCACACTTTAAGTTTTGACACTTTATAAGCACCTCTTCTTGAAGGAGTTCACTCTCACATACAGGACAGTGTGTCGGCTTTTTAAATGCCACTTCACTTCCATCTCTCTCATGTGTTAACACCTTGATGATTTTTGGTATTACATCCCCACTTCTTAGGATGATGACCTTATCACCAAGTCGTATATCTTTACGCTCTATCTCATCAAAGTTATGCAGAGTTGCTCGCTCAACAACTACCCCATCTATGTCCGTAGGTTCTACTATAGCTACAGGAGTTACAGCACCCGTTCGCCCTACTTGTAAGATTATCTCTTTTACTGTAGTTATCTTCTCAACTGCTGGAAACTTATAAGCTACTGCAAAACGTGGTACTTTTACCGTGTAACCCATATCTATCTGAGAAGCTATTTCATCTACTTTTATCACCATTCCATCGAGCATCATAGAGTAACTCTCTCTATCATGAACCATCTGTTTATAGATGGACTCTATCTCTTCTATATCTTTACAAACTGCTCGCTCAGGTGGTTTTCTAAAACCTAGGTCATAGATATACTCCATCGTTTTATGCATAAGTTTATGCGGTAATGTATGTTGCCCGACACCATAAGGTAAAAAAACTAAGTTTCTTGAAGCTGTAATGCTAGGGTCAAGTTGACGCAAGCTTCCCGCTGCTGCATTTCGAGGGTTTGCAAAAAGAGCTTCTCCATCTTTTAAACGCTGTTCATTTATACGTTCAAACTCATCTTTAAATATAACAACCTCACCCCGAATCTCTATACTTTCATAACACTCTATTTCTAAAGGAATAGACTTTATAGTTTTCACATTTTGAGTGATAAGCTCACCCACAGTTCCATCACCACGAGTTATGCCTTTGAGAAGTTTTCCATCTTCATAGATGAGATTAAGCGATGCTCCATCATACTTTGGTTCGCAGTAAAAAGTGATGTTTTTAGCTAGTTTATAAGTTTTAGTTAGCCACTTTTTTAAGCCATCTCTGTCAAAAACATCTTCAAGCGACCACATACGAGAGAGATGTGGCTCTTTTGTAAAACCTCCACTTACTTCATCCCCTACTCTCTGTGTTGGAGAAGATAATTCAATCATTTCAGGATTTTTTTCTTCATATGCTAGCACTTTATGATAAAGCTTATCATACACTTCATCTGTAGTAATAGGATCATCCAAAACATAATAATGTTTCGACCATAAGTTTAGTTTTTTTATTGCTTCTTTATACTCTGTATTATTCATGTCCTAATTGTATTATAGTTATGATAAAATTGAAACAAAATTCTCTACTTTAGGCAAAATTTATGGAGATCATTTTAGAAAGCTCACAAAATATAGCAAAAAAAACTACACTTTAGTATACAACCACTCTCTTTTTTGATAAATATACCAGTAGATTATCCCTTTTATAAGGGTTTCT
>CAZMBK010000241.1:0-2279 GCA_964564315.1 uncultured Sulfurimonas sp.
ATGGTGAGACTTATTTAGTCTTTTTAGAGAAGCTCAAGCTTCCTATAAAATCTCTCTACTATAACTTGGACAAAGATGATCAACGTTTAACAGAGGAGATGAGAACTGGTGTTCACTACCAAATACTCAAAGATACAAACAAAACTATAGAGCAGATTTTACTCCCTCTTAATGATGAACTCCAGATTCATATCTATAAACATAGAAATATATATAGATTTGAAGCTATACCTATCATAAGTACTACAAAAACAGAAGCTTTTGCTACAAAAATAGTGAGCTCACCAAACTATACTATTATGAAAGAGACAGGAAGTAAAAAACTTGCTCAAATCTTTACAGCAAACTTTAGAAACTCTCTTAATTTTAAAAATGATATCCGCAAAGGTGATAATCTCGTTATGATTTACCAGCAAAAGTATAGATTAGGTCGGCCATTTTCCATGCCTATACTTCAAGTTGCTATGATAGAGATGCGACATAAAAATCACTATATATACCTTAATGATGACAATCGTTACTATGATGAAAGGGGACATGAAGTAGAAGGATTTTTACTCGCTCGTCCAGTCAGGGGTGCAAGA
This sequence comes from uncultured Sulfurimonas sp., assembly GCA_964564315.1. Lineage (GTDB taxonomy): Bacteria > Campylobacterota > Campylobacteria > Campylobacterales > Sulfurimonadaceae > Sulfurimonas. The sequence continues at coordinate 585 of CAZMBK010000241.1, forward strand.
ATCTCTTCCTACTTTACCAAACGTAGATGGCATCCTGTTTTACATAAGTGGAAAGCACATCTTGGTATAGACTATGCAGCTCGCCGTGGGACACCAATAGTTGCTGCGGGAAGTGGTCGTGTTAGCTATGCTGCACGTATGGGAAGCTATGGAAACCTTGTAAAGATTCGTCATGCAGATGGCTATGAGACACGCTATGCCCATATGAAATCTTTTCGTCGTGGCATAAAAAAAGGAAAGTATGTAAAAAAAGGGCAAACAATAGGCTATGTTGGAACAACTGGTCGCTCAACTGGTCCACACCTCCACTTTGAACTTCGTAAACGAGGACGTGCAATAAACCCACTCAGTGTTGTACAAGTAACAACAAAAAAACTCAAAGGCAAAGAGTACAAAGCCTTTGTAAAACTCAAAAAAAATTATGATGAAAGTGTAGCCTTACATCTTAAAAATCAAACAGCATGTGTAAAACAGAAACCCTTTAAAAACATGTGTTATATTCATATAAATGAAGAAAAAACTGATGGATAAAATCACTAAAATAGCCACACTAACAAACCCAAAGTTTGTAAAACCTATCTCTATAGAGTATACACAAAATGGTGAGCACAAGCTTTGGGAAGCTGTTGAGAGTCATGATTCTGTAAGCATACTACTTTGGCATAAAACAAAGAGTGCTTTTGTTCTTGTCAAACAACTCCGCCCACCTGTGTTTCATGCACATCCAAAAGATGCTTATATGTACGAACTTTGTGCAGGTATAGTAGACAAAGAGCTCTCCCTTAAAGAGATAGCACAAGAGGAGATACTCGAAGAGTGTGGCTATGATGTTCCTCTACTAAACATCCAAAGAATTAGCTCGTTCTACACAAGTGTAGGACTCTCAGGAGCCTCGCAAACACTCTATTATGCTCAAGTTGATGAGAGTATGAAAAAAACTGAGGGTGGTGGCTTAGTTGAGGAGCAGATAGAAGTCATATATATCAAAACTCAAGATGCTAAAGAGTTTATGTTTGATGAGAGTTATCCTAAAACACCGGGGTTGATGATGGCATTTTATTGGTGGTTCGAAAACAGGGAGAGAGGGTAATCAGCCCTCTCTAAAATACTAGAATAACTTTGCTAATTCGCCACACACTAGAAGTAGGATTAAAATCCTAAGGAGCATTACTTACCCTTTTTAATGGCACTCCCACCCAACAACTACCTACATTTTACAAAAAAATCAAGAAAACTCAATAGGATCCATGTCTACCTCAGCCAGAGAGACCTTAGTCATTTTTATAGCACGAATGAGTGAAGTACTCTTATCTGAACGAAGAAGGATCTCAAATCTATACTTATTAGCAACTCTCTCAATAGCACACTTTCCAGCTCCTACAACCTCAACATCATTAAATGCCATTAAAGCATCTTGCATCTTTCTCATCTCCGCTTGTGCTTTTGCCCCATTTTTATGGGCAAATAGGATACGACATAACTTTTTGTAAGGTGGATAGAGCCCTCTTCTATACTCTTTCTCCTCTTCTAAAAATCCCTCATAATTTTCTAAGTAACAACTAAAAAAAGGCTCATTGAAACTCTGCACCAAAACCAAAGCATCTTTTTTACGTCCACTCCGTCCAGAGACTTGAATGAGGGAAGAGAGTGCTTTTTCTCGTGCTCTATAGTCTCCCATATTGAGCATATTGTCCA
>CAZMBK010000242.1:0-2277 GCA_964564315.1 uncultured Sulfurimonas sp.
CACACTCATGTGCAATGAAACCCCATCTCTTCACTACATCTTTGATCTCTTTTATGATGAGATTTGCATCTGAAATCTTATGTTTTTTTCCTAGTAGTAGAAGTTCTTTAGTCGTAGGATTTCTTCCCTCTCCCATATACATCATACTATGCTCCCCATTCATTCCAAGTGAAAATGTAAGATCATATGCAGGAGTTAAATGCCATCTTTTTTGATTATCCATTAAAAATGAGAAGTTCTTTGCATGGTCATCTCGGTTATAAGTGAGTAGATTAAAAACAGCAATGCGAAAGGCTTTTTTGACTTCATTGATATCTTTGGTAAGAAGAGCTGTCACTTTTAAAAGATCATCATAATCAAGTGTCGGGTATCTAAAGTCACTATGAACAAGCCCTGCAAAAGAGTGCATATGTATTTTTTGCTCTCCCTCTCTGTCAAATCTCTCTATAGCAAAGTATTTATCTTCTAATAGAAGTGTATCACTCATCTCTATCCCAGCTTTTTTTGCCATTTTTGAGTAGGCAAATTCAATTTTACCACTCTCAATCCCATCAAAAGAAGATGCAAACTTGATGATGTAGTGCTTAAACTTTTCTTTGAGTGGGATATTTGAAGAGTATATTTTTTTTCCTGTTTTATCTATCTGTGCCAATATTTTAGGGCGAGCACCTGCAGAAGAACCACCAAGAGTTATAAACTCTTCAAGGTTTATATTTACATCTTCTTCTAAAATTTTAAGAGAGTTATTTGCAAGCTCTTTGAGGACAATCTTTTGAGTCTCTTTTCTCTCTCTAATAAAAGGCTCATACTCTAAAGCTCCCATACCAGCACACCCAACGAATTTAAGTCGCTCTAAAGGTGAGAGTAAATTAGGATTTTTTCCTTGTTTTATGAGTTCTCTATCTATAAGAAGTCGTCCCCATCCATCAGGAAGTGAGTCTGCAAAAACACCAAAGAGATTCTCATAAGGGCTGTCATTACACTGTATAACACCATTTTTAAGAGGTAATTTAAAAGGAGACACTTCAATACCAGACTCTAAAAAAGCTTTATCATACTCAAAGTAAATCTTTTTATCTATCTCTGCTAATACTCCAAGCTTATGGCGTTTGTTTTGATGAAGATAAACTGTAAGTTTCATGAGATGTTCTCCAGTGTATGCGGCAGTTCATTTTTTTTGCTACAAAGTTGCTCAAAATCATCTAAACACTCGAGTACAAATGCTAACTGTAGTAAAGACTCAAAAGAGATTTTACCACTCTGCTCAAACCGTTTTATGCTCCCAAAACTCACACCACTTTTTGCACTTAGTTCTGGCTGTGTGAGGTTAATAGCTTTTCTTCGTTGTTTGAAATTGAGTCTAATTTTTTCTTGCATTTCAGAAGGTGTTGATTTTAAAAAAGATAACATAATAGCCTTTTTGGATAATTATAGCATAAATAGCTAATATATTAGCCTTTTTTACCACTGCAGTGTGTTACATGCGCAGACTTTACTCCCATCTCTTTGAGTTGCTTAATTGTTTCTCATCACTCCGAAGAAGATGAAAACCACCCTCTACACAAAAAATATTTTTAAGAAGAAGTTTGTACTCTTGAAAATATGCACTAAATCCACATAAAGATTGACATGCATAAAGGAGTTTATTATTATCAAAAAGTATAAATGACTATAAAATATATTGGAGGAATAGAGATTCATACTCTAATAAATATCACCTCTATTATCACCTTTTTCTACATAGATAACTAATTCTTCCTCTACTATATCGTAGATAAATCTATATCCACCAACTCTCAATCTAAAACCATTTTGATTTTGTAATTTTTTAGAATCAATTTTTATATTTGAAGGATATGGGTTTTGTTGAAGTTGTTGAAATTTTTCTTTAATTCTTTGTTTATCTTTAGGATTTCTACTATTAATAAACTTAATAACTTTTTTATGTGGAATTATTTTATACACTAAAATTTAATTCCAATCAATATCATTCATACTACCGTAGTTTTGAGGGTTAGTTTTTCTCTCTTCTCTAGCATCTAAAATGTATTGATAATCTTCATCATCTTTCGTAATGGCTTGAATATCTAAAAAGTTGGTATCAATTTTTGTGAGAATTTTTACATCAGATTTTAAATTTTCTAACAGGTACATAATATTATCTAGTGCAGATTCTTTTATATCAATAGTTAATTGCATTTTCTACTCCTACTTTTTATCTTCAATATTATCATTATATCATTTTTTGACTTTTGAAAGTATTTCTTTAATTTTTCG
>CAZMBK010000243.1:0-2252 GCA_964564315.1 uncultured Sulfurimonas sp.
TAGCAGCTGCACCTGTAGCAATTTGGTAATGAATCTTTTTATTCCAGTCACCATATGCTTGAATATTTGCTCCACGACGATTAAATGAGATGAATTGTGCGGCAGCATCGGCAATATAGGGTCTATCATAAGCAATAACACGAGCTGACTTTACAGTTTCTGTTCGAGAGACATCTATTTTTGCACGGTAGAGTTTGAAGTTAAGAAGAGAGCTGTTAAATGGATTTTTTATCTTAACATAAGCATCTCCCACATTGAATTGACCCTCTACATTCTCTATTCCGTAGTTAGATTTGTCGTTTCGTATATCCATTACAAAAGAAGTATGTTCCCCAAATCCAGCAGCTACCTCAAAACGAACACGACGAAGATAAGCATCTTGAAGTGTTGTATCTGTTTTAGAGGCTTCATTATAATCTGTCTCTTTATTCTCTAGTGTTCCTTGAATACGTACACCTGCTTTTAGCCACATATCGGGGGCATCATCTGGAATAAATTTCATATTTATATGAGTCTCTTTTCCCAGTAAGAAGTCAGGAGATTTTTCATTTATAATTGTAATTTGGTTTTGAGTGCTGTTGTCGGAGCTTGTTGCATATAGGTGTGTAACTGCTAATATTGTAGCTGCTACTGTAGTAGAGATTATTTTTTTCATAGGTATATCCTCGTGTTTTTTAATAAATTTTTTGTTTGAAAGGTATATTTAGGAGAAAATTGGTGGTCGAAGAAGATCGTGAGTGTACTCATATTTTTTTGTACTATGAATAGAAAATGAAGTATATACTTTTTTAAAATAAGTAAATTTACAAGGTAAATGTTCATTTAAAAATTTATCAGGAGACTCTTGTTCTAAGCTTCCCCCTTCTATACTTTTTTCTGTAAGTGTTTGCGAACTCTTTTCAATTATATTCGCAGAGGAGATACTAAAGATAGAAATTACTAAAAGTGTAACAATTAGTAGTTGTAATAATCTTAGCAAGTACTTCTCCTCTGTCTATTTTATATAATTTGTGAAAGATTATAACAATCTGGTTTCAATTTGGTTACAAGAGAGAAAGTGAGTACTACAACTGCTGTATTGATGAACTACTTGTCTAAAAATAATTTTCATTACTTCTTTTTTCGAGTTTTAGAAACTCTCTCTTTATTGCTTTTATACTTCACTTTTTTTAACTTTTCAATAATATTGTCTGAAACCTTAAATGTATCGGCAATAGTACACACATCATCATTCTTAAAACGAGCACGATCTAATTCAAACTTGGCTATTAGAAGCGTGAAATCGATCTCTTTTAAAAAAGGGTAAAGTTCTATAGACTTTTGCTCCTCCAAAATCCAATGGCTCAGTACACAAATAACAAGAAACTCAGGTATATAAGCAGGTTTATCAGAATAATAATCACCCACTGTTCTCGCCATAACATCGTAGTAATTTATTAGAGGTTCTTCATATTTAGCTATTTTCTTGAGTTCACTATTGACCTTTGCTCCTTGAACTATACTAATGAGGTAATCTGCATTGACAACGGATTGTTGCAGTCTGTTTTTTAAATCTTTGAGGGTATTATAAACAAAGAGTGAATCTTCAGAGTTACCAACAGAAGGTGAATACTCTTTCTCGTCAATATATAAAAAATAGCGTTCAAGTGCAGTTCTTGCAAAGACAAGCAGTGCCTCTGTTTTTACTCCATTTAGCATGGTAGGTTTGATCCTATTTGGACAAATTGTTGCAATATCAAGACCACTGATATTTTTTGTATGTTCTTCAACTATAATATTTTTTAGCATAAGTATTTCCTTTACTTTGATGTAAGTGTTGTTAAATTGTAATAAGAGTGTTTTTTTTGAGAATAGTTAGCTAAAAATAGGAGGTCTAAAAGGAGGAGATTTTTGTATAAAAGAGTAGAGATTATTACTATCTGAATATATAGTGTTAGTAGAAATATAAAGATTGTTTTGTATATTAGTGAGATAACAAAGATCATCTTGTTTATCAGAAACTTTTTTATCCAATAAAGATATTTCAATGGCACTGGCAGATTTTTCTAAAATTAAAGTAGTTGAGAAAAACTCAGTAGAGATTGAGATAAGTGCTAATGTTAAAAACAGGGTTACAAAACGAACTTTCATAATTTCATTCTAATTGAATAAATAAGAATTGTCAAGATAATAATAATTATGATTTGTCTTTAAATTTAATTGATACAATAGTGCACAGTTCCCTTTATGTAACCGAGTTGTAATCGCTTCGT
>CAZMBK010000244.1:0-2247 GCA_964564315.1 uncultured Sulfurimonas sp.
GTAACTATCATTGAAATTGCTCCAGTAATTTAATATCGCCTTCAAAAAGTGAACGCAAATCTCCAATATGATGAATTAACATCGCAAAACGCTCTACACCAAGTCCAAATGCATAGCCACTCACATCTTTATAATTGACTGCTTCAAAAACATTAGGATCAACAATACCACATCCTAAAACTTCAAGCCAACCAGTATGTGAACATACACGACATCCCTCGCCTTTACAAAAGACACATGAAATATCTACTTCAGCAGATGGTTCCGTAAAAGGAAAGAATGATGGACGAAAACGAACGGTAACATCACCAAACATATAACGAAGAAAATCTTCTAAAATAAACTTTAAGTTTGCAAAAGAGACTGTTCCCTCTTGGTCAACTAAGAGACCCTCAACTTGATGAAACATAGGTGTATGGGTAAGATCATAATCGCGTCTAAAAACTGCACCAGGAGCTATCATTCGAATGGGTGGTTTCGTAGCCATCATCGTTCTAATCTGAACAGGTGATGTATGAGTACGAAGCATCATTTCATCTTTAAAATAAAATGTATCTTGCATATCACGTGCTGGATGATACTTTGGAAGATTAAGTGCTTCAAAGTTATTAAAATCATCTTCAACAATTTGACCAGTTTTTACAGCAAAATTCATTGATGAAAAATATTCGACAATTCTATCCATAGTCTCCATGACAGGGTGTAATGCACCAGATTGTGGAGACGTTGAGAACATAGAAACATCTATAGATTCTGCTTTCATTGCTACTTGAAGTGCCTCTGTTTGCAGTGTAATCTTTTTAGCTGTAAATTCATTCATCAATGCTGATTTATGACTGTTTAGTTCTTTTGCTAACTTACCTTTTTCTGCACCAGAAAGACCTTTCATCTTTGCAAACTCTGCAGCTAAAACACCTTTTTTACCAAATACTGCAATGCGAATCTCTTCTAAAGTTTCAACACTACTAGCATTATTTATTTTATCGTACCACTCTTTCAAATTGTCTCACTCATAATATAGTTAAATTTTAAAATGGATTATAGTTAAATTTTACTAATAAATAGCTTCATTCCCTTTTCTTGTGATATAATTCAAGAAAACTAAGGAACGCTCAATGTGTCTATTTTGTAAAATTGTAAATAAAGAAATCCCCTCAAATATTGTACTTGAAAATGATAATTTTCTTGCATTTCATGATATCAATCCTAAGGCTCCCGTTCATATATTAGCCATCCCTAAAATGCATGTCGATAGTTTTAGTGAAGTAACACCTCAAACTATGGAAGGTATGACATCTTTCATACAAAAGATAGTCGAAGAGGTGAAAATTAAAAAAGCTGGTTACCGTGTCATCACAAATATTGGTGAAAATGGAGGTCAAGAAGTGAATCATTTACATTTTCATATACTTGGTGGTACGAAACTCGCTTGGGGTCACTTTAATGATTCTGATCCAAAAAATAATCTCTAAACCTATTATGAAAAAATGCTAGAAAAAACTACTAGCATTTTCTCCCCACTCTCTTCCCTTTATCATCATAGTAAACTCATAAGCTATTGTGCCTAACACTGCAGTTGCCATTAAAACCATTGTCATCTCAAACATCAAAATATCCTCACTATTTTTTCTTGTTTGTATTTTATGTAATAATAGTATAAAGTGTAAAAAAGTTTGCAAAATGCAATGTAATTAAAGAGATTTTATGAAGAGAAAGGAAAAGTTGGACAAAATGCCAACTTTTTAGAGATTTAACTTGGACAGGCTTCTATTTCACCCATATCAATATTTGATCCCCCACCAGAGATCATTTTCTCATTTTCACGAATAAGTTTTCCATTATGAGTAATAGAGTAACTAATAGCTGTTGTATCACGGATAGTGTTTATAGTAGAACAGTAAGTCTCAACTGAAGCCATTACCCATCTTGCTGCAGTAGTATCATCACCATCTGAATTAAAACTATATGTTAAATGAAGTGTATCAAACTTAGCTGGATGTGGCTCAGCACGATTCACTTCACCATCTACAACTAAATTTGTAACAGTTTTTCCTTGATTTTTTGGTATAAGAATAAGATCCGTTGCACTACAAGTAATAATTCCTGACAAAAAATACTCAATGGGTGAGATAATAGGACAATCTATAATAAAACTACTTTTTGCAGTTTTAGCCTCAAACTTCATAGCATCTTTATGTGTTACAGTTATTTTCATCTAGTTTTTTCCTTCTAAAAAATCTTCAAAAT
>CAZMBK010000245.1:0-2242 GCA_964564315.1 uncultured Sulfurimonas sp.
TTGATGATTTTGATGAACTTCATCAGCAAGCCACTCCAATAAAAAATAATATTTATAAAATTAGATGATATTGTCTACTTAAGTACAATCTATGATAAGTCAGAAATACAAATGATAGATGAAAATATTGTTTTTAATGCTATTAAAAATATAGAAATTTAAAAAGATTTTAACTTATAAAAATTTTTAATAAAATCAACACCCTTGGCTACACTTCAATGAAGAGCATAGACTTACAAGGGAATTTCGAGATGTATTATAGCACAAAGAAGAGGTACTAAGTATATGAATATTTCTAAAATGGAATGTGACAGACAGACTAAATTTAAAAAACTATTGAATGAGGTGACAGTTCAAGCTATTAAAGATGTTAGAGTAGGGACAGATGCGGAAAATATCACCCTCGAACAACTAAAAGAAGAGACTTCTCAGTGTTTAGCAATTGATAAGTTATAATACTAAACAAGGATTGACAATGCAAACTATACAACTACAAGTAAAAGATGGTTATACTCAAAATATTTTAGATATGTTGGGTAGTGTGAAAGATATTATGCTTGAAAAGATAGAAGTAAAACAAGACCCTAATTTAGAGTACGATACTTACTTTTATGAGAGAAAGGCAGAGCTTGATAAGACTATTGAAGCTGTTGATAATGGTAGTATGAAGATGTATGATTTTAACGAGTCGATGGATGAACTGATAGCAGAATTAGAGAGTTAAGTTGAAAATCTTAGAGACAGAGCAATTTAAACAACAGCGAGATTTTTCAGTTAGATATATTGCAAATAATAAAAAAAGTGCAGCACTTAAATTTGCTAAGGAACTAAAAAAATCTGTAAATAACTTATCTTCTTTCCCTTACAAATATAGAAAGTCATATTACTATAAGGATGAATCTATCCGAGATATGACATTTAAAGGCTATACAATTATCTACAGAATAGATGAAACTAAAGAACTCATAGAAATTTTAGAGATTTTTCATAAAAACTTACTAACAAAAGAGGAAAATTAATATGCTACAAAAACTACTACTAACTGCAATGCTAACTGCCTCACTCTTTGGAGTGGAGATAGTTATAAATAAATCACAAGAGATGTATAAAAAGCCAACTTTTGTACGAAACAGTTCAAAAGAGATAGTGACAAACACAAAAACAGGGCTGATGTGGCAAGATGATACTTCTGTAAAAAATGTGAAAAAAACATGGAGTGAGGCAAAGAGCTATTGTAAAAACTTAAACTTTGCAGGGCATGATGATTGGTTTTTACCAACTATTTCACAGTTAGAGAGTTTAGTAGATACAAAGAGATATAATCCAGCTGTAAAAAAAGAGTTTAAAAATATTATTTCTAGTAATTATTGGTCGTCATCTCCTTATGTATTGGATTCTTACAATGCTTGGTATGTGAACTTTATGTATGGCGGTTCAAACGACTACTATAAGACTTATAACTATTATGTTAGGTGTACTAGGGCAGGACAATAGATAGTTTAAAATTTGAATATAAACTATGCAGTATGATAACTTAGCAATTTATAAAAGTAGTTTAGATTTCTATATTTAGATAGAAAAATATTAAGCTATAATTGTATATATAAAAGGATAAATTATTAAACCATTTGAATGGAATGAAGAGAAAAATAGCCTATTAAAGCAAACGAGAAACATCTGTTTTGAAGATGTTTTATTGAGCTTACAGTCTAAAAAACTCTTAGATGTTATTGATCATTTTAATACTGAAAAATATCCTAATCAAAGGTTATTTATCATAGAGATTAAAGAGTATACTTATTATGTACCTTTTGTGGAAGATAATGTAAAAATCTTTCTTAAAAATATAATACCAAGTAGAAAATACCATAAAATTTATAAAAAGGAGTAAGTTATGAATGAAATAAAATTGACAAAATATGAAGAAGAGGTAATTTCTTTTGTAGAAAGTAATGAGGCAAAAAGTGTTAATAATATTAAAGAAGAAATTTCTAGATACACTACAATAGCAGTAGAGCATATCTCCAAGAAAAAAGCTATCAGTATAAGACTTCCTGAGAGTGATATTTACTTGTTAAAGCAAAGAGCATTAATCACAGGTATAAGTTATCAAAACATAATTCAGTCTTTAGTGCATCAATACACACATAATCAATTAAAAGCATCGCTATAAGTGAGGGGCACTAAATGAAAATAATCCTTTTGATTATGATAGGTTTTAGTTTAGGTTTAGCAAATGTAG
>CAZMBK010000246.1:0-2239 GCA_964564315.1 uncultured Sulfurimonas sp.
GAGTATCAGCGTTTAAAACAGCGTGTAGAGTTTGACCTTGAAATGCTTCAGACTACAGGAATGTGTAAGGGTGTAGAAAATTACTCTCGCTTGCTTACAAACAAAAAACCGGGTGAAGCACCTTTTACACTTTTAGATTATTTTGCACAGAATAATAAAGAATACCTTGTCATAGTAGATGAGTCTCATGTCTCTTTACCTCAGTATAGAGGAATGTATGCAGGAGATAGAGCTAGGAAAGAGGTCTTAGTTGATTATGGATTTAGATTGCCATCAGCACTTGACAACCGTCCTTTAAAAGCAGATGAGTATATAGATAAAGCACCTAAGTACCTTTTCGTATCTGCTACACCAGCAGAGTATGAGTTAGAGATGTCCGCAGTAAAAGCTGAGCAAATCATTCGACCAACAGGTCTACTTGATCCCGTTATAGAGATTAAAACATCAGATAATCAAGTTGAAGACATTCATGATGAAATAAAAATAGTTGCTGCAAAGAATGAGAGAATTCTCATAACAGTTCTTACAAAAAAGATGGCAGAAGCTTTGACTAAATACCTTGCAGACTTAGGTATAAAAGTACAGTATATGCACTCAGATATAGATACTATTGAACGGACTCAGATCATTCGTGCTCTTCGTTTAGGTGAGTTTGATGTACTTATAGGGATAAATCTTTTAAGAGAGGGTCTTGACTTACCAGAAGTAAGTTTAGTCGCCATTTTAGATGCAGATAAAGAGGGATTTCTACGAAGTGAAACAGCACTTGTTCAGACTATTGGAAGAGGAGCACGAAACTCAAATGGTCGTGTCATTCTTTATGCAAATCGTATTACAGGTTCAATGCAAAGAGCTATAGAAAAGACGAATGCCCGTCGTGAGATTCAAGAAGCACATAATAAAAAGCATGGTATCACACCAACTACAACAATTAGAACACTTGATGAAAGTCTAAAAGTTGAAGATCATGCTGATCTCTATGCTAAACATAAGAAAAAAGATAAAATGCCAGCGAGTGAAAAAAAAGCGATAACAAAAGAGTTAATGCTTAAGATGAAACAAGCTGCAAAAGAGCTCAATTTTGAAGAAGCAGCACGCCTTCGTGATGAGATACAAAAAATAAAACAGTTATAGGAAGATTATGGAAGACACATTTAGTAACTTAGTGACATATGGATATATAGGACTTTTTCTCTATTCTCTTGGGGGTGGATTTGTTGCACTTATAGGTGCAGGAGTACTCTCATACATGGGTAAAATGGATTTAGCAACCTCAATGGCAGTGGCATTTATTGCAAATGCCATTGGTGATATAATGCTTGTATATCTTGCACGTTATCAAAAGAGTATGATGATGGATGGACTTCGCAAACATAGACGAAAGTTAGCACTCTCTCATATACTTATGAAAAAATATGGTTCTTGGATAGTTTTGATTCAGAAGTTCGTTTATGGGATAAAAACACTGGTGCCTATTGCCATAGGTCTTACAAAATACGACTTTAAAAAGTTTATAGTGTTAAATATAGCAAGTTCTGTTGTCTGGGTTTTAGCATTTGGACTTGGAAGTTTTTACTTTGGAAAAGTTCTTTCAGAATTTGCAACTATTGTAGCTGGTAAACCTTGGATAGCACCTCTTGTGTTAATTGTTTTAGGTGGAGCGACTTGGCTGTATATGGAAAAAGCAACAAAGAAAAAAGTGAAGAAATAGTTATAAAATTAGTCAATTATTGAGATTTGGATTTGCTTTAGAGTGTGCAAAATATCCAATTAAGGCTAGGCTTAAAAGCCTGCCGTATTGGATTTTTGTGCGATATGAAGTAAAGATAGATTCCTAAGAACCTACAATTGGACCGAATGGGGCATAGTCTGTATGCTCTGCATCTTGGTATTTTTTATAATTAACAATGAACATTTTAGCTAATTCATCTCTTGTTTTATCAAATAGCTCTTTATCTTCCCAAGCATTACGAGGATTTAAAATCTCTGGTTTGATATCACCTAAAGTTTTTGGTACATGGAGTCTAAATGTTTTTGTTGTATCAAATTCACTCTCATTAATAGTTCCATCTAAGATAGCATTGATACATGCACGAGTATTTTTAATACTCATTCGTTTACCTACACCGTAAGCACCACCAGTCCAACCAGTGTTTACTAGATATACATTTACATTATGCTCATCTATTTTTTCACCAAGAAGTTTTGCATAAACTGTTGGGTGTAGAGGTAAAAATGC
>CAZMBK010000247.1:0-2223 GCA_964564315.1 uncultured Sulfurimonas sp.
ATTTTTGTCATGTAAAGTCCTAGTCCTGTACCATTTTTACTCTCTTTTGTTGAGAAATAAGGGTCAAAAATTTTAGCTGCGATTGCATCAGGAATACCTCCTGCATTATCTTCTACAGCAAGAACAATGCTTCCATCTCTCTCTTGGAGGGATATATTTATAAACTTTTCATCTCTCTGTATCTCCATTAAAGCATCTTTGGAGTTGTTTATGAGGTTGAGTATGGCTTGTCCAAGTTCATTTGGGTATCCTTCTGTATAAAACTCTCTTGATGTTTTAAAGTCTAATTTAATTGCATAAGTAGCATACATACCATCTGTAATATTAAGGATATCGTTCACCACCTCATTAATAGAAAAAACTGTTGTTTTCTGTTCAGACTTAAAGAAGTTTCTAAAGTCATCAATAGTTTTAGACATATGAGTAATCTGCTTTTTTGATGTCTCTTTAAAGATCTCCATTGTTTTATCATTGAGTTTTCCTTTATTGTATTTTGAGACTAGGAGTTGGTTCGAGAGGGAGAGGTTGTTAAGGGGTTGTCTCCATTGGTGTGCTATCATTGCTATCATCTCTCCCATTTGTGCAAGTCTCGATTGTGCGAGTAAAAGGAGCTGTTGTTCTTTGTTTTTACTTACTTCCTCTTCTATTTTACTCTCAAGGGATTGTTGGTATGTTCTTCTCTCTTCAAAAAGAATACCAATTGTAAAAACTGTAGAGATGTGGGCGAGAACAAATAGGTTATAATTTATGACATTATTGAAAGTCTCTTGTAGGTAAAAGGCACCCGTTCCAAGGTAGACAGAGTACGATGAAACTAATGCAAGTACAACACTAAAAAAGGTACCATAGGCAAATCCTCTATAAGATATGATTAGAACGATAAGAGGAATAGAGAGACTTAAAAGAAGCATAAGATTCGTAATAACAAAAACAATTTCTAATAAATAGATGAAAAAACCAAACATAAATGTGTAAAATATGTAATCTTCAAAGTTTATTTTTTTATAGTTTATTAGTAAAAGAAGTAACCAAGGGGTTACAAGTAACTGTCCCATGACATTTCCAAACCACCATGAAAAGGTCGACTGAAAGTAAGCATGTGAAGTTATGGTCTTGGTCAAAAGAAGTATGGTGTTTGAGCATGAGGCACTTATGAGCTGTATAAAGAGAATAATCCCAACAAGTCCAATAATATCTCTAAAACTTCTAAGGTTTAAATTAAGTTTAAATTTTTGAAAGAGGGTATAGCCTATAAATGCTTCAAATGAATTTATAAAGGAGATACTTAGTGATGCAAGCAGAGAGATATCATTACTGAGTGCTAAGAGGAGCTGTCCTACAAAAATACCCGCTATAACCTTTCTTCCAAAAAAGAGCACAAATGCAAGGGCAATACCCTCTGCAGCAAATACACCAATATTTACAATACTATTTCCATGTAAAAAGAGAAGACTGAACTTTCCTGAAGTAAAGTATAGGAGAGCAAGTATTATAGACAATACAAAAGGATTTCTTATTGTTTGGTTCATTTTATTTTTCTCCTTGGCTATCATTAAGATCTATAGTGAAAACTGCACCTTCATTACTGTTTTTGACTTTTAACCTTCCTTTACAGTGCTCTTGTACAATGATTTGACTCATGTAAAGTCCTAAGCCTGTTCCCTCTTTTTCTAGTTTTGTTGAGAAGTAGGGTTGAAAGATTTTTTCTAGTATATCGGGAGGAATCCCTCCTCCATTATCTTCAATGGAGATACGCTTTCCCTCAATAACTAAGGTGATTTTAGGATCTTTTATCTTCCCTTCTCTTAGTGCATCCTCTGCATTTTTTAGTAAGTTAAGTACAACCTGAACAAGTTCATTTTCATAAGAGAGGAACTGCTCTACAACTTGTTCACTTTTTGAAATAGTTATTTTGTTTGCATGAAAAGAGCTCTCTACAAGGTTAAGTGATTTGTTAAGAATAACATCAAAACTTGTGACTTGCATCTCTTTTTCAGGCTTGAAAAAATTTCTAAAGTCATTAATGGTAGCACTCAAGTACTCTATGTTTTGTGAAATTTTCGAAGTGAGTTCTGTGGATGTTTTTATATCAAGTTTATCCCTCTTTATACGGTGGTTTATTACAGAACTTGCCGTACCTATGACATTTAGCGGTTGTCTCCACTGGTGTGCTATCATGGCTATCATCTCTCCCATTTGTGCTTGACGAGACTGTTGAAACAT
>CAZMBK010000248.1:0-2219 GCA_964564315.1 uncultured Sulfurimonas sp.
ACTTGGTTCATATCTTAAAGAGAAAGAGATAAGTGCGACTGTTATTCATGGTAACCACAGAGTATCCCAAATGGAAGAGGCTTCTTCTGCATTTAATAAAAACAGTATTCCTCTGCTTATAACTACAAGTAAAATTTATGAGACTTTAGCACTTGAAAATATTGAAAGAATTTTAAACTATGAGCTTCCTTTTGAGCCTGAGAGTTATTTCAAAACACTTCGCGCGGTTGATGAGACAGGAGAGTCCATTCTTTTTGTAAATGCAGATGATGAGAAAATGCTTGAGACACTAGAACTTATGATGAAATATACTATTCCTCAGCTTGAAATAGAAACTTTTACCCACTCAGCACTTCCAAAGACAGATAAAAGTAAAAAGAAAAAACCTCGTCATAAAAAAAATAAAACCAGAAAACCAGAAATAAGAAAAGAGGACTAAACACGTGTCAATTACAAGCCTTCAAACACAAAAATTTATCTTAAAATTATTCCCAGAAATTATGATAAAGGGCTCATCTGCAAAACGCCAAATGGTTGGTCAACTCTATACAAACCTCATTACTGTGTTAGAAAGAATTAGCTCAAACATTAAAGTAAGAAAGTTCTCTGATAAAATTGAAGTTGTTACTCCTATTCAAGTACTGCCAGAAGTAAGGAAACGACTCCTTGATACATCAGGCATTGAGCAAATATTAGAAGTACTTCAATTTGATGGTTTAGATTCTCTTGATAAGATAAAAGTTAAAGTGGGTGAACTTTTTATAGACGCACTTAGCGAAAAAACATTTGTAGTTCGTGCTAAACGGACAGGAACTCATACATTTACATCTATAGATTTAGAACGAACAGTTGGAGGTTATCTTTTAGCACACTCAAACGCTAAAAAAGTAGATCTAAAAAATCCAGATCTCACTATATCTATGGAACTTATGGAAGCACAACTTAATGTGATTACAACAAAATACAAAGGTTTGAGCGGATTTCCTATAGGGACACAAGGTGATATTCTCTCTCTTATGTCAGGAGGCTTTGATTCTACTGTAGCATCTTACCTTACCATGAAACGTGGTATTAAAACACACTTTGTTTTCTTTAACCTTGGTGGTAATGCACATGAAATAGGAGTTAAACAAGTAGCCCTTTACCTTTGGAGTAAGTTTGGCTCTTCGCATAAAGTTAAATTTATTACTGTAGATTTTGAGGATGTTCTTAGTGAAATATTTCGTTCAGTACCTCCTACATACATGGGTGTAATGCTCAAACGCCTTATGCTTATGGCATCGGAACAAATCGCAGATGAGTTAGAGATAGATGCCCTTCTAACAGGTGAGTCAGTTGCACAAGTAAGTAGCCAAACACTAAGAAACTTAGCACTTATAGATGAAGTGAGTTCAAAACTTATTCTTCGCCCCCTCTCAACTATGAATAAACCAGAGATTATAGAGATAGCTAATAAAATAGGTACAAGAGAATTTGCTGAGAGTATGCCTGAGTACTGTGGTGTTATCTCCCAAAATCCTATTACTCACGGTTCTTTTAAACGTATGGAAAAAGTAGCACTTAAGTTTGACTATGATGTTCTGACAAAGGCTGCAAATGAAGCACAACATATTTATGTGCATGAGATAGTAGATAATGTGAATGCACTTGAAGCTATCGAGGTTGTTAACGATCTCAGTTCAGGACAATATACTGTTATAGATATTCGAGTGCAAGAGGAATCGAGCGAAATCTCTTTTGAGTCTCTAAAAATCCCTTTTCATAAGTTGAAAAAAGAGTTTGCAAAACTACCACAGGATAAAGAGTACTTACTCTATTGTGATAAAGGTATTATGAGTCAACTCCATGCACAGTATCTTAAAGATGAAAGTAATTATAAAAATGTGAGGGTGTATAGACCAAAGAACTAGATAAATAATATATATTTAAACTAGGAATTATCCTAGTTTAGAAGTGATAGCAGTCTCAACTTCAGAGATGTGAGCTGTACCATCAACTGTGATGTAAGTTAAAGTATCAACTTTAGAAGCTTGCTCTTTGTAGTAGTTTATAAGTGGTTCTGTAAGTTCATGGTAAACTTTCAGACGATCTAAAACAACATCCTCTTTATCATCAGGACGTTGCACAAGCTCTTCACCTGTTTCATCATCTTTCCCTGCTACTTTTGGTGGGTTATACTCTAAGTGATAAGTTCTACCACTTGCTAAGTGAGCACGACG
>CAZMBK010000249.1:0-2205 GCA_964564315.1 uncultured Sulfurimonas sp.
GTTTGTATACTCTGCATTGAGGAGTGAACTAAGGAGTAGAAGTGTGAAGAGGAGTGGTGTTTTCATAGTTTATCTCTTTAAGTGGATTTTGAGGTGGATTTAGTACTAAAATAAGATGTGCCTTGTGCCTTGTGCCTTTTAAGTACAAAATATATCTGCGCTTTCATGAGAGATAGCCTCTCTCTAAGAGAACTATTTCACACTCTAAGGAGATATTAAAAGTCTCTAAGACCCTTTTTTTTGCCTCTTCTATAAGCCAGAGGGCATCTTTAAATGTTCCTCCTCCATTGTTGAGTAAAAAGTTTGCATGTTGCTTACTAAAACAGATAGCCCCTCGAGCTTCTCCTTTGAGTCCAACGGCTTCTATAAGCCTTCCTGCATAATCTCCCTTAGGATTTTTAAAACAGCTTCCTGCTGAGGGAGTTGCAGGTTGGTTTGCACGCATCTTCTTAAACATAGCTACTTTTTGTGCATCAAAACCATACTCAATTTGAAAACTCGCTTCTAAGATAGGGCTTTTTATATCGGTAGTTCTATATCCAAAGGAGATTTTCTCTTTTTTAAAAATACCCTCTGGTGTACGAATCTCTACAAGGGAGTTAAATATCTCAAACTCTTTAAGCCCTGCATTCATAAAAACAAGTCCACCTAGTTTTCCAGGGAGATGGGAGAGAAATTCAAAATGTGCGATATTATGCTTTTTACAAAAAGAGGCTATTTTCCCAGAGGGTGTAGCCCCTCCTATTTTTAGTATGCTATTTTCTACTTTTATGTAGTCATATTTTTTTGAGAGCATCATTAGAGGTGGTGGGTTTGTGCCTACTAGAGTGTTGTTACATGAGCCAATGAGGTAGTAGTTTTGAAGGTCTGAGAAGTCATCCTCTAAAAGTGCTACTTCAAAGATGCCACCTAGCTTAAAAGAGGAGTATTTTTTAAAGTCTATCTGTTTTGTCTGCATTACTCAACAAATGTTGGCATAAGATTAAAGACATGTTTTGCAAAGTCTGTCATCTCATTGAGCATCCACGGCATAGTTAAAACAATGACAATAACAACACCAATAATCTTAGGAATAAAAGAGAGGGTCATTTCGTTTATTTGTGTAGTCGCTTGGAAGATTGAGACAGCAAGACCTAAAAACATACCTGTTAAGAGACCAGGGAGTGCAAGCATAAGTGCTATTTTAAATGTCTCAACACCAAGTGCTACAAGTTTTGCTTCCATAAGACTAAGAGTTCCTTAGTGCTTCATACTCAGTAGGAATGAGATAATCCTCTACTTTTACAGGTGTATCATAAAAACCATGCTCATAGCCGAGTTCAAAGAGTCTGTTTATAGCTTTGTACTGAAGAGGACTTAGTGTGATGGATTCATCATTTGCATAGAGCTCAAGGTATCTATCGAGTGTTTGCGCATCTATGCGAACAAGCTCTCTCTCTATAAGCATTTTTGAGAGTCTCTCTTTATGGTCACGAGCAACTTGCACAGCCTTGGTAAGTGTTCTCTCATAATCTATAGCACGGTTGAGTGGTAGTGAACGGCGAATTGCCATCCCACCAAGAGGAAGTGGTAGATCTTTCCCTGCTAACTCCTGCCATATATCCCACATCTCTCTTTCAACTTCGAGTTCATCTGCATAGGTTAAGATAGACTCGTGAATGAGCACACCTGCATGAACATCGCCATTTTTTACAGCGTCTTCTATTTCAAGAAAGTTCATATATGTGATGCGAGCTTTAGGGTATGCGATGCGAAAAAGCATAGCATTTGTAGTATGTTCACCACTGAGTGCCACACGAAAGTTAGGTTTGAGTCTTTCACCTTTACGTTTAATGAGTTTAGGGCCATAGCCCTCTCCAAAACTAACAGCAGTTCGTAGAGGAGCATACTCACTTTTTATGTGAGGGTAGAGTGCAAAACTAATAGCTACAATGTCGTAAACACCATTAAGTGCATCTTCATTAAGTGTTTGAATATCTTTAGCGATGTTATCAAATGTAACACCATCCATATCTACCCAACCAAATTTAATGGCATAGTACATAAAGATATCATCAGCGTCCGGAGAGTGAGCAATTACTGTTTTTTTCATAATAAAGATTTTATCTAAAGCAAGCATAATAATGGTTTAAAAGTAAGAGAGAAGTTTTAAATTTAAATCTGAAGTGCAATTTTTAAAAATTTAAAAAATAAAAGTTGTAAATT
>CAZMBK010000250.1:0-2182 GCA_964564315.1 uncultured Sulfurimonas sp.
AATGGTAAAACTGCTACATTTATGCCTAAACCAATGTTTGGTGATAATGGTAATGGTATGCATGTTCACCAATCACTATGGAAAAATGGTAAAAACCTTTTCTATAAAGAGGGTGCTTATGGTAACCTTTCAGATATGGCTCTTCAGTATGCTGGTGGTATCTTTAGACACTCAGCTGCAGTTTCAGCGTTTACTAATCCTGTAACTAACTCTTATAAGAGACTCTTACCAGGTTTTGAAGCACCAAGTATCTTAACTTACTCTGCTAAAAATCGTTCTGCTGCTTGTCGTATTCCTTACGGAGCTGGTGAGGGTGCTACTCGTTTAGAGATGAGATTCCCAGATTCTGCTGCATGTCCTTACCTTGCATTTGCGGTCATGATGATGGCTGGTCTTGATGGTATCAAAAATGCTGATGTTCCTGTTGGTCCTATGGATGAAGATTTGTATGAACTCTCTCTTGATGAGATTCGTGAAAAAAATATTCCTCAAATGCCACACACACTTCGTGAAGCACTTGAAGGTCTTATCGAAGATAATGATTTCCTTAAACCTGTCTTTACAAAAGAGTTTATTGATGCTTACCAGCATTACCGTTTTGAGCGTTGTGTATGGCCTGATGAAGGTCGTCCAACTGCTTACGAGTATAAAACTACATACCAGTGCTAAGCTTTTAGCCTTCACTTTTCTCCCACAAATGTGGGAGACTCTTCTTAGCTCTATCTCTTTTTAAATCTATTTTATACAACACCTCTTATATTGTAAAATAATGTTACAATATTCATGTCTGATTAAAAGACTCTAAAATTATAAGCTTTATTATCACAGGACACAGAAGTGTCTTCCCCTCACAAGTTTTAGATATGAAAAAATCTGACTTTCTTAAAATTCGCCCTGGTGGAGATATAGCACATGCACAAGTAAATGTAGAAGATGCACAGATGAAACAGTTTAACTCTATACGTGAAAGAATTCAAAGAAAAAGAAAAGAACGTAACGAAAGAAAAAAATAAACACGCTTGTAACTCAAAATTTGATATAATTCGCCTAATATTAGTAAATGTAAGAGTGTACTAATAAAATTTTCAAGTAAAAGGATTCATAATGATGAATCAGATACCTCAAGGTAAGTATAAGGCTTACCCTCAAATAGATTTGCCAAATAGACAATGGCCTACAAAAACAATAACACATGCTCCTAAATGGTGTAGTGTTGATCTTCGTGATGGAAATCAAGCACTTATTAATCCTATGAGCATGGAAAAAAAACTTGAACTTTTTGCACTCTTACTCAAACTTGGATTTAAAGAAATAGAAGTTGGTTTTCCATCTGCTTCTAAAGTAGAGTTTGATTTTTTACGTCGTCTTGTAGATGATAAGTTAATTCCTGATGATGTTACTGTACAGGTTTTGGTACAGGCTCGTGAGCACTTAATCGCTAGAACATTTGAAGCACTCAAAGGTGTTAAGAAGGCAACTGTTCATCTTTACAACTCTACATCTGTTGCACAGAGAAAAATAGTTTTTAGAAAGACTCAAGAGGAAATTATAGCACTAGCACTTAATGGTGTTTCACTTATTAAAAAGTATGAAAAAGAGCATAAGGGTGCAATATTTTTAGAGTACTCACCAGAGAGTTTTACAGGGACAGAGCTAGAGTTTTCAGCAAAAATCTGTAATGCAGTTACAGAAGCTTGGGAAATAAGTGCAAGCCGTAAGGTTATTATTAACCTTCCATCAACTGTAGAGATGGCTACACCAAATATTTATGCAGATCAAATAGAGTGGATGGCAGAGCACTTAGATAACAGAGAAAATGTAATCATTTCTACCCATACACATAACGATAGAGGTACTTCAGTTGCAGCGACTGAACTAGCACTTCTTGCTGGTGCAGATAGAGTAGAGGGAACACTTTTAAGTAATGGCGAGAGAACGGGAAATGTAGATATTATTACTCTTGCTCTTAATATGACAACACAAGGCATAGACTCTAAACTTGATTTTTCCAACATAGATGCAACATTAAAAATAGTTGAAAAGTGTACAGAGATAGATACACATGTAAGACACCCTTATGTTGGAGAACTTGTTTATACTGCATTTAGTGGCTCGCATCAAGATGCTATAAACAAAGGACTTGCATATCAAAATGCCAAAGAGGATGCTTTTTGGGAAGTTC
>CAZMBK010000251.1:0-2151 GCA_964564315.1 uncultured Sulfurimonas sp.
CTAATGTTTTATATGATACCCATTGTATATCTATTGAGTCTGAGTTATAACACTCTTTTGCTTGTAAAAGAGAGCTAAAAACTCCTAACGTGAGTGCTAAAGTCGTTGTAATAATAATTTTTTTCATAATAATTTCCCTAACCTAAAAAGTTTGTTAGAAAAATTATAGCTATTTATTATAAAGTAGGTTTAAATTTTTTAACTTACTTATTTATTTACAAACTAAAGTAACTGCTCCTGAATAAATTCCCTGTAGTGTCCCTCTTCCTCTTCAAGTGTCTCATGTGAACCACTCTGTACAATTTTCCCCTCTTCTAAAACATAGATAATATCTGCACTCTTTACTGTAGAGAGTCTATGGGCTATGGTTATAACTGTTTTGTCTTTAAGTACTTTTTCTAGGGCAATTTGTAGTTTTGCTTCTGTATGGACATCAAGTGCGGAGGTAGACTCATCAAAGATAACAACACTGGGGTCAGCAATAATCATCCGTGCAATACTTAAACGTTGTCTCTGCCCACCTGAAAGTCGGATACCGTGATGCCCTACAACACTTTCAAGTGCCTGTGGCATACTCTCCACAAGTTCACTCATCTGTGCGATATGCAGTGCTCTATATATCGCTTCATCGCTAATGCTTTCATCCCCCATAGTAATGTTAAAACGGAGTGTATCATTAAAGAGTATAGGCATCTGTAGTACTAAAAATATTTTATCCCGTAGGGAGTGTTTATCTAGCTCTTCTACATTTAAAGAGTTGTATTGGAGTAGACCGCTATCTTTTTCATAAAAGCCAGCTATAACCTGTGCCAAAGTTGTTTTACCACTTCCACTTGCCCCAATAAGTGCTATTTTACTTCCTGCATCTATTTTAAAAGAGATGTCACTTAGTATAAGCTCTCCTGCATAATAAAAACTCATATTTTTCAGTTCGATAGTAAGCTCTTTTTCTTCTATACTCTTAGTGCCACTTTTTTCTGTTTTGAGTGCTAAAATAGCATTTATTCTCTCTAGTGCGGAGGTAGCAGAAGCATAGCTATACTGAAGTCCTAAAAGATCTTGAACAGGAGTCATAATAAACCAGATATAGCCAAACATGGCAAACATCATTCCTATACTTAAGTCACTATATGCGACGAGAAGAAGACCACTAGCTCGAAGTACTTCAAACATTACTAAAAAGATGGTATAACTTAAACGTTCATAGGCTACATTTTTATATCCATACTCATTAGAAGTTCTCTCTATCTCTTTTGCATATTTTTTTGAGCGTTGAAAAAAAAATTTCTCTTGGTTACTCGCTTTTATCTGTCCAAAGAGTTCTAAGGTCTCCCCTACATCTTCTTGAAAGTTTGATATTGCTTGATTTTCCGCTTTTTTAAGTCCCCCTACAATACGAGACATTTTTTTACTTAAAAGCATAATAACTGGCTGAATAACAAGGATTAAAATCCCTAAAATGGGATCAATAGCAATCATAACAAACGCAATAGCAACAAGTGTAAGTATGGAGGAGACAAACTTACTAACACTTGTCATAATGAAACTGTCTAGGGTGTTTACATCTGTAACAAGATTTGCGGTGAGTGCACCTGAACCTAAAACTTCATACTCATTCATGGCTGTAACTTGGAGGTGTTCTAGTAGTCTTTCTCGTATTGTATAAGTGACATATTTAGAAATTTTCGTGAAAATTTTTGTAAGAATTACAGTTAAAAAATAGTAGATAAATCGAAGAAAAACAACACTTAATGTTACAATCGCTATATAAGTAAAAGCATCTGTTTTACCAAAAGTGGCATTAATGGCATTTACAAATGTAGCTGGTTTACCTAAAAGGACTTCATCAACCATAACGGGAAGCATTAAAGGGATAGGTACACTTACTAGTATAGCTAGAAGTGTGATAACCTGTCCCCAAATAAGAGCAGGTTTTTTGTCTAAAATAAGATTGAAAATAGTTTTAATAGTGATTTTTTTTTGCATAAGAGAAGTATATCTTTTATGAAGTAACATATATCAAACACAGTGGTTTTTAAAAATCAGCTAAAATACCCTTATGAAACTTTCACACTTAAAACAGATTACAGACTATTTACAAAAATTTAAAAAGATATCGGCAATTCATCGGGTGAGTGATACCATCCTCAA
>CAZMBK010000252.1:0-2144 GCA_964564315.1 uncultured Sulfurimonas sp.
AAATATAGTAATATTTGTCACAGAACCAAGTGCTCCAACCGAAGCAAATTTTACAATTTTTTTAACCATGTAAACACTACCTTTAGCATACTTAATATGGATAAACTATACCATGGAAAGCTAAAAACAACTCCATGAACTCGTAAAATATTTGATTCATGGAAAGCTAAAAAGAGTAATTTTTGAATCAACCTTACAAATCTAATCAAATTTAACTGAAATATCTAAAAAAGAAGAAAAATTTAAGCAAATAAAGTATAAAGTACCCATAGCTGAATTATTCCCTCCTCGATGGAAGTTCGGAAAAATTTTTAATCCAAGGGTTTATCTATGAATAAAGCGCAATTCGTTGAATTAGTTCAAGAGTCTGGTGAGTACAAAACTAAAGTAGAAGCAGAAGCTGCAATTAAAGCATTTACTGATGCAGTTACAACGGCACTCGTAAAAAAAGAGGATGTTTCTTTAGTAGGTTTTGGTAGCTTTACAGCTGCACTTCAAAAAGGTAAAAGTGGTACTGTTCCAGGTACTGATAAAAAATATACTACACAAGACAAAATGGTTCCTAAATTCAAAGCTGGTAAAGGTCTTAAAGACCGTGTAGCTTCTGGAAAATAGCAACTAATATACTGGTCTTTTTTGCCAGTATATTTTACAGATGCAATGTCAATATTTCCCTTCTCTTCATTTTTTAAGAAAAACAAAAAGCAACTTACTGTTCCTGACACTATTTTAATTAAAAGACTCAAAAAGCTCTTTAAACACACTAATCTACTCATTTTCAAAGATGTAAATATCTACCACCATACTGACTCTTATGATATAAATCTAATAGTTATAGATAATTTACGAGGTCTTTACCTCTTTGAAACAAAAGAGTGGACATTTGATGAACTTAAATCAGCAACAATTCAAAAAGCTAAAAAACAAAATAACTCTTCAGACACTCTAGCTTTTGATAACACACACTCTATCATTCATAAAAAGTTCAATGAATTAATGCATAATGATGGTGTAGCAATTTTCAACTATTTACTAATGGAAAACTTAACAACTAATGAGTATAAACACTTAAATAACTCATTTAAAGAGCTACTCCCTCAAGAAAAAATAATTTTTAGTGACTCATTAGAAACAGATATTTTAAAAAAACTTCAAAGTGCGACCCAAGAACTAAAAGAACCTTTTAATAATAATACGATTGTAGGAACTCTTTTTGTACAATATGCCGTTTTAAATATGTATCACGAAATTCATTTAGCAAGTGAAGAACAAAGAAATTTTGTAGATGAGACACTCCAAGAATTAAATTATCTTCAAGGAGAACATGGTTCTGGAAAAAGCAGTATTTTACTACTTAAAGCTATAGTAGAAATTCTTAAAGATAAATCACAAAAAATTATTATTATTAAACCAACTCTTTTAGCTTGTGATCTTTTAAAGAAAAGACTTCTTGAAATTGTAGAACATGCAATTATAGAGATAAATCTTACTTCTATTGAAATTTTAACACCTTTAGAACTTGTAAATCGTCATCATGTTAAACTAAACAGAGAAAAAATTTCTTCTCTGAATATTGATACAAAACTACTTCATAAAACTTTTTTTGCAGCAGATCTTATTTTCTGTGATGATGCATACCTTTTGCCACAAGAGTTTATTGACTACCTCAAAAGACTACAAAAAGAAAAAAAACTTCTCCTAGTGAATGATACGAGTAGTGAACCAACACAAGAAACCATAAAACTTACAAAAAATTTTAGAAACATAAATAAAAAAGTCTCTTTTTATAAAACAAATCCTCATGCAAAAGCGATGCATCTTATTGCAAAACTTTTACAAAACAGTGCTACACATGTAGTTGTGGTAAGTAATACCCTCTCAAGGGAAAAACTTAAAGATGATTTAAACACTTTTATAAAAGAAAAAGCACAAACACTTCAAAGTAACACACATCTTATAAACCAAAAATTTGGTAAACTTCTCTTATGTGGCTATGAGGATCTAAATGCCATAGAAACAGATCATATTATACTCATGGATTTAGGTTTTCTCAGTAAAAATGAGATAGAATATGCCTTTCATTTATCAACTAAAAGTGTAGCTATCCTTTATGAAGAGGATTCCCAAGAGATAAAAAATTTAAG
>CAZMBK010000253.1:0-2133 GCA_964564315.1 uncultured Sulfurimonas sp.
GATTTAGGTGTAATCTATAATTAGGTTAGAGAGTACAAGAAAACTACTAATATACTCTCTAATACTCAAAACTATAAATCAAAGAGAAGAGTCCGGAATAGATTATATTATCAACGACAAGAGGACTATTTTGTGCATTTTTTGGAATTATATCGGCTCTGATATTTGCTAAAATAGAAAGAGTGTCTGTAATAGGGTATTTTATATATGTTTGTAAGCCTAATTCGATTCCATCTCCTGGACTATAAAAGGAGAAAGATGTTCTACTTGCCTCTTCTTCTGTCACACCATAATAGTAATTTATAAACTCTTTAGATTGGTAAATTAAAATAAGACTTGGATAAAAGTGCAATGAAGAAAACTTATATTCATCCCCAATTTCAGTTTTAAATATCCAAGAGTCATGTCTATCTAAAATATCTGTCAATAGCATCATCTCTATATATTTTTCTTTATAAGATGCACTAAACGCTATACCACCTTCAAATGTAGTTTTTCTCTCATTCATCCCTTTAAGAGACTCTGTTTCTTCTGGAACATATCCAAATGTACGAGGTTGTATTGTTAAAGAAAATCCCCATGAAATCACATCACCTCTATTACCAAGAAAATAGATTCCTGCACGACTCCATCTTACATAAAAAAGAGAGTTATCAAAAAATATAACAGGAGAGGGAATAAAAATAGACTCTGTACCTTTATAAGGTTGTGTTTGGAAATATGGTCCTAAACCTATAGTTACTTTTTGCTTTTTTTCTTCACTATCTTCAGCATAAAGAGTAACTAACAATATAAAAACTATTAATAAATACCTCATCGAATACTTCTTATCATGTAAAAGTAACTTGGCTCATTTGTTTTATAATATGGTTCAATTATAGCATTTTGATAACCTTGAGAAGAGGTTACCGAGAGAACTTTTCCAACCTTTAGGCCTTTCATAAAAATTTTATCTAATCCTGATGTAATAACTTCATCCCCCGCTTTTATATTAAACCAAGTAGGTATGAAATTTACTATTAAATTATTATCATTATTTCCATGTGTAATTCCAGGGGCATGCTCACTACCAACATATACACTATATGCACTTTTAATATCTTGATTTAATAGGGCTAGAGGTTTTTTATCTATATTTATAACTATACCTGCTACATATTCTCTATAAGTAAGCCCATAAATTTTCGAACTATTATACTCTGGTACATTTATCCACAACCTATTAAAATTACCAAATTTTTCATAAGATATAACTCTCACTAGTTGAATACTTGGTCTAATCTTAAATGAAGAATTTTCAAGTTTATAAAGATCTTGAATCTCTGTTGCAAGTTCTTGCATTACAATATGATTTTTTTCATATTGGGAGAGTTCCTTTTTAAGAGCACTTATCTCTTGTGCTTGAAAGAAATGTTGTTCAAATGTATCATTTATATATTGCTTACTTGTGTGATATGTCATTTTTATTGAATTTAGTGTTGAAATAATAGGAGATTGAATGGCATTGCTGTAATAAAATGCACCCACAAGGAGTGCCAAGAGAACGAAAAAGTATGAAAATAACTCTTTATTCATTCTCAAAAAGTTCTTGCAGTAAATCTATCTCTTCAAGTGCACGACCTGTTCCGCGTGCAACTGCCAAGAGTGGTTCCTCTGCTACAAAGACAGGAATTCTTACAAGATCAGAGAGATACTTATCTAGTTGACGGATAAGAGCACCCCCACCTGTAAGAATAATTCCATTATTTACAATATCTCCTGCTAAATCTGGTGGCATCTGCTCAAGTACATCACGAAGTGCTTCGGCTACCTCTTTGAGTGGTTCTTTCATAGCATCTCGTGCATCTTCACTTGTCAGTTCAACCGAACTTAAAAGTCCTTCAACTTGATCACGTCCATTAACAGTCATTACAAGTTCTTCATCAAGACTCACTGCTGTTCCGATATTTATTTTAATATCTTCTGCAACGCGCTCACCAATAAGTAAGTTATACTTTTTTCTTACATAGTTGATAATTCCCTGATCTATCTTATCACCAGCCGTTCTTATTGACTTAGACAATACAAGACCACCAAGGGAAACAACACCTATTTCAGTTGTACCACCACCGATATCTACTACTAAATTTCCTT
>CAZMBK010000254.1:0-2130 GCA_964564315.1 uncultured Sulfurimonas sp.
GCAATTGAAAGAATGTAAACGAAACCAGTACAAGCAGCTGAAATATCAAATGCTGTTACATTTTTAAGACCAAGCTTTGTTGAGATGATTGTAGCAGTGGATGGCATACAGAAGTAGTCAGGTGAAATAGTGGCTGTTATTACCATATCTATATCTTCTTTAGCAACACAACTTCTCTCTATCGCTATCTCAGCAGCTTTCACTCCAAGATCAGATGTAAATTCATTTTCACCTGCAATGTGTCGCTCTTTAATACCTGTTCGTTTCGTTATCCACTCATCCGTAGTATTAACCATAGTTGACAAATCTTTATTAGTTAAAATTTTCTCTGGTGCATAAGCACCTATAGAACGAAATGCTGCATATGCCATTAGATATCCTTTTGTTTATACTCTTCTAACTTTTCTAAAATGTGCTCATTTACACCAGTATCTACATAAGCAATAGCTTGGTAAATAGCATTTTCCATAGCTTTAGCATTGCTTTTACCATGGCTTACAATAGCACACCCTTTTATACCAATAAGTGGGGCTCCACCTATTTCAGCATAATCTATCTCTTTTTTAAGAAGTTTAAAAACTTTTCGCATTAAAAGAGCACCAGTAATGGCAATAGGTGATTTACGAATATAATCTTTTATAAGACCCGAAATCGTAGAAGCCACCCCTTCACTTGTTTTAAGCACAAGGTTACCAATAAATCCATCGCATGTTACAACATCACAAGAGCCATTGAAAATATCTCCACCTTCAACATTTCCTATAAAGCCATTATAACCTTTCAAAAGTTTATATGCAGTTTTAGTTACTTCATTCCCTTTTGATTCTTCCTCCCCATTTGCGAGAAGACCAATTTTAGGATCTTTTACATGCATAACATTTTCTGAATAACAGCCACCCATAATAGCGAACTGTACTAAATGTTCAGGTTTAGAGTCAACATTTGCACCAACATCTAAGACAACGGTTCTTTTTCCATTTTTTGTTGGCATAAAAGTTATAAGTGCAGGACGAGATATACCGTTAAGACGACCAAGTCTTAACGTAGCTAATGTCATAGTTGCACCACTATGACCAGCAGAAACAACACCATCTGCTTCACCATTTTTTACCATTTCAACGGCTTTATAAATTGTACTATCTTTGCGTTTAATTGCATCAGTTGCTGCATCACTCATAGAGATTACATCATCACACTCAACTATAGAAATCTTATCTCTATAACGTTTTGGTAACAGAGGTAAAATTTCTGATTTTTTTCCTACAAGAATAGGTGTGAATTTTTTCTTCTTAAGTGCTTGTATACAACCCTTTACAATTGGTTCGGGACCAAAGTCCCCTCCCATTGCATCAATAGCAATTTTTACCATTACTTACTTATACTCACCAGTAGTTGGGTTGATGTGGTGTGGTAATTTGTATGTTCCATCTTCACATTTAACTGGTTTAGCTAAAGTGATCTTATAATGCGTTCTACGTTTTGCTGAACGTGAGTGTGATACTCTTCTCTTAGGTACTGCCATAATCTTTCCTTAATTTAATTTATTCGCTTGTGCCGCTGAGACGACTAAAGCGGACCTTCTGTGAAGGTCTAATTTAAAGTTTACTCAGAACTTTCACAACTTTCACATCTGTGATAGTCACTTCTGATAAGCTCTATTTCGGAGTGTAACAACTCTTCCATATCTGCATTACCATCAAAAGACTCAACAACATCTAACTCGATGCTATCATCATCTTCATAAATACCATCGCTAATGTAAAATATAACATCTTCATTAACGAATAGCTTAAATTCTTCCGCACAAGAGTCACAAGGTTTTAGAACAAAACCATTCAGTTTTGCCTTGAGCAAAATTAATTTTCCCTTATAATACTCTAAATAACCTTTAAAAGTTATTTCATTAGACTTTACTTCAAAGTCTAATGGTGTTTTTGTAACACGTCTCAATACAACTTTCAAACTGTTCTACTTAAGAAATTTCTCTTTCTGAAAAGAAAAATGCAATTTCGATTGCTGCATTCTCAACAGAATCACTTCCGTGAACTGCATTTGCATCAATGTTTTCAGCGAAGTCTGCACGGATTGTACCAGCTTCAGCTTCTTTAGGGTTAGTAGCACCCATTAAAT
>CAZMBK010000255.1:0-2130 GCA_964564315.1 uncultured Sulfurimonas sp.
TCGCTATTATGTCTATCTATATTGTCAATATTTTTTTGTGCATTTTGATAGTATGAATCGACAGCAATGGTAACATTTGAGATTTTTGTGGAGAGATGTGCTCCCCCTTTATAGTTGTCATATGTGCCACCTGAGATAAAAACACCATTGCCACCCTCTGGTGTAGCAGTTTTAGTAATAATATTTATTACCCCACTAATCGCTCCTGAACCATACAGTATAGATCCTGCACCACGAATGACTTCTATTCTCTCTACCATCTCAATAGGGAAATCAAGAAAGTGGTATATTGAACCTCGATAGGTGTTA
Organism: uncultured Sulfurimonas sp.; assembly: GCA_964564315.1. Lineage (GTDB taxonomy): Bacteria > Campylobacterota > Campylobacteria > Campylobacterales > Sulfurimonadaceae > Sulfurimonas. The sequence goes on from CAZMBK010000255.1 coordinate 310, forward strand.
TTAATAGCAATGCCATCGAGGAAAAGCTTTACTTCACCTTTTTGAGAAATACCACGAAACACTACAACAGGTATGCCACTAGCTTCACGTTTAAGTTGCACACCTGGTACCTGTGCAAGTGCTTCAAATACAGTGTTTATACCAAGTGTTTGTAACTTATTACTATGTAAAACAGTGACAAGAGATGGAGAATCATCAATGTTGAGTTTAGTTTTCGTAGCAATTTCACTCACCTCTTCTAAACCCTGTAAAAAGTCATCTTCAAAACTTAACTCTTCATTACTAAAAAGTAGGGTTGAACATAGTAAGAGGGGAAATAAATATTTCATAATTAAGGTTCCTTTACTTTATAAACATTAAACTGCCTACATTATATCACATAATAAATGAGAAGTAACAGAACTAAGAGATATTTTATTTTAATAGTTACTTATAGAGAATTCTATAGCCTATTCCAAATATATTTACAATAAAATTTTCTGGTATTTTTTTCCTTAATGTTTTAACAAGTGTTTTTACATTCTCTCTTTTTTGAAGATATTCACTACCCCATAAATGTATGTAAATTTGCTCATAAGTGGCTTGATAGTTCTGCGAAGAGAAAAGTAAAGACAAAAACAGATGCTCTTTTTTTGTAAGCATAATCTCTCTGTTCTTATAGATAAGTTGTTCATTTTTCTTATGCCAAAAGAGCTTAGAATTTACAGTAATAATATCAGATTTTTTTCTCTGTGTAAGTTGAAAATTACTGTTGTTATGTGCAAAAAAATAGTTTCCTTTTCCTGACTCTTTGGCATTATACATAGCTTCATCAGCTAGGGATAGTAGCTCACTTTTTTGTGTTGTATCTTTTGGAAACTGACTAATACCTATACTACATGAAATCTTTATAGTGTTATTTTTCCAAATAATCTCTTGAGATGTAAGTTGTAATATATTGTAAACAATCTGTTTAATATCTTCCGTTGTCGTGTAATTTTTGAGGAGTACTAAAAATTCATCGCCACTTCTTCTTGCAACTATATCATCTTTGAGTATTGCTTTTGAGATGTTTTTACTAATAGTCTTTAAAACGAAATCTCCTGTTTCATGACCATATGTGTCATTGATTTTTTTAAAGTTATCAAGATCTATAAATAGTAGAGAAAACTCTCCTTTCTCACTGTTTGCTTTGTCAATAAACTCATCGAGTTTTTTATCAAACATAAATCTATTTGGAGTTTTTGTTAGTCTATCATAGTATGCTAGTTCATGAAGCTCTTGTATCTTTTTTATAGCCTCACTCTTTTCTCTTTTTTCTTCTTCTATAATATTTGCTATTGTATGAAGCCTTTGAAATAGTAAATCTACATCTATAGGTTTTGTTATAAAGCCACTACTTCCTAAATTTATAGAGTGAAGAATATTTTCTCTATCATGATATGCTGACATAACTATAATTGCCTGTGTCTGATTTAAATTTTTTATTTTAGCAGTTAAATCTAAACCGTTGAGATAGGGTAGGTTAATATCTGTTATAACAATATCTGGTGATTTTTCTTTATAGAGAGTAAGACCCTCTTTACCATCAAAAGCTTGGTAAAGTTCTTTTACATCATCTTCTAAAAGCATTTTTATATGTTTTTGTGCATCTCTATTGTCTTCAACAAAAAGTAGAGTGAGGTCGTTAAGTGGCACTTTGTATCTCCTGTAATGTAATTTCAAATTTTACACCGCTATCAGTGTTTTTAAAAATAATATCTCCATTAAATTTATCTGTTAGTATCATTTTTGTCATGTAAAGTCCTAGTCCTGTACCATTTTTACTCTCTTTTGTTGAGA
>CAZMBK010000256.1:0-2122 GCA_964564315.1 uncultured Sulfurimonas sp.
GTGATACTTTATGTCAAGGTGAAGAGAAAGTTGTTCTTGAAAGAATGGATTTCCCAGCTCCAGTTATCTCTGTTGCAGTTGAGCCAAAAACAAAAGCTGACCAAGAAAAAATGGGTATTGCTTTAAGTAAACTTGCTGCTGAAGATCCTTCTTTCCGTGTTAACACTGATGAAGAGACTGGTCAAACTATTATCTCTGGTATGGGTGAGTTACACCTTGAGATTCTTGTTGATAGAATGAGACGTGAGTTTAACGTTGAAGCTGAAGTTGGTGCGCCACAAGTTTCTTACAGAGAGTCTATCAAAGAGACTGTAAACCAAGAGTATAAATATGCAAAACAGTCTGGTGGTCGTGGTCAATTTGGTCATGTTTATCTTACTGTGAAACCAGGTGAGGCTGATACAGGATTTGTATTTACAAATGCTATTAAAGGTGGATCTGTTCCAAAAGAGTTTATTCCTGCTGTTAAGAAAGGTTGTGAAGAAGCTATGCAAACTGGTGTTCTTGCTGGATACCCAATGGAAGATGTTGATGTTACACTTTATGATGGTTCTTACCATGATGTGGATTCAAATGAGATGGCATTTAAACTTGCTGCTTCAATGGGATTCAAAGAAGCTTGTCGTAAAGCAAAACCTTCTATCTTAGAGCCAATGATGAAAGTTGAAGTTGAAGTTCCTGAAGAAAATATGGGTGATGTTATCGGTGACCTTAACAGACGTCGTGGACAAGTTAACTCAATGGGTGACCGTTCTGGTAACAAAATTGTTGATGCTCATGTTCCATTATCTGAGATGTTTGGTTACTCAACTGACCTTCGTTCTGCTACTCAAGGTAGAGCAACATACTCTATGGAATTTGATCACTATGCTGAAGTTCCTAAAAATGTTTCTGAAGAGATTCAGAAAAAACGTAACGGATAGTTCTGGTACTATACTCCAGACTACTTCCCTTTACTCCCTTTGGGAGTATCTCTTCTCTTTTTAACTAATCAAAATCTGCTATAATTACAAAAACTATTTAGGTGCACTTAATGTACAAACTACTCCTCTCAGCTATTATTTTTATAACACTTTTATCTGCGAATAATCCAAAACCATATGCTGCCTTAGGTGATGTGATTTATAATGATCTCTCTGCTATACACTCTTTAAATAATGTTATACCTTCCACTTATAAAAATGATTTAGAGTTATATGTAAATGAAGTACAAGAGACAAAACAAATGGGTTACTCCTTAGAAAAGGGCGATACCAAGATAGATAAGAGAGTCTACCTTAACCACTTAAGACGGCTTTCAAAATCACATGATCTATTTGCTAGAATGGCTTATAGAATTTTTAAGAACTCAATTAAGCATAAGAACTACTCACTGTTTTCTCAAATAATTAATAATTCTTTTATTGGTACAAATGAAAATAAAGAGGAGATAATGGATTTTTATTATAAGCATAGTAAATTTATTGATGTCTCTTCAGGTTTTATTCATAATGTATTAGAGGAAGAAGAGAGAATAAAGGCAGAGAAAAGAGCAAAACGAAAAAGGTATAAGTCGAGAAAGATGTTAGAAGCAGAAAAGATTCAAAGGATTCGGAGAAAGGACAAGTTAGAACAGGAAAAACGAGAATCAAAACTGCAAACGGAGCTTTTAAGAAAAAAACTTGAGATTAGAGAGAAGCAAAAGCGAGAGCTTACACAGTAAAAAGTTAAATCCATTTATAGTCTTCATCTAAATTTGGTCTCCCTTGAAGGGTCGTAAAAGGCTTATACTCTGCTTTATAAGAGAGAGAAGGGCACTCCTCTACATAGTAACCTAAATAGATCCATTTTTTACATGTGTGCTTAGCATATTTTATCTGGTTGTAGAGTGAATATTTTCCCAGTGAAAGATGTGAAAATTTAGGGTCATAATAAAAATATATAGAAGAGATACCATCGTTTAAAATATCTATTAAATCAACACCTATTAACTTTCCCTCAAAAAAGTAAAGAACTTCTTGTCCAAAGTTCTCATGACCTATAACAAAAGAGTTGTAGTAGTGATCAGGGCTTACTTCACTATATGTCCATCCTTTTTTCTCACTCATAAAAAGATGATATTCATTAAAGAGTTCAAGATGCT
>CAZMBK010000257.1:0-2099 GCA_964564315.1 uncultured Sulfurimonas sp.
TATGCCACTCCAATAAGCAGTATAATAACTCCAAGCCAAATCGTTGGAATCACTCTGTACTTAAAACTTACACTATGAAGCCCCATAAAGTACTCAATAACAAGCACACCTTTTATAAAAGTAGTAAAGAGTAAAATAGCCACAAAAAATGTACTAATAATTTTTAGATACCCCAGTAAGTAAGCAAACAGTGTCAAAAGTGCTAAAGTAGCCCAGATATATTCTAAATATTTTTTCATTTTTCCCTCCTACCGAATGATATAAACAAGTGGAAAAAGCACAATCCACAACAAATCAACCATATGCCAGTAAGAAGCACCAGTCTCTATTCCTCTATAATCTCCAAAGCTATAGCCAATTGTCTTTGTTTTTTTATAGATAATAAAGAGGATAAACGAGCCTAACATCACATGCATAAAGTGAAATGCAGTAAGCATAATGTAGAACATAAAAAACTTGTTAGTACTAAGATTAATTCCCTCACCAAATATATGATAAAACTCAGCCCCTTTTACAAAACCAAATGCCACACCACACCCTATGGCTAAAAGAAGCCATTTACTTGCTTTGGCATTTGCTTCAGCTACACTCTCTTTACTCATCGAAGTAATGCTTTTAACTGCTTTTATAACAAAATAACTACTTGTTACTAAAATAAGAGTATTTATAAACCCTGAAGTTTGGTTAAGCATAAGTTGTGACTCATTAAAAAGGGCTACATCAGCTCTTCTTGAAAAAGCATAGCCTAAAAAAAGTAATCCAAAAGTTATAAGCTCAACATAAATAATTATCCATATCGCGAAGTCTCCCGGAGGGTACTTCTCTTTTAAAGTAATAGTTTGAGACATTACTCAGCCTTTGCAAAGTGAAGTGATACAAGTTTTTCTAAAACCTCAGTCACATCTGCTTCATCACTTAGCGATTCAACTATAGAGTGTAGACATGCTTGATAAGGATCAAAACCTCTCTGCATTAGTTTAGCTGCATAGATAAGTAATCGTGTTGAGACTGCCTCTTGAATGTCGGTGTCATCAAGCTGGCGAATCTCTCCTGCAATATCTACAAGTTTTTGAGCCACCTCAGCGTTGATGCCACTCTCTTGAATGAGCACCTCTTTTTCTATTTCAGCCTTAGGGTAGTCAAAACTAAGAGAGATAAAACGCTGTTTTGTACTTGGTTTCATCCCTTTTAAAACATTTTGATACCCAGGATTATAGGAGACTACAAGCATAAAATCTGGATGGGCTTCTATCACTTCCCCTGTTCTATCTATGGGTAAAACTCTTCTATAGTCTGCTAGAGAGTGGAGGACTACCGTTGTATCTTTTCTAGCCTCAATAATTTCATCTATATAGCAGATACCACCATTACGAACCGCTTTTGTAAGAGGTCCATCTTGCCAGTAAGTCCCCTGCTCATTAATAAGATGTCGTCCTACTAAATCCGCTGCACTTAAATCATCATGACACACCACAGTATAGACATCACGCCCTAATTCCTCACCCATAGACTCTATAAAACGAGTCTTACCACACCCTGTAGGTCCTTTTATAAGTATGGGAAGATTCATCTCAGCGGCAGCCTTAAAGAGTTCTACTTCATTTGATTGGGGTAGATAGTAAGTGTTTGATTTTTGAGACATAATTGTTTCCTTTATTTTGTTAAGTTTATATAGACATCAGTAAGTATTTTTGGTAGTTTTTGACCATCACGAACTACGGCATAACCATCACGACCAAAAAGGTAAGCAAGATACTCTTTAGCATCTAAATCTACCGTAATACAAAAAGGAGTAATCCCCTTTTTCTTTATCTCTTCTATAGCCTTTTTCGTATCTTCAATCCCGTAACGACCATCATATCTATCTTCATCATTTGGTTTTCCATCACTCACAATAAGTAGAAGTTTGTTAGTACTCTGCTGTTTGTCGAGTATCTTTGTAGCTTCACGGATAGCAGCACCCATGCGAGTATAGTACTCAGGTTTTATAGTGTCAATTCTTCCACGAATTAAGTCATTATATCTATCTTTAAAGTTTTTAATAATGTGAAAATAGACCTTTTTATTTTGCAAAGAGGAGAAAGTATAGATAGCAAACT
>CAZMBK010000258.1:0-2094 GCA_964564315.1 uncultured Sulfurimonas sp.
AAAATGCTGGTGTTATTGACATTGGTGATGGTTATGCAGCTGTATTTAAAATGGAATCACACAATCACCCATCTTTCATTGAGCCGTATCAAGGTGCTGCAACTGGTGTTGGTGGAATAATGCGTGATGTATTTACTATGGGTGCTCGTCCTGTAGCTTCACTCAATGCACTTCGTTTTGGAAATGTTTTAAACGATGACGATATCTCTAAGCATCAACGTTACTTAGTTCGAGGTGTAACTGAGGGAATTGGTGGTTATGGTAACTGTATGGGTGTGCCTACTATTGGTGGAGAAGTGAGTTTTGATGAGTGTTATAATGGTAACATTCTTGTAAATGCTTTTAATCTTGGTATTGCAAAATCTGATGAGATCTTTTTAGGTGTTGCTGAGGGTATTGGAAACCCTGTAATGTATGTTGGTGCAAAAACAGGTCGTGATGGTCTTGGTGGTGCAGTTATGAGCTCTGACTCATTTACAGAGGAGTCAAAATCTCTTCGTCCTACTGTTCAAGTTGGGGATCCATTTACTGAAAAACTTCTTTTAGAAGCTTGTATGGAACTTTTTAAGACTGACCATGTTGTAGGTATTCAAGATATGGGTGCTGCTGGTCTTACTTCTTCATCGTTTGAGATGGCTGGACGTTCAGGGTCGGGTATGATTATGCATCTTGACAAAATTCCTGCTCGTGAAGAGAACATGACTCCTTATGACTTTATGCTCTCAGAATCTCAAGAGCGTATGCTTTTGTGTGCTAAAAAAGGTTCAGAACAAGCGATTATCGATATTTTTGAAAAATGGGACCTTGATGCTGCTGTTGTTGGTGAAGTGACAGGTACTGGAAATATGGAACTTTTCTGGCATGGTGAGAAGTGTGCTGAAGTTCCTGTTGACCCCGTGAGTGAAGAAGCACCTGAGCTTAACCGTCCTATGAGTAAACCACCATATCTTGACCTTATTAAGAATATATCTATAAACGATTTCCCAGCTGTAACAAATCAAAAAGCATTTGAGACACTTACAAAATCTATGGAAGTTGTAGATAAGTCTTGGATCTATACTCAGTATGACTCTATGGTACAAACGAACACTATCAAAAATGGTGGGATGCTTGATGCTTCTGTTATAAGAGTAAAAGAGAATGGTAAAGCACTTGCTATGTCTGCTGACTGTAATGTACGTTTTTGTTACATTGATCCTCGTGGTGGTGGTGCTGCCGCTACTGTAGAAGCTGGACGTAATGTTGCTATGAGTGGTGCAAGACCTTTAGCTATTACAGATTGTCTTAACTTCGGTAACCCTGAGAATCCAGAAGTTATGTGGCAGTTTGGTCAAGCTTGTGAGGGTATAAAAGAAGCATGTGCTGCACTTACTACTCCAGTTATTGGTGGAAATGTTTCACTTTATAATGAAACAAATGGTGTTTCAGTTTTTCCAACACCTTCTATAGCGACTGTTGGTGTAAATGATGACCAAAACAATGTTTTAATGTCTAGCTTCCAAGGTGAGGGTAATGCCCTTTATCTAGTTGGTGAATCAAAGAGCGAGTTTGGTGGATCTCTTTATATGAAAGAGATTTGTGGCACCGTTGCTGGGACTATGCCCGTAATTGACTACAAAAATGAGCTTGCTCTTTGGGATTTAGTAATTGAAGCAAATAAAAAGCATCTTTTAGAGTGTGCTAAAGATGCTTCAAGTGGTGGTGTAGCAATTGCTTTAGCTAAAATGGTAGCAACATCAGGACTTGGTTGTGATGTAGAGATGACAGTAGGTGATGCAAGAGATATATTTGCAGAGTCTCAGTCTCGTGCTATCATTGAAGTAAAACCTGAAAACTGTGCTGCATTTGAAGCGATGTTAGATGAGTCAATGGCAGTTGAAAAAATTGGAACAGTTGGTGGCGATGCTATTAAAGTAAATGACATTGAAATGAGTATGACTCAGCTTCAAGATAATTACTTTAATACATTTAAAGCAGTAATAGAGAGAGACATTTAAACTCTCTTTATCTACTGCTTATCTTTTATTTGTGAGTAAGTGCTCTTCTTGCTTGCATCTGTTTCATCGAACATTCATTCTTTTTTCTATCTTGCAT
>CAZMBK010000259.1:0-2049 GCA_964564315.1 uncultured Sulfurimonas sp.
TTATCAGCATCCAAACCACCAAACCCCTCTAAATCCGGAGTTAAAAGAATATCTTTATCGGTAAGTTTTAAAATAGACTTATTTGCATTCTTTCGCATTAAAATATTTACTAGTTGTCCCATCACAACAAAGTAAGAATCTACATCAAGATTTTTTTCAAAATTTTCACTCACGTCAACAGCTATAATTATATCTGCACCCATATCTTTTGCAACTTGAATGGGAAAATTATCACTCACCCCACCATCTACTAGATCAATACCATTAATACTTATCGGTTGAAAACCACCAGGTATAGCACTCGAAGCATAGATAGCCTCTGCTAAGTTTCCAGACTTTAAAACAACAGCATCACCATTACGAATATTTGTTGCTACTGCACGAAAAGGAATAGAGAGTTTATTAAAATCATTTATATCTTGAATATTTTGTGTAAGTTCCATAAACTTAAGGAGCATAGGTTCACGCTTTAAAACACCAGTAGGGAGGACTAAGATATTATCTGCATTTATACCTAAACCTAAGAGTCCTTGATAAGTGTAGTCTATCTCTTTTTTTCGCATAGGAGTATCTTGACGATTATAGTCGGTGCGTATATAGTTATTCCATTGTGTGGATGTAAGCATACTCTCTATCTCTTGTGGAGACTTTCCACTTACATACAGACCACCAACAAAAGAACCCATACTAGTTCCAACTAATATGTCTATAGGAATTTTATTCTTTTCTAAAACCTTCAGTACCCCAACATGAGCACCGCCGCGAGCACCGCCACCACTTAAAACAAGTGCTATTTTTGGTCTATCTTTAGCATATACACTAGAAATAAGTAAAAAACATACTAGAATAAGCTTCATCAAAACCCCTAAACTACTTCAAAAGCAACTGCTAACACCGCCAACCATATAAGTGTTGTCACAATAAGACTTAAAAGTACCATTGTTGCACCAACATCTTTTGCCTGTTTTGCTAAAATATGATAGTCTTGAGTCACAAGATCCACTACTCTCTCTATGGCTGAGTTTGCGACCTCTGCAAGTATAGGAATAAAAAGTGATAAAAAAAGTATACTTGAGTGTGAAAAACTAATAGGTAAGACCCATGCTATAATACCCATCACTAAAAGCATCAAAAGTTGCCACTTAAACGATGTCTCATTCTTTACAATATCTACAAAACCCTCAACAGCGTAGCCACCGTTTCTAAAAAGGTTATGTTTTGGTTTATTAAGTTTCATATCTATCCTTCATCTCTTGAATTACTGCTTTTACTTCTTCTGCACTACTCTCTTTACTCATAGCTTTTCCATAGTAGACTGTTATTATTCTTCGTTTAAAAAAAGGTTTTTTCTTTGCTGGCATAAAGCGAGCAAAGCGACTGCCAAATAGACCCGTAATAAAGACAGGAATAATTATTCCATCATAATCTTTCTCTATTCTTTCATACCCTTTATAAAACTTATGAAGCTTCCCATCCTCTGAAATTTTTCCTTCACTAAAAATAGCTACCAGTTTACCATTTTTCAGTCTATTATGTGCCTCTATAAAAGCATCTTTACTTGCTTTAACAGAGAGAGGTATAGCCTCTCCTTTTACAAAAAAAGTATGGAAAAATTTCCAGTGATATATCTCTTTTTCCATCATGTAATTTATATGTCTATCTATTGGTAACTGTAAAATAATCCAATCTATCCAACTCACATGGTTACTTAAAAGAAGTGCTGCACCCTCTTTAGGAATATTTTCTAAACCTACATATCTATAGTTGTGTCTTAAACTGGAAACAATTTTCATTACTGCAAAAAAGGTAGAAACAGGATAACGTTTAAGCGTAATAAAACTTAAATAGATACCTACTAAACTCATCAGATAAAATAGAACTTCTGTATTCATTCCATAATAGGCAAAGAGTGTCGTGAGAAATAAAAATGTTACCATAAAAATATTTTGTATAAAATTATTTCCTGCTAAAATAGTTCCCAAATGCACACGAGAAGAGAGGGACTGTATTTTTGCATTTAAAGGTACCATTAAAAATCCAGAAAATATA
>CAZMBK010000260.1:0-2048 GCA_964564315.1 uncultured Sulfurimonas sp.
TAAAGGAGCAACAAGTTTTAATCAGACGAACTGCTTCATCTTTTAAGATATTACTTTAGTTTTGATACAATATCTTTATGAAAAAAATACCTTACGGATTAGCAGATTTTAAAGCTATTAAAAAAGAGAACTTTTACTATGTAGATAAAACGCCATTTATAGAAAAACTTGAAAATCTTAATGAGCGTTTTTTGATTTTTCTTCGTCCACGAAGATTTGGAAAGTCTCTTTTTATAGCAATGCTCGAAGCCTACTATGACAAGCACTACAAAAATGATTTTGAAATGATGTTTGGAGATACTTACATAGGTAAAAATAGAACTTCACTTGCTAATAGTTACCTGATAATGAGATATGATTTTTCAGGAATAGATGTCAGTAATGTGCAAGAGAGTTTTCAAGTGACTCTCACAAATACCTTAAATGCATTTATAAGAAAATATTCACTTCAAGTTACTCAGCATGAAAATCCTATTATCTTATTTGACAATATTTTTACCTATCTTCAAGAACAAAAATTAGAACTCATGATTCTCATAGATGAGTATGACAATTTCGCGAACAAACTCTTACTCAGAGATAAAAGTGAATATTTAGATGTAGTAAGTGAAAAAACAGCATCCTTTAAACAGTTTTTTACAGTGCTAAAAACAGCTACAAGTGGCAATGACTCACCTTTGAAGCGAATGTTTATAACAGGCGTAACTCCCATGACTATGTTTGATGTCACAAGTGGGTTTAATATTGGAAGTAACATTTCAATGAGACCAGATTTAAACGATATGATAGGCTTCAATGAAAAGGAATTAGATGAGATTTTGGAGTACTACAAACTTGATGTAGACAAAGAGATGCTAAAAGAGTGGTACAATAACTATAGGTTTAGTGAAGAGAGCGAGCAAAAAGTATTTAATACCGATATGATTCTTTACTTTATAAACAAGTTCCAAATCTCAAATAAACCCCCAAAAGAGATGATAGACATCAATGTACGAAGTGATTACTCTAAACTCAGAAATATAGTCTATACAAATAGAAAACTCAATGGCAACTTTGAAACCCTTCAAACACTCATAGCAGGTGATACAGTTTCTGTCTCAAACCTAGTGCAAGACTTCTCAGCACTCAATTTAGAATTAGATGAAAATTTTAAATCTCTTATGTTTTACTTAGGTCTTGTGACCATAGAGAGTTCAGCGTTTAAACTCAATTTAAAAATACCAAATGAGACTATAAAAAGAATAGATATAGACTTTTTAAGAACAACTCTAGCATTAGAAAAGATGTTTGAGCTAAACATAAGTAAACTCCATAAATATTATGAAGAGTTTGCCCTAGAGGGAAGCTTAGAGATATTTAAATACCTAGCGCAGATGATAAAAGAGAACACAGGTATAAGAGACTATATCTATAAAGAGCAGAGTGTCAAATCTATGTATATGGCTTATCTTTCACTCTCACCTTACTATATCATAAAGAGTGAACTAGAACTAAATAAAGGCTTTGTAGATATTCTTATAAAACCCTTCAACCCTTATGTGAAATATGTAGGTCTCTTAGAGTTTAAGTTTATCAAACGCCAAGATAAAGCCTCTAAAAAACTCATAGAAAAATTAAGAGTAGAAGCCATAGAGCAACTAGCCAGATATGAAAACGATACCCTCGTAAGAGAGCATACAAAGAATGGAGTAGCACTTAAAAAAGTAGTGCTTATTTTTCATGGCTGGGAGATTTTGATTTGTGAGGAGGTTTAGGAGAAAGAACTCTTCACGCCACTAAATAACCAACCCCACGAATAGTTTTTTTTACTCTTTATCTTTCATAGGGTCTATCTTCTCTTTGAGGCTTTTCCAAAATTAAAATCTGAAGTGTAATTTTTGAGAAATCAAAAAATAAAGATTGTAAATTTGACTTAATTAAAAAAGATAAAATAAGAGTGTTTGAGAAGTTATTTTAATATATTTTGAGAATTTAAGTAGGTTAATTATATAACAAGTGGTGACCCCGAGGAGAATTGAACTCCTGTAACATGGATGAAAACCATGGAT
>CAZMBK010000261.1:0-2046 GCA_964564315.1 uncultured Sulfurimonas sp.
TTTATAGCTACACTTGATTTCTTTCCATCAACATATTTTTTAATATCTTTTGCAATAGCATCATAACTCCTCTGATTTAAGGGTGCATTAAAATATGTTTCGTAATCAGCTTGAGGATAAGTAGAGATAAAATCTATAAAATTTTTGTCATATATATAGTGAATAGTATACTCTTTTGAAAACTGCTTAAATGTAAGTAACTTTGTACGCAGATCTTCTTTCCATATAGGGAGAGAGACAAGTGCAAGGTCTAATGCTTTTGTTGCATTTGGGTAATCCTGTTTGTAAGTAAAGACACTCTCGCTAAAACCCTTTGCATAGCTATTTATTACATAAAAATCTTTCGCATTAAAGCGAAACTTAGGTGTAGAATATATAACTTTTTTACTATAGTACATAAGGACTACATGCTTTGAAGCTAAGCCAACTTTAACCTCATAACCTAACTTGTTAAAAAGAAACCACGAAAATAATTTTACATCATCAGGAGCACTGTAAATAGCATTAGCAAGTCTATTTACAAGCTGATAAGCACCCCAATCATTCAAGTGATACTCTGCTCTAATCTTTTGAATATTTGCAACACTCTCTTCATATTCTGCTGCTGCTAGGGTATTGAAAAAGTTTGTGATACCCATTTGATTTTGAGGATAAAATTTTGCATTTCTAAATGACTCATCTATATCAAACCCTATCTCTTGTCCAAAAAAAAGAAAAGTAAGTTTTTTCTTCTCTTTGACTTTATCAATAGGCAGAGTTAAATTTGTATCTTGTTGCACGAGGCGTGCTATCTGAACACGAGGTCCCACACTATTTATACGCTTTTGAAGAGAGGGTGTTATACTCTTTGGTTTTTGCTTTTTATAAAGACTTGGAGATATAGTCGTTGAGTATTCATCCCATGGCTCTTTTAAGTACTTACTAAATGCTAAATCATTTGCATCTTTATACGTCTGAAATTCCACATTTTGAACTCGTTGGAACTCTTCAAAACTTTTAGCACTCAAAGAGAGTGTAATGAGTAAAATAAGTAGATTAAAACGGCCAAATAGCCTGAACAATTTTTGTACCCCATCCCTGTTTCGTTGCACGATCTACATCTCCCTCAGTTTTATAAAGAATTTTTGCTTCACTCATCTGTGAAGAGTTAATGTTATTGTTCTGATCAATATCATATGGACGAATAACCCCACTAATCTGGATAATTTGCTTCTGATTATCTATCAATATCTCTCGCTTTCCAGAGATAAAGTAGTTACCATTTTGCAATATTTTCACAACACGAGCCGATACAGTTGTCGTAAAACTTGCATCTTTTGTAGCACTTCCTGATCCAGTGTAAGAACTTACAGAGTTAGAAGAAAATCCAACATCCGTATAACCATTTAATCTTGATAAATTAGCTTGAACAGCACCATTAGCCGCTCCAGCACTAGAAAAAAGACCACCACCAAGAGTTGAAGTATCACTCTCAGCTAACTTTCTCGCTCCAGTATTTGAACTTTTTGCAGTTTCTGAAATAATTACAGTAACTATATCATTAACATTCATCGCTTTATGATCAGAAAAGAGAGGATTTTCCCCTTGACCAAAAATACTTCCAGTAGAAGTAAAATCTTTCTTCTCTTCACGAGATGGCATCTGTTCTACATACTTTGGTGGTTCAAAATTTATTTCAGGTTCTGTTAGCCCTGCTGTACATCCACTTAAAGAGAGTATAACAGAAGAAAGTGTAAAAAGAGTGAGTAAAGATTTTTTTATCATTTATGTTCCATAGTTTATATGTTTTCTGTTATAATACTAGCAATTTTAGTTCCACATACCAAGGATTTTATAAATGTCATTAAGAGAAACAATAAATACAGATGTAAAAAATGCTATGAAAGCGAAAGAGAAAAAAAAACGTGATGCTCTACGTTTACTTACTGCTGCTTTTAAACAAATAGAAGTAGATGAGAGAAAAGAGTTGAGTGATGATGATGTTATAAAAATCATTCAACAACAAGTAAAACGAAGAAATGATGCAGCAACTCAGTACAGAGATGC
>CAZMBK010000262.1:0-2041 GCA_964564315.1 uncultured Sulfurimonas sp.
TTTTATAAAGAGTATGAACGTCTACCAAAAATGCCAAAAGAGTTTCATACAGAAGCTGACCTTATTACAGGTGCCCGTTCTCTTACTGCTGCTGGGACAGGTTTTATTAAACATGTAACAAATAGTTCTGTAAATACTGCACTTATTCGAATTATTTTAGAAGATGGAAGTTCCCTTGTAACTACTCTAGTTGTCAATAGATGGCATGACAATGTAAATGCCATGTTTAGTGAAGAAGAGACCCTCAATCCAGACAAAGATACCATAGATTTTATCCCATACTCTATAGGTTCCTACCCCAATGCTTTTATGGTAGTAGACTATAATGACCTACCAGATTTTTTTGATATTATCAAAAACTTTGATGAGAGTGAACTTTATATTAGAAAACTTTCTAAATATTTTATAGGTCGTTCAGATCCAAAATTTTGGGAAACTTTTGACTGGTTTCAAAATGATTTCAACAAAAAAAATCCCATAAATTCTGGACTTTATGATCTTAACAGATACTATCCGAGATAGCACTCTCAAGTGACATTTATTTTAAGAGTGTATAATAGCAAAAATAATCATTTAATTAAGGTCAAATATGCAGTTACTCGATGGTAGAAAACTTTCAAAAAAAATAGAGCTTCAAATAACTGATGAAGTAAAACAGTTAAAAGAGACATGTGGATGTACTCCCGGTTTAGCAGTTGTTCTCGTAGGACAAGATCCTGCAAGTGCTGCATATGTTGGCATGAAGAAAAAAGCTTGTGATCGTGTAGGTTTTTACTCTATCACTCATGATATGCCTGAAAATATTTCTCAAGAAGCTATAGAGAGAACTATAATTAGTATGAATGAAAATGAGAGTATAGATGGCATTCTCATTCAACTACCTCTTCCAGCACAAATAGACACAACAAAACTTCTCGAACTTGTAGATCCTGCCAAAGATGTAGATGGTTTTCACCCATTTAATGTTGGTCGTTTAGTGACAAACCTTGATGGTTTCGTACCATGTACACCTCTTGGTGTTATGAAGATGCTTAAAGAGTACGAGATAGATGTTAAAGGGAAGAACTGTGTGGTAGTTGGTGCTTCAAACATCGTAGGAAAACCGATGGCATCTCTACTTTTAAATGCAGAAGCAACAGTAGAAACATGTCATATTTATACAGATAATCTAAAAAAACACACACTTAATGCAGATATGATTTTTGTAGGAGTTGGTGTTATTAACCTTATAACTGAAGATATGGTTAAGGATGATGTTGTCATTGTAGATATCGGTGTTAGCCGTACAAAAGAGGGAAAACTTGTTGGAGATGTTGACTTTGAAGCTGTAAGTAAAAAAAGCTCATACATCACGCCAAGTCCTGGTGGTGTTGGTCCCATGACCATTGCTATGCTGCTAAGTAACACCCTCAAAGCAGCCAAAATTAATGCACAAAAGAAGAGTAGTTAAATGAAAGAGACGTTACACAAAGCATATAAATTTTCAAATTCATGGACGGGAACTATTATTATAGTTCTTTTTGTTATATTTTTTATAGCACAAGCATTTAGAATACCGAGTGGGAGTATGAAGGACTCTCTTCTTATAGGTGATCATCTTTTTGCTAAAAAATTTGCTTATGGAATCTCTATGCCACATATTCCATTTTTAGAGGTCTCTGTTATGCCATGGAGTGACGATCTTCGTTTAGTAGATGGTGATAAACCAAAACGTGGTGATATAGTGATTTTTAGATATCCAAATAATCCAAAACAGCACTTTGTAAAACGCTGTTTTGCACTTCCAGGTGATGAAGTACTTTTTAGTGACCGTGATGAAGTATATCTTAGACCAAAAGAGGGAGACACTTTTATAGAAGAGAACTATCCTCAAGAAAAAGTAGTAAGCCTTATGGGAAAACTCTGGGTAAAAAATCCTATGGCACATCAACACCCTGGAATTCATAACGATGCAAATAGTAATATTTATGAAGCTTACCTACAAAAATTTCTTTATGAACAAGAGAGTGTAGATATGCAACCAGTTGATGTAAAAGAGTTT
>CAZMBK010000263.1:0-2031 GCA_964564315.1 uncultured Sulfurimonas sp.
AACGATCAAATCCACCAATCATTAAAAGCTGTTTGAAAAGCTGTGGTGATTGTGGAAGTGCATAAAACTCACCGTTGTGAACACGAGATGGTACTAGATAATCTCTAGCTCCCTCTGGAGTTGATTTTGTAAGGATTGGCGTTTCAACTTCTAGAAAACCGTTTGCATCAAGAATATTTCTTGCAGCAATAGCAGTTTTTGAACGAAGACGGAAAACATTATAGATGTCTGGGTCACGTAACTCTAAGTATCTGTACTTAAGAGTCGTCTCTTCACCAACTTTTTTATCTCCAATTACAAATGGAAGTGCAGCTGATTTGTTCTCGATGATAAGCTCATCAACAACTATCTCGATAGCACCAGTTTTTAAACGTGGATTTGTAAGACCTTCACCACGTGCACGAACCTTACCCTTAGCAATAAGAACATACTCATCACGAACACTGTTCGCAGTTTTGTGTGATTCTACACTATCCTCAGGGTCACAAGTAAGCTGGATAAGACCACTCTTGTCACGTAAATCGATGAAAATAATCCCACCATGATCACGGTAGCTATTTGCCCAACCTGTTAAAGTAACTTCGTCACCAACATTTGCTTCACTTAAATCTGTATTGTAATGGCTTCTCATATTATATAGAGTCCTAATAAAAAATATTTTCGCGATTATAGCGAAATAGTGTATAATATACAAAATATTTTAAACAAAGAAGCTTATGTGCAGAGAAAAAGTATTAAGAAAGTTGGGGTAATTTTACGCCCATCTACTCCAGAACTTAAAGAGAGTTATTTTGAATTAGAAAAAATCTTTAATGCTCACTCTATTGATGTAACTATAGAGAGTATAAGTGGAGGCATGATAGGTGTTATGGGTATGGAGTTTGATGTTTTATGTCAAACCTCAGACATTTTAGTAACCTTAGGTGGGGATGGTACGCTTATTTCTGTAGTGCGTCGCTCTTTTAAATACAACATTCCTATACTTGGTGTTTATGCAGGAAATCTTGGATTTTTGGCCGATATAAATATAGATGAGTTAGACTCTTTTGTTCCTAAACTTGTTCATGGTGATTATCGCATGGATGAACGTTCTATTTTAGAAGCTAGGTTTATACAAAATGCTACAGACATTACAACGTATGCTTTTAATGACATAGTCCTTACTCGCCACTCAGTGCTAAACATGATAAACATAGAGACTCTTGTAGACTCTAAAGCCTTTAATACTTACTATGGTGATGGTGTAATTGTTTCCACACCAACAGGCTCAACTGCTTATAACCTTTCAGCAGGGGGCCCAGTACTTTTTCCACTTACAAATGTTTTTTCACTTACTCCTATCTGTCCACACTCTTTAACACAGAGACCAGTTGTTCTCCCTGGTGAGTTCTCCATAGAGATGAAAGCACCACAAGATAAAGCTCTTGTCATTATTGATGGACAGGATAAGCATGAGCTAGAGCAAAATGATAGTATACATATAAGACTTGCTACAAATAGAGTAAAGTTGATTCACCGTGAAGAGTTTAACTACTTTGATGTCTTAAAGGAAAAACTTAACTGGGGAGAATAAATCTCTCTTTAAACTCATTGTTATATAATTCCATAATTAAAATATTTAGGATAAAAATATGCGTATAATTTTACTAGGAGCTCCTGGTGCAGGAAAAGGTACTCAGGCTCAATTTCTTACAAAAAAATATGGTATCCCTCAAATCTCTACAGGTGATATGTTAAGAGCAGCTATAAAAGCTGGAACAGACATGGGTAAAATGGCTAAGGCTGCTATGGATGCTGGTCAGCTTGTAACTGATGAGATTATTATTGGGCTTGTTAAAGACAGAATTGCTGAAGATGATTGTAAGAATGGTTACCTTTTAGATGGCTTTCCTCGTACTCTTCCACAAGCTGATGCTGTAACAAATGCTGGTATTGAGATTGATGCTGTAATAGAGATTAATGTTGCTGATGAAGTAATAGTAAAACGTATGAGTGGGCGTCGTGCTCACTTAGCAAGTGGTAGAACTTATC
>CAZMBK010000264.1:0-2029 GCA_964564315.1 uncultured Sulfurimonas sp.
AAAATCCTCTCTACTATTTAGGTCGTAGAAGTGTTTGGAGTCAAAATGATTTTCAACTTCGACGTGCCATGGTTCTTATAAATGCTTTAGCTGGAAGTGTGAATAGAGAGGGTGGCATTATATTTGGAAAACCTATACATGTTAAATATGAAGAGGTCAATGAACCTTTCTATAATGAGACTGAGGGTAGGTTCGATTTAGATGGCATAGTGTATGGTTCACAAAAGGGTGGATCATGGCTTAATTTTAGAGAAAAGGTTATCACTCAAACAGCTCCCTATCCAGTTCGTGCACTATTTGTAAGAAAACATAACCTAATGCAAAATATGCCAAATATTTCTAAAACAAAAAAGATGCTTGCGATGATGGACTTAGTTGTAGTACTTGATACTATGCCGAGTGATACTGCAATAATGGCAGATGTAATACTCCCCGAGTGTAGCTACTTAGAGCGTGAAGATATGGTAGTGAGTTTTAACCGTCTTGAACCCTCTTTGGCACTTAGAAACCAAGTGATCAAACCACTCTATGAGAGTCGAAGTATGCAAGATATTTTAAAAGGTCTTGGTAAAAAACTCTCAAAACCTCTTTTTGAAATAAGTGTAAAATATGATGAAGATTTGCAAGATAGTATAAAAGAGATAGGTATACGTAAAGCCTATAAAGAGGGTGGTTATGATTTAGCTGAACTCTATAAGCACGACATATCTGAGCGAAATAGAAAACTTATCACTGCTCAGTTTGGCGAAAAAGTTTATGATTCACTCAAAACAAGAGGTGTTTGGCATCCTTATATTGGAGAGGAGAGAGAGCTTTTTAATGACTACTATGAGTACTATCCAAAAGAGAAAAGATTTTACACTATCAAACGTGACTATAAAGTACACTGTTATCTTAAAAAGTTAGAAAAAAATGGCTTTGATGCTATGCCTACTTGGCATAACTCTTATGATTTTAGAGTGCCAAAAGAGAGCTTTAGACTTATAACAGGAAGGTATGTCACTTCCACTCAAACCGCTACAACGAATAATATAATGCTCAAAGAGTTTCAAGAGCAAAACTATGTTTGGATAAATAATAGAGTGGCAAAAGAGTTAGATATTAAAGAGGGTGATTCTCTTGTCTTAAGTAGTTCACTATCAAGCATAGTTATAAAAGCATACCCTACAAATAAAATAGCCCCACAAGTGCTTTGGTTTGCTCACGGTTTTGGAACTTCTTCAGCCGAACTTACCAATGCCTTTGGAAAAGGTGCTAGTGACAATATGATTATTGAAGATAAGTTCGAGAAAATTTACGGCTGTGCAACAATGCATGAAACAGATATAAGTATCAGAAAAATATAGAGAGGATAGAAAAATGGCAAATTACGCAATGGCGTTTGATTATAAACTCTGTATAAACTGTCATGCTTGTGAAGTTGCATGTAAAGAGGAAAATGGCATAGATTTAGGAGCGAAAAATCATCGTTTATGGATAGAAGATGATGGTGCAATAGAGGGTGACTTTTGGAATCTTGATAGAGAAAAGTTGTCATTTATGCAGATGCAGTGTCAAGAGTGTCAAGATGCACCTTGTTTGAAAGCTTGTCCAAATGGTGCTATTTATGTAGATGAGAATGGCATTGTTCGTTTGCATAAAGATTTATGTGATTTAACGATGGCTTGTATGAGCGCTTGTCCCTATGAGGCGAGATATGTTGATGAGAAAAACCGTATAACTGATAAGTGTATATTTTGTGCAGATACAAGATTGGCTCGTGGAGAGACTACAACAGCATGTCAGATTACTTGTCCTGCTAAGTTACGATATTTTGGTGATTTAGATGATGAAGAGAGTGAGATAAGCAGAGTACTTCAAACAAGAAAGCATTTTACTCTTAAGCCTGAGCTTGGGACAAAGCCCAAACTCTTTTATCTTGAATAGATTAGTATTGTTGTTTATGAAAAGATAGTTGGCTGAATCTCTTCGTTACTAACACCACCTTCTATATTTACTTTTAGAAGATAGTCCCACAGTTTTGTTGCTA
>CAZMBK010000265.1:0-2018 GCA_964564315.1 uncultured Sulfurimonas sp.
CTACAAGCACCATAACATCCAGTACGACTCACTTTTATACGGTTTTCACCCTTGTTAAGTCCCATATCTTTTAAAATATCTCGTAGATGTGTAGCTCTATCATCTTTGCCAGCTTTACCACATCGCTCATCATCACACAAAAGTAAAAGTGTCTTATAGTGCATAATGGGTCTCTGGGGGTCATAATCTTTTGGTTTACAAGTGTAACCCTCAACTATCTCACTTCCCATCTCATTGACTCTCACTTCTCCCTCTTTTACAGGGTTTGAACCATACTGAGAAGAGCTATGCGAATTTGTAAGATTACTTGCCATTATATTTTCCAAACTCCGTATCGTAATCTTTTATAAGTCTATATGCAGCATGCAAAGAGGCAACAACCATTGTAGAAGCACCATAACGTCCCTCTAAAATAATACCCTCACACCTAAAATGTTCCATAAAATCACGACCATACTCTTTTGATTCTACAACATTTACAAAACCAACTGGGAAAAGAAGTAAAATTACATTGTCAAGGTTTATATTTAAACGAATAAGTGTATTAATAGCTGCATAAATATAGGTAGGAGCATTCCCGCAAGCAAGTACCATTGGCTCATCTTTATACTTCTCTATAGCAAGCTCTACAGCAGCATAACTTCTTGTCGTTTCATTACGTTTGGCCATCTCAAAAACTTCTGGCTCATTTACATAACAGATGACTTCATTCTCATACTTATCAAGATAAAATTTACTTAAACCTGAACGAATCATATTTGTGTCTACTATAAGTTTCGCTTTTCTCTCTAAGAGATCTTTGAGTTTAAGCATAGCATTTGATGAAAAATAAATATTATCTATCACCTGTTCAAAACAAGTAGTCGTGTGAATAAGTCGCTCCACTAATGCTCTCTCATTCTCATCAAACTTGTTAAAGCCTTCATACTCCACTGCCTCTGCATGAATCATTTCAAAAGACTTCATACTAATGGCATCGCCTATGTTTATTGGGGGTTCTTGTAGTTTAAAATTCATAAAGAGATTATATCCTATTATTTAAAACAGAAACTTTTGATATAAATCAACCAGTTTTTATTAAAAAGATATTAGAATTCCTTAATTAGTACAATATATTGAAGGTTTGTGATGAAGTTTTTTTTAACAATTTTAATTTTCTTAAGCTCCTTAGTTGCAAAAGAGGAGTTGTCATCCCTACTCAACTCCTATAAACACGAATCAGAACTCTCTAAAATCACCAAAAAAGAAGAAGCAGGGATTATCGATATCTACACTAGACATGACCTAGAAGTGATGCAGGCAAAGACATTTGAAGATATTCTCAAAATCCTTCCCGGTTTTCATTTTACACGAACAACTAACAACCTTGTGTCACTTCAAAAACCTACAACATCTAACATACAACTCAGCTCTATGCGACTCTACATAAATGATCATGACATGAGTTCAAGCTCTTTTGGGAGTGCTGTTCTTATCTGGGGTGAATTACCTATAGAGTATATTGACCATATAGAAGTTTATAAGGGTGCAGCATCCATAGAGTTTGGCAATGAAGCGAGTTCACTTATTATTAAGCTTTACACAAAAACTCCAGAACATGAAGAGGGTGGCAAAGTACGTCTTTATGGAGACAATACAGGGAGTTTAAATCTAGATACCTATGTAGCATCAAGAGTCGATAAACTCTCATACTTTGTCTATGCAAATGCAAATAATATAAAAAGAGAAGTATATGAAAACAGTTATGAGGGAGAGAGTTATGACCTGAAGAGTGACCATTCAGGACACAATATTTATGCGAATTTACAGTATGAAAAATGGATTCTTGAACTGGGAAGTTATTACAAAAAAAGTGATAGTTTTTTAGGTATAGGAATACATAGAACACCTACCGGTGGAGATTTAGATGCACAACATCACTATTTACACCTTAGTAAAAAATTTGACAATGACGTAAAATTAGAACTCTCTTATGATAATCTCTCTTATGAACGTAGCTATATTGATCCAAATGATAT
>CAZMBK010000266.1:0-2016 GCA_964564315.1 uncultured Sulfurimonas sp.
TAAAGTAGTCTCCAAAAGAGAAGTTCCCCATCATCTCAAAGAAAGTATGATGACGTGCTGTATGCCCTACATTTTCAAGGTCATTATGCTTTCCACCTGCACGAATACATGTCTGACATGAAGTTGCACGAGGATTAGTAGGTGTTGGAATCTCACCTGTAAAGATAGACTTAAAAGGAACCATTCCGGCATTGTTAAAAAGAAGTGTTGCATCATCTGGCACTAGTGGTGCTGAAGCAACTCTCTTATGTTGTTTTGATTCGAAAAATTTTAGGTACTCTTCTCTAATATTCATAGTTTCATCACTTTTATAAAATTGCGCGATTATACCTTAAAAGTAATATAACTTCCTTTAATTCTTAAAAAAATTTTACTCATCTACAGAATCTAATAAATCTTGCATATACTCTTTATGATCATCAAATATCTCTTCCCCATCATGGTATAACAGAGGTATTGTAAAAACAGTTCCCTCTTCTAAAGCTTTAATTGCTACATTATCAGGGCTAATAGTCTCTACACCAGCTAAGTACTCTGTCTCCCAATCTATAGAGAAATATGTTACATATACTAATTCTGAACAGATAATTTTATCGTTATTTTCTACATCATACTCAAAATCATACTCTTTACCTAACTGGTGAAGTGTTAGTAAAATACGTGCTTTTTTCTCCTCTAAATTTTCCGCAGGATTATGCATAATTGCTAAGTCATCTACATTTAAAAAGTGCTCTACACTATTTAACTGTACACCATCCCTAAGTGCTTCTGCAATCACTTGTTCATTTATAATTTGATCTTTATACTCTTGTACTATTGGGTTATCCCAAATACCTAATGCTTCAAGCTCCTCTTGTGTTCCAACATAAACAGCTATGTGACCATAATATCCAGGAATAAGTTTATCTGTTAATCTAAAAGGTGTTTTCTCTAAAAGTATATCCCCTGCTTGTAATGTTGTACGAAAATTTTCTGTTACAGCAGGATCATTATAGAGTTTTCCTTCACGCTCTTCAACAAGACCAGCAGTATTGCCAATACTCTCACTCACACCACTAAAAAGGAAAGAGAAAAGATTACTTGTTGTATCAATAATAGCGTTTAAAATATCATCTAAATTTGAGGAGACCTCATCAGTAAAACTAAATCCTAACTGATACGAAGCACTATCATCAATAAGTTGTTTTAGATAAAGAAAAAATGGATCATTCTCATCGCTATACTGCTCTATATGATCATCATAATAAAGAATTAACTCTTCTACTAAATCTCTCTCTTCATCTGAGAGATATAGCTCTACAATACTCCTTAAAGTATACTCAGGAATATCATAGGCTGAATCTTCACTATTTAAAAGTGTTCTTAATTTCATATCATCATTATACTTTGCATATACAAGTAGATAGTCATCATAACGCATAAGCATAGTAGAAAGAGTAATCATAATGAGTTCAAGATGCTCTTGTGGTGTGTAGTTAGAGTTAAAATGCAAAAGATAACTATACTCATCTATATAAAACTGTGTTGTATCTCTGTTTTGCAAATAATTTACCCACATTAAATGTAAGTCATTAAGATTTGCACCACTTAGAGTTTCTACATCTTTTACCTCTTCGTAAAGTTTAAATGCTTCTGCACGTTGGGCAAGTGTTTTTTCTGAGTACTGTTGATACAGCATTGTTTTATTTTCATCAAGTTCAGTTTCATATGTTTGGGTAGAAGAGAGAATATTTACTGTACTGCTATCGCCACATCCAATAAAAAATGTACTAATTAACAGTAAAATGACAAGTGGTATTTGTTTCAAATGAAGATCCATAAATATTATTTTTTGTAATAATAACATAAAAATCTTTAAAGAGTAAAAAGTTTACTCCACCTGCATTACAATAGAGTAATTCTCGCTAGGCTTAATAACTCTACAATCATCAAAAGCACTTGAGGTATACTGAGAATTGCTGGTTTTCATATAAGTTCTCGCAGTTGCTATACTCATTATGTTATCATTTGCAAATG
>CAZMBK010000267.1:0-2016 GCA_964564315.1 uncultured Sulfurimonas sp.
CTCATAATCCAGATTGGGGTGTAGGGAGTCTTCTCTCCCCTTGCCGCCTTCAAAAGAGGATGGTTCTTATTTTTCATCTATTCCTCCTACAGGGAGTATTAGGAAATTCTTCTATTTCACATCCATTGCAAAGTTCAGCTCCAAGTTCTTTGAATCTAACGCGACGGTTAGTTTCGCTTGCTAGCGTGGCAGGGATAGTCTTTTTATTGCCAACGCAAGCTATAGCGTAAATGGAAAAATCCTTGAGAGAAAAGGACTTGCGTAAAATAGCAAGCACTTCTTCTAATTGTTCATAAGCTTCTCTCTTTCTTTCTTTTCGTTTTTTTGTCTTGGTACTTTTCATTTCTATAATGCAAAGGACTTTCTTTTTTAAGTTCACAAATAGGAAATCCACTTTTTTATCATCTGGAAAGTCGGTATTGTTTAAGATACACTTGTCCATTATTATTATGTGTGAATGTTCACTGATGTTGACCTTGAATACTAAGTAATTTTTACATTCAGAACTATGAAAGTGAGGAGGTCTATTGTTGCTATCGCAATCACAGAAAGAATAAACTTTTCCTTTTAAGAGCAAGTATTTACACTTCTCCTTCTTACAGCTATTGATTATTAGAGCTCTGAGCTTTCTCTCCATATATTGCCTCTTCAAGTTCTTCCAATTCTTCTGCAATAGTTTCTGAGACATCGTCAATGGCGTTATCTTTTATTAGTTTCGTTTCAGCATCTATGATTGATGTAAATTCGTGAAGATTTCTATACCAAGCTCCTATTTTTTTCATGGGAATTAAAAATGGATAATTTATGTTAGCTTTGGCTCTTAAAAGGAGTACATTTATAAAACTCAAAATGTAGGGGCTGTGGGTTGTTATTAACACGTGGCTCTTTGTTAGGTTGAGAAATGCTGAAATGTATTCTATGAGTAATGTTTGAGCTGTAGGAAATAGATGTGCTTCAGGTTCTTCAATGACTAAGAAAACTTTTCTGTTTTCTAACATGATTTGGAAAAGTAGCAGAAGGATCCAAAGCACCTCCTGTTGGCCTGAAGATGCGAATTGAAGGGGAATTTTTTCACTTTCTTGCTGAAGGAGAAGGAATTCTTTTCCTTTTTCGTACCTATATTCGGCCTTTAGTATTTTATATACTAAACCTGCTACCTTGTAGAGGAGTCTAACCCTTTCTTCATCAGCCGGATGTCCTTTCTCACTTTCTATTAAAGACTCAAGGGATTCTGAAAACTTTCGTTTGGAGCTAACAACTCTTTTTATAAACATAGACATGAGAAAATCCATATTCTCTATCTCTACTTCTTCCAAGAAATTAAGGACTGCTCTGCCAGCGGGAATATAGATAGGAATGTAACTGTCGTTAAATAGGGTGTTTATCTGTTCCTCTATCGGTCTTAGTAGTCTTCTTTCTTCTTCCTCCAGCTGGTAGAGTTCTGCTGAGGTTAAGAACTCAATCTTTTTTTCTTTTATACGTTTTATCTCCTCGGAAATCTTTCGGCGATGGTTAATTATACCATTGAATTTCTTAACAAATCCATTACTGAGTTTGCTCCACAGTAAACCATCCTCTTTTCGTGAAGTTAGTTCTATGTAAATCCCGTCGCTGTATTCATATTTCATATAAAATCCAGAAGGTAAAGGCTTATTTCTTCCAAAGAACTTGAGGAACTTGTCTCTTATAACTCGGTTAATGTTTGCCTTAGACAGTCTATCGCTTTCTTCGTACATCCATTTCATTATGTCGTCTCTTAGAGAACGGAATAAAAAGACCAATTTCGCGATTATGCTTTTTCCAGACGCCTGCTCTCCAATTATTATTGAAAAGTCTTTTGGTTCAAAAACAATGCGTTCTTTTATAGGGCCAAAATTTTCAACAGTTAGTCTGTGCACTTTTCCTCCTTATTAGAAAAATTTTCTATTCTCCACTTTATAGGAATATACCTACAAATCGGGTCTTCGTGCATGTAGTCGCCGTGCTCCCAGTAGGCCCTAACTCTACAGCCGTTGC
>CAZMBK010000268.1:0-2013 GCA_964564315.1 uncultured Sulfurimonas sp.
ACAGATAGTGGAGTAGTTACAGTAGCTGGAACAACAACATTAACTGGTACAAATGTAGACCTAAGTGACTTAAATGCAACAGGTGCAATAGCACTTACAACAGCAGATGCAACAATTGTAAATGCATCAGCAGTAGATTTAAATACATCAAATGTTACAGGTAATTTAAATATTACTTCTACAGGAGATATTACAGATAGTGGAGTAGTTACAGTAGCTGGAACAACAACATTAACTGG
Source organism: uncultured Sulfurimonas sp. (assembly GCA_964564315.1). GTDB lineage: Bacteria > Campylobacterota > Campylobacteria > Campylobacterales > Sulfurimonadaceae > Sulfurimonas. The sequence goes on from CAZMBK010000268.1 coordinate 240, forward strand.
TACAAATGTAGACCTAAGTGACTTAAATGCAACAGGTGCAATAGCACTTGCAGCAGCAGATGCAACAATTATAAATGCAGCAGCAGTAGATTTAGCTGCATCAACTCTAACAGGTAACCTAAACATCACGGCAAATGGAAATATCACAGATAGTGGTGCAGTACAAGTAGCTGGAACAACTATATTGAATTCTGGTGATAACAATGTAACACTAGATAATGCAAGTAATGATTTCTCAAGTATAGGTATAACGGCAGCAAATGCAACTATAGTTGATGTAAATGGCATTGATCTAAACACTACAAATGTATCAGATAACTATACTTTAAATACAAATGGTAATATTACTAGTGACAGTGATCTCATTATTGGTGGTGTGTTTGATGTAAATAGTACAAATTCAAATATTGAATTATCTGGAAGAACATACTTAAACACTATTGCAATGAGTGGTAGTGATATCAATATTGTTAATGAACACGATGGTGTAGATATAGCAGGTGTTTCAGCAGATAGTTTATATATCTACAGTACTGGTGATATTACAGATTCAGAGGCAGTGGTGACGAAAACTTCTACAAGTTTAGTAGCTAGTGGTGCTGATGTTATACTAGATGAAGTAGACAATGATATAAATTCAACTTTCATTTTGGCTAATAATGTAACCTTAGTAAATAATTCAGATTTATATATTACAAGTATAGGTGCTGATGATTTAAACCTAATAGTGAATGGATCAGTAACAACAGCACCTGCAAATGCATCTAATGCTCTACGAATTGCTAATCTTCTTACTATTGACACTTCTGCTGCTGATGGAGATGTAAATTTAGGCGGGGACACTACATCCACATTTGAAGCTGGAAGTGTAAATATCTCTTCAGGAAGTGGAGATATTACTATAGTAGAAGCTGATAGTACAGAGTTGGCAGGAATTGCTACAACAGGTAACCTAAACATTACTTCTACAGGAGACATCACAGATAGTGGAGCAGTACAAGTAGCTGGAACAACTGTACTTAATGTTGGTGATAATGATGTAACACTAGATGAAGCTGCAAATGATTTCTCAAGTATAGGTATAACGGCAGCAAATGCAACTATAGTTGATGCAAATGGAATAGATCTAAATACAACCAATGTATCAAATAATTATACTTTAAATACAAATGGAGCAATTTCTAATAGTATGAGTAGCCCTCTAACTATTGGTGGAATTTTTGATGTAAATAGTACAAATTCAGTGATTAATTTATATGGAAATAGTGACTTTAATATTCTAAAAATGAGCGGAAGCGATATTGATATAAATCATGACAACGGTGATTTGGATCTTGCAGGTATTACTGCAAATACATTTTATGTATATAGTGATGGCAACATTACTGATTCAGGTGCAATAGTTGTTACTGATTATGTTAGTTTAATTAGTAATAATGATATCGTACTTGATGAAGCGGGTAATGATATTAATGCAACAGGGTTTTTAATAGCAGATAATGCAACATTAGTTACGAGGTCAGATCTATTTATTACAAGTGCAGATATAGACAACGATTTAAACATAACAGCAGGTGGTTCAGTAATTACAACTCCTCAAAATTCTACTAATACTGTAGATGTTACTAATACGCTTACTATTAATACATCTTCTGCTAATGGCGATGTCAGTTTAGGAGAAGATACGACGGCTACATTTAATGCTGGAAGTGTAAATATCTCTTCAGGAAGTGGAGATATTACTATAGTAGAAGCTGATAGTACAGAGTTGGCA
>CAZMBK010000269.1:0-2004 GCA_964564315.1 uncultured Sulfurimonas sp.
GATGTTATAGTGTTTTTTGTTAAGTTCATTATTTTGTAAAGTAGGGAGTTATAAGTTCTATCCACTTAGCAATACGCTCATCATGTAAATCATCTTGATTCTCTTCATCAAGTGCTAAACCTACAAACTCACCATTTCTAACTGCTGTTGACTCTTCAAACTCATATCCGTCAGTTGGCCATGCCCCAACTACAGTTGCTCCACTTTCAAGAACTTTATCATATATCGTGCCCATAGCATCTAAAAAGTTGTCGCAATACTCTTCTTGATCTCCCAGACCAAACATAGCTACTGTTTTGTTCATAAGGTTGTATTCATTTAGGTTTGCAAGGTAATCTTCCCAATCATCTTGCAGATCTCCCTCTCCCCATGTTGAAATTCCAAATATAAGCAGGTCATAGTTTTTCATAGCATCATCAACACAATCACTTATGTTTTTCATATCTATATCAAATCCTGACATCTTTTCTACTATTGTTTTTGCTACATCTTCTGTATTTCCAGTTGAACTGGCATAAAATAATCCTATTTTTGACATCTTTTTTCCTTTCTATTTATAAATGTAAAAGAGTATGGAATCATCTTTAATGCTTGTGATGATTCTCCTCTAACCTCTATATGGCGTTTAAATTTTTCCGTTTTAGGATAAACTAAATAGCATTGATCACACTCCTTGTTTTGTAATTGGGTAAAACCACTGTTAATATCTGCTTTTGAATGCTCTAGATTTTTCGGTGAGACATGTTTCCATCTAGGATGCAGTCGTGTTGTAATCCCATGTTGTGTGATATGGATATATTCGTTATCTATTGTCACTCTTTTGTTTATCTCTTTTTTTATTCGAGAGTAGACAGTTCTTTTGAAAATTTCATTTAAATCAAGCATCATTTCAACCTCTTTGCCATTAAAAATTAACTGTATTAAATCCACACAAGGGTGGGAATAACCTAAAAGCATTTTAAACGCTGAGTTAAAGTATATTTTTCTTGTTAAGTACTGCATTTTAGGATGCTTACTCTGTTTAAAGTATTGATTAAAAAGCAGTGAGTCAAATGTAAGTATTTTGACAATTTTTTGTGATTTTTCTGGCTTGAATCTATAAAATGGGAAAAAGGAAAGAATCTTCTCTTCAAAAATATTTAATAATGAATGCTTAAAAATTCTCTCATTTTTTAAATCAAATTTTGATTGTGTTGAAAGATACTCATTTATCATAGTACAGAACATTCTTCTTTGACAACTTATTTCATTAACCTTATATGTTTTAGGTAAAATTTCTTTTGTCGTTGACTTGTATTTAGCAAAACCAATCTTACGCATAATCTCTCCTTATTGATATTAATTATCAAATACTACAGAGTAAAAGCTTAAGCCTTCATTATATTGATATTGAATATCAATATAATATTTACTTAAGGAGAATGAGGGTAATATTTCAACAATTAATTTCACTTAAGGAGTCAAATGATAATAATTAAATGTTTCATAAATTAAAATAGATACAGATGAAGATACTTAACCTACGACTAGAGTATTGTATCAATTTACAAGTCATAATGAAGATCACAATTTGGCATATTCTTGTGTTTGACTTGTAAATACTAAATAATAATATATATAGCTTCTATTCTCCTAAATAAAAAGCTACTCTAAATATTCAAAGAGCCCATAATTCATACATCTTATGGGCTAAGTACTCACTCCAAACTTTCATATAATTTCTAAAACTTGACATAAATCATTGATAATCAATATCAGATATGCTATTATTACAATAATAATTATCAATATAAGGATTAAAATTGAAATTCTTTCTAAAAATACTCAAAGATTTTCCAGCATACTTATGGAGTGGATGGGGTGCTATTGCTTCTATTTTTCTCTTTATATCACTTTGGGATGTTGGTAATCAAGTCTATGGTAATCTAGTTTTGCCATCTCCACTTGAGACTTTTCAAACGCTCTATGCAATGCTTCATGATGAAAATGTATGGAATGAGATAA
>CAZMBK010000270.1:0-1996 GCA_964564315.1 uncultured Sulfurimonas sp.
ATTATAAATCATCTCTTTGTATTATGAAAATATGATATAATAATACAAAATTATTAATGAGAATAAATGGCACGTATTACTAAAGAAGAAAGAAAAACAAATATTATCTCTGCAGCTTTAAAATTATTTTCAGAAAGAGGATTTTATATTACAACTATACCTGATATTGCTGAAAAAGTTGGTATGAGTGTAGGGAATTTCTATAATTATTTCACATCAAAAGACATACTTGCAAAAGAGTTAGTTATGTATATTTCAGAATATTTAGGTAAGAGTATTCGTGAAATTAATGATAAAGAAATTACAACAGAAAAAAAAACATATGAAATTGTTTCTATGTATTTTAATATGGCAGATGAAAAACCAGAAATGATAGAATATTTTTTAAGAGTATATCTTTCAAACCGTGAAGTATTTGGTGATGGTTGTGAGGGTATGATATGTGTATCGCCTTTTGTAACAGAGATGATGATGTTTTTTAATGATGGTGTTGAATGTGGTGACTTACATGATCAAGACTTTTTCTCTGCATTTGGACTTTTTATGGGTTATCTTGGTGGAATGGTTTTTCTTTTTGGAGAGAAGATTCTTCCTGAACCGTTAGAGTGGTATAAAGAATCAATCTCACAAAATATATTTAATGCACTTAAAACAAGATAAAAAACCTTCTCTTATATGGTTTCAAGGTGTAACTTGTAATGGAAATACCCACTCTTTTTTAAACCTTGAAAACCTTGAAAACTTTTTAAATAAATTTGAAATATTATCTCATCCTTCTCTTCCATCAACTCAAGATTTTAATACTATTACTAAGTGTATTTTAACATGTGATATTTTTATATTTGAAGGAGCTTATGATCCTCTTATGAAACGCAATGATACTCTTATTTCTAAAATTGTAAAGCACTATGCACAATCTGCAAATTATATTATAGCTCTTGGTTCTTGTGCAAGCTTTGGAGGAGTATTTAAAGCAAGTGCACCAGAGAGAAATAGTGGTTTACTTTTTAATGAGCAAGAGAAGACAGGACCATTATTTACTGAAAAAGCAAAAGTTATTAATATTTCAGGCTGTCCAATACATCCTGAATGGCTTGCTTATATATTGAATATGATTGAAAAAGGAAGGGAAATAGAGATAGATGATCTACACCGTCCAATAGAACTCTATAGTACTCTTGCACATCATGGGTGTACAAGAAATGAGTATTTTGAATGGAAGATAGATTCTGATGGTTTTGGGAAAAAAGAGGGATGTCTTTATTATAAACAAGGTTGTCGTGCCCCAATGACTCATGCTTCTTGTAATAAAATACTTTGGAATGAAGTAAGCTCAAAAACAAGGGTTGGTACACCTTGTTTTGGCTGTACTGAACCAGATTTTCCAAGACAAAACCTCTTTAGTACAAAGACAAATATGTCTATTCCTGAAGATGTTCCACTTGGAGTTCCTAAACGCAGTTATTTAACTATGGCAGGAATAGCAAAAACATTTCATATTAATCGACTAGAAGGAAAACTCATTGATTACAAAACAACTGATTGACCAAATAGAGGGAGAAGCTTCTATCTTCTTTGACATGAAAGATGATGTAGTGAACTTTGCAACTATTGCCTTTCCTCATTTTCGTGGTATAGAGTCTATCTTAAGAGGAAAAAATGCCTTAGATGCTTTGGTAATTACTCCAAGAGTTTGTGGTATTTGTGGACATGCTCATCTTATGGCAACAGTTCGTGCACTTGAAGATGCTTATAAAAATGCAGGCTATCCTATAGAGTTAAGTAGGAAAGTTGAAATAATTAGAGAGTTTACACTTGTAATGGAGATAGTTCAAAATCATTTTAAATGGATATACCTTACAATAATTCCAGAAATAACAAAATTAACAGATTCTACTAGAGAATCAACACCTTTAAAAGGTGCATATGCTGCAAGTATTGCTTCTAAAGCAATTGCTGTTTTTGCAGGACAGTGGCCTCATTCATCATATATGAT
>CAZMBK010000271.1:0-1980 GCA_964564315.1 uncultured Sulfurimonas sp.
AGTGAACCTATTTATAAAAAAGAGGGTGATTCTATTATAAGTGGTACTACAAGTATAGATGCTGATGTTCACTATGAAGCTACAAAAGATTTTGAGCACTCAACACTTTCAAATTTAGTATCACTTTTAGAAAGTGCTATAAATAAAAAACCAAAAATAGAACAACTCGCAAATAAACTCTCAGAACACTTTTCCACTACTATTTTAGTTTTAGCAGTTTTGACTTTTTTTGCTTGGTGGTTTTGGCCTCATAGTTTTGAAGAGTCTTTAATGGTAGGAATTTCTGTTATTGTTATTGCTTGTCCTTGTGCACTTGGTCTTGCAACTCCTGTAGCAACATTAGTGGGATTGAACCTTGGTGCAAAAAAAGGAATACTTTTTAAAGAAGCTGCACAGTTAGAGACAATGGCAAAAGTTGATACATTACTTTTGGATAAAACGGGAACAATTACCGTTGGAAAACCTGAAGTCATTAAAGAACATCTTTTTGAAGCATTTGAACGAAGGTATCTCTATTCACTTGTTAAATCTTCGAGACACCCTATTGCACAAGGAATATTTCACTTTTTGTTAAAAGAGGGCTCTTATAAAGAGATACTTTTTGAAAATTTTAAGCAGCTATCTGCACGTGGTATGGTTGCAAATATAGCAGGAAAAGAGCTTTTAGGTGGAAACAGTAAGTTAATGCAAGAGTATGGAGTTACTATTTCATTTAAGAGTGATAAGAGCCTATTTTTCTTTGCTGTTGATAAAAAAGTTGTTGCTATATATGAGTTAGAAGATAAGATAAAGGATGATGCTGTAACATTGGTAAAAGAGTTACATAAAAAGGGTATATCTATCGTTATGCTTACTGGTGATCAGGAGAGTACAGCACTCCGTATTGCTAAAGCTATTGGTATTAGTGAGGTTCATTCAGAGCTCTCTCCCGAAGATAAGTTGTCTTTTGTAGAGAAAAGGCAAGGGGAAGGAAAAGTGATAGTAATGGTAGGTGATGGTGTTAATGATATTCTAGCACTTGGTCGTGCGGATATAGGTATAGTGATGGGAAGTGGAAGTGATATAGCTGTAGAAGTGAGTGATGTTGTACTTTTAAATGACTCTTTAACTTCACTCTTAGCAACATTTAAAATTTCTCAAACAACCTTTAATCTTATAAAGCAAAATTTTACTATTTCTCTTGTATATAATGCTATAACAATACCATTAGCAATGGCAGGTTATGTTATTCCTCTTATTGCCGCACTCTCTATGAGTTTTAGTTCACTTTTAGTTGTTGGTAATTCAATGCGTATAAAATATAAATGGAATAGGAGTTAGGTATGGATAACTGGGTTGTTGTTATGATGCTAGGTGCATCAATTTTTTTAGGTGGAATTGCACTGATAGCTTTTATGTGGGGTGTGAAAAATGGTCAGTTCGATGATGAAGAGAGGTATTTAAATGCAGTTAAGTTTGATAATGAAGAAGATCTTAATGATGCTATAAATATGGAAAGAAAAAAAGAAGCTCTAAGAAAAAAGAACTATAAACCAGAATAGTTAGAAGTACTTCTTTTCATGTTAATGAAAAGAAGTACAGGTTTTTAATTGTATAAATTATTTACCAATAGTTTGAGAGAATGCTTCTAAGTCAGCTTCTGAATAACGACCAACTTGACCTTTCATAACACCTTTCATTGGTCCACCATATGTACCAGCTTTATAACCTTTAAGTGCAGCAGCAATATCAGCATGACTCATTTCAGAAACAACTTTAGACTTACCCATAGCATGTTTTGACCAGTCCGCACCATGACATGCAGCACATGCTTTACCATTTACTGCAGCAGATGCAGCTGTTACTAATGCTAATGTAGCTATTGTAGCGATTACGATTTTTTTCATTTTAATTCCTTAATTTAATGTTTCGGTTACATTATAATATTTTGAGTCTTAAATACTAGTTAATGAATTAAAAGGTATCATTTTATTAAAATAA
>CAZMBK010000272.1:0-1976 GCA_964564315.1 uncultured Sulfurimonas sp.
TATTATTAACATAAATTAAGTCTGAAGTGTTATACTTCACATATACAAAATAATTAAAATTGAGGATCACTGCTATGCAAATAACACCACGAATAAATATTGAACTAGAAAACAGAGATGGAATTTTTTTTATTACACTCACTCTCAATGGAACATTAACACATGAAGACTATACAATTTTAGTTCCTATGATTGAAAATAGTGTCAAACTTGTGGAAAATCCAAAACTTAATATGCTTTTAGATGCAAGAGAGTTTACAGGCTGGGAAGCAAAGGCAGCTTGGGATGATTTTAAATTTGGAATGGAGTTCAAAGAGATATTTTCTAAAATTGCCATTGTTGGAACGAAAACTTGGCAAGAGTATCTCGCTAAAATGGGAAACTGGTTTATACATGGTGAAGTCAAATTTTTTGACAATTTAGAAGAAGCTAAAAAATGGAATAATTCATAAACAACTTTACACTAGCAGAAGAGTTTTGGCATGCAATAACACATGGTCTTGGACTTTTTCTAAGCCTTATAGGTTTAGTTCTCCTTGTTGCCTATGCTGCACTTAATGGCTCTAGCAGTGTTGTAGTAAGTTCTGCCATTTATGGAACAACATTGCTTGTTATGTATGGATCTTCTACTGTTTACCATGCACTTACACATAAAAAACTTAAAAAAATATTTCAAACTTTTGATCATGCCTCTATTTACCTTCTCATTGCTGGAACATATACTCCTGTTACTCTTATTGCATTACAAAACTCCTCTTTTGGCTATGGTATTGCTTCTTTTGAGTGGATAACTGCAATATTTGGCATATATATGAAATTCAAATACCCCAATAGATTTGAGACCCTTTCTCTTATTCTCTATGTAGTTATGGGCTGGATTATAGTTGTTGCTCTCGAACCTCTACGACTTGCTATAGCTGACAATGGTTTTTACCTACTTGTTGCAGGTGGTGGAGCATATACACTTGGTGTTTACTACTACATAAATGATTCAAAACCTTACTACCATGCCATTTGGCATATTTTTGTACTTGCAGGAAGTATATTTCATTTTTTTATGGTATTACTCTACATTATCTAACTCTTAGTCAATTTTTGCTATTATCTTTTACTTAAAAAAAACAGGTGGAAAGAACTATGAACATACAACTCCTTAATCAAAATATATCTGATACTAAAACAGACATCAGCCTTGAGTACCTCACAAAAAAAGCTCTTAAAAAAAATAAAAATAAAAAAGCACTTAAAGTAGCAGGTTTTAGTGCAACTCAAGATAGTATCTGTTTTTTACACAACAAAAACACTCTTATATGTGGTGTTGAAACAGTTGATGCGCAGAGTGTTAGAAGTGTTTCTGCTGTAGCGATGAAAGCACTTAAAAGTACAAACTATAAAAGTGCTAACATTCTAGTAGATGATATGACTCTTATTGCTGCCCTTGTAGAAGGCTTTGTTTTAGGCGGCTATAGTTTCGAGCAATATAAAACGAAAAAAAGTAAATGCAGTTTAAAAGAAATTTCACTTATATATATAAAAGATGATTATAAAAAGGCCATAAATGTCTTTAGTGATGCGATCATCGTAGCGGATGCGACTTGTTTTACTCGTGATATTGTAAATACAACCCCTGAAGATCTTACCCCTCCTACTTTTGCAAAACTTGCAAAAAGACTTGCAAAAGAGAATGATTTAGAGTGTAAGATACTCAACGAGAAAGCACTTAAAAAAGAGAACTGTCATGCTATGCTTGCAGTAGGTCGTGCATCTCGTCATGAAAGTCAACTTATTCACCTCTCATACAAACCTAAAAATCCTAAAAAAGTGATAAACCTCATAGGAAAAGGTCTTACTTACGATAGTGGTGGGCTTAGTCTTAAACCAGCTACTTCTATGGTGAGTATGAAGATGGATAAAGCGGGAGCATGTGCTGTTCTTGGAATTATAAAAGCTGCAAGTGAGATGAAACTTGATGTTGA
>CAZMBK010000273.1:0-1966 GCA_964564315.1 uncultured Sulfurimonas sp.
CTCATAATACCTGCAATCTCAAGAGGGAGAAACTGTGACTCTTTATCTAAAACAGCACTTACACCCCCTCTTGCATTTATAACAAGATTTGCAGCTTCTGCCATCGCTTCATCAGAATGCCCAACGACTATAATATTATGCGAATCATGGGCAACACTTGAAGCTATTGCCCCCTCTTTAAGATGAAAGCCCCTTACATGTGCTAAACCACGGATGGGAATATCCTCATAGCGATTTATAACAGCAATTTTGAGTATATCTTCATCCCCATTATGCAGAACTTTTTCATACGTCATAAGCTCATGATCTACAACTTGAATCACTTCCATCTCTCCACACGCAGGGAGATAAAAATCTTTTGCTTCTTTTGCTCTTGCCTCGAACTTATTAAGAGGCTCTATCTTCGATGATTTTAAAACTGTTTTACCCTCTTTAGCTACACTCTCTCCACTAATAACAGTCTCTAAAACTTTAAACTCTTTTAAATCTTCAACAATAATAAAGTCAGCACTCTCTCCAATACCAAGAGTTCCAACATCTAAATCATAATGTGCTATAGGATTAAGACAAGCCATCTCTAAAACATCAAACATATCATGTCCAAGGGTAATGGCACGAACAACTAACTCATTTATATGTCCACGAAGTAAATCATTTGGATGTCTATCATCACTACAAAACATCATATTTGAATGAAACTCATCTATAAGAGGATGAAGTGCATCAAAATTTTTCGCAGCAGAACCCTCTCGTATAAGGATTTTCATTCCCTTTTGTAGCTTCTCCAAGCCCTCTTCATAACTGAATGCTTCATGATCAGTTGTAATACCCGCATTTATGTACGTAGTTAAATCTTCACCTCTCAAAGCAGGAGCATGTCCATCTACTGGTTTACCAAGCTCTTTGGCTATAGCAATCTTTGCTAGCATATCTTCATCCCCCATGATAACACCAGGGAAGTTCATCACCTCACTCAAAAATTTTATCTGAGGCTTTTCTAAAAGTTTTCTCACCGCTGCTACATCTAGTACATCACCACTTGTCTCAAAAGGAGTTGCAGGAACACAAGGAGAAGCTCCAAAAGTAAACTTAAAAGGTGTTTTTGCTGCATTTTCTAGCATAAACTCTACCCCTTGAATGCCAAGCACATTAGCTATTTCATGAGGGTCACTCACACTTGCCACACTCCCATGTAAAACAGCAAGTCGTGCAAACTCACTAGGAGGAAGCATAGAGCTCTCAATGTGTATATGTGCATCTATAAATCCGGGTAATATATAATGAGAGCAGACCTCATCTATAGGTGTTAAAGAGGCTATTTTACCCTCTTTTATCTCCAAACGTGAGGGAGTAATCTCTCTTCTTTTTATATCAACTATATTTGCTTTAAAGACCATTTTAGACTCCTAAAATTAACTACTATTTCATTATACATCTAAGAATCTTTTAAATTAGTAAAGTTTTGCTAAAATGAATAAAGTGAAATTTTCAAAGGTAACAAAGATGCAAACAGTATGAATAGATGGATGAAAATAGCTTTTGATGAGGCAACTACGGGAATGCTTTTAAATGAGGGTGGTCCTTTTGGAGCAGTTATTGTAAAAGACAATAAAATAATAGCAAAGGCTCATAATAGAGTGCTTATTTCTAAAGATCCTACAGCACATGCAGAGATAAATGCCATTAGAGAAGCAAGCCAAAAACTCAACAGCTTTGATCTCTCAGGGACAACACTTTACACAAGTTGTATGCCTTGTCCTATGTGTTTAGGGGCTATTATGTGGGCGAGAATTGAAAATGTTTATTATGGTGCAACAGCAGAAGATGCTAAAAAAGGTGGTTTCGATGATCTAAAGTTTTATGAGACTTTACAAGGGGAAAAAAGTACAGTAAAACTTTTTCAAATAGAGCAACAACAGTGTGCTTCTCTATTTGATACTTGGAATAAAAAAGAGGATAAAGAGAT
>CAZMBK010000274.1:0-1953 GCA_964564315.1 uncultured Sulfurimonas sp.
GCTACTATTCCTTTTATTGCAAGATATAGAAAAGAGATGAGTGGTGGTGCTACGGATGAAACACTTCGTGATTTTGAGACTATCTATCTTAGTAGTAAAAAACTTTTAGAGAGAAAAGAGGAGATTAGTCGGCTTATTGCTGAGAGAGCCAAGCTTACAGAAACACTTATAAAGAGCATAGAAGATGCTCAAACATTAAGAGTTTTAGAAGATATTTACCGACCCTTTAAAGAGAAAAAATCCTCTCGTGCTACTACCGCCATAGCACAAGGTCTTACCCCTTTAGCAAATATGCTACAGAGTGCTAGACTTACTTTAAATGAGTTTAGCGCTGAGGCAAAAAAGTTTGTAAAAAAAGAGTTACACTCAGTTGATGAGGCAATCAAGGGTGCTCAAGACATCTTAGCTGAGAGATATGCTGAAAACCCCAAAGAGAGGGAAGCCATTCGAAACTCTATGCTCCGTTTTGGTAATTTAGAGACTAAAAAAAGCAAAACATTTAAAGAGAATGGTACTTTTAAAAATCTTGCCCCTAAGAGTGAAAAAATTGCTTATATCCCTTCACATCGCTATCTAGCAATTATGCGTGGTGTCAAAGAGAAAGAACTCTCTGTCAAAATAAGCATTGACAGACAAAGAGTAGAAGAAAATATACTACAGTATAAAATCCCCCGTAATGCTTCTAGTTCGAAAGAGTTACTCTTTGAAGCATATAAAGATGGCTTAAAAAGATTACTGCTTCCTTCTATAGAAAGAGAGGTTCAGAGTGAACTAAAAGAGAGAGCAGACAAGGCTGCTATCTCTGTTTTTGGGAAAAATTTAGGGCAACTACTTATGACACCACCTGTAAGTAAAATGGTACTTCTTGGTGTTGATCCTGCATTTGTAAGTGGCTGTAAACTTGCCGTTATTGATGATAATGGGAACTACTTAGAGTCTGATGTTATCTATCCAACTGCACCAAAAAAAGATTATGAGGGGGCTAAGAGAAAAGTTTTAGCACTTGCAAAAAAATATGCTATCAGAGGTGTTGCCATTGGGAATGGAACAGCATCAAGAGAGACTCAAGAGTTTTTTGCACAACTAAATGAATCTCTTAAAGAGAAACTCAACTATACTGTAGTCTCAGAAGCAGGAGCCTCTGTATACTCAGCATCAAAACTTGCACAAGAGGAGTACCCTCATTTAGATGTTACTATAAGAGGTGCTATCTCCATAGCACAAAGACTACGCGATCCTATGGCTGCACTTGTTAAAATTGACCCAAAGTCATTAGGTATTGGACAGTACCAACATGATGTTGACCAAAAACTACTCAAAAAAAGTTTAGATGATGTTACCTCTGACTTAGTAAATCGTGTCGGAGTAGATATTAACTCAGCATCCGCTTCTTTGCTCTCACATGTTGCAGGAATAGGAATGAAAATAGCACAAAACATCATTCAATATAGAGATAAAAATGGTAACTTCACCACAAAATCGGAGCTCCTTAAAGTAAAAGGTTTAGGGAAAAAAGCCTATGAACAAGCTGCTGGATTTATACGAATAAAGAATGGTAAAAATATCTTTGACAACAGTGGCATCCATCCTGAGAGTTATTCTGTAGCAAAAGAACTCAATACTTTAGAGTTAAGCACTCTCAATATAAAAGAGAAAGCTAAAGAACTTGGTGTTGGAGAGATCACACTTACAGATATAATACATGAGTTACAAAAACCTGGTTTTGATCCAAGAGAGGAGCTCCCTGCCATTCCTTTTAAAGCAGATCTTACTGATATAAAAATGTTAAAAGAGGGAAGTTTTGTCTCAGGAGTAGTACGAAATATAGCTGACTTTGGTGCCTTTGTAGATGTTGGACTTAAAAATGATGGCATGATTCATATCTCCAAAATGAGTACTAAACGAATAAAACACCCCTTAGAGGTTCTCTCACTTAACCAATACCTTCCACAG
>CAZMBK010000275.1:0-1914 GCA_964564315.1 uncultured Sulfurimonas sp.
ATGATTCATACTCATTAAGTGTCATCTCAAATATTTTTGATTTCTTTAAAAAAGTATAATACTCCTTTTTATTCTTCCATTGATAAAAGGATTGATATTTATACTCACATAGACTTTTTACCATTTTAGCTTTTGTAGGGTTTCTTTCAATATACTTTGCTACTATCCAAAAATGTGTGTCATCATAAAGGTAGTAAGATTTAAAACGACCTTGCCATAGATGCCCTACTCGTTTATACTTTTTGTTAAAGTAAATCGAATAGAGAGAATTTACTCTTCGCATAACATCTGAAATATTATACTCATGAGTCTCAAGAAGTAGATGATAATGGTTTGTCATAAGAGTGTAAACATGAAGTGTGACCATATACTTTTTAAATACTTCAACTAAAATATCTAAAAACATACTATAGTCTTCATTCTCTAAATAAACATTACGTTTCTCAACACCACGACTAATCACATGGTAGTAACCAGGTTCAGTTATTCTATTCTTTCGTGGCATACAATTCCCCAATTTATTTTTAACAAAAGTTTCTTTTTAGGGTCTGACCCCTTTTATGTATGTATGTGTATGTGTGTTATGTATCTGTGTGTGTATGTATGTATGTATGTATTATTTTTTTGTGGGAATAAATAGAGAAGCGAAAAACACCCCTTCCCTATTTTTTTTGAAATATTAACGTGCTACTGTACTACCAAAAACAGTAATTGCTGCCGTATCTTCTTGTGCAAAAGGAGCACAAATTCCAGTTGTAACAAAAGTTGGAGTTAATGTATCCGGAGGAGTACCTGTAGCTGTTAATGTTGCACACTTAGTATCCCCTGCATTAATTGAAACAACTGTCGCAGATGAAGCATTAATATCACCTACTACAGGATATAATGTTTGAAAATCTGGCATTGTACCCTGAGCCATCGCTTGAGTATTAATTGTTTTTAACACTGTCTTGTAGTTTGAGAGTGCCTGAGTTACCGCTGCATCTGTACGAGTAGCTGCAAGCTTTGGAATAGCAACTGCTGCTAAAATACCTAAAATAACGATAACGAAAATCAATTCGATCATTGTAAAACCAGCTCTTTTCATAAAGAACTCCTTAATTAAAATATTTGGATTACACTAGTAATCTTAAGAGTCATTATGAACCTCTTTTGCTTTGAGCTTACTTAAAGTAGCTTAGTTTTACCATATTTTCGAAAAATCAAATTCAAGAGGAGTATTACATTCTTTTATATTAAACTTTACTATTTCATCGCTTGCATCACACATTTTTATGTATCTACCCTCTTTTAACTCATAGACTTTTGCTACTTCCTCTTGTGGATCCACTATTATGTAGTAGTTTACACCCTCTTGCTCATACAGAGTGTACTTGAGACCTTTATCTTTTTTAGCTGTACTTTTGGAGAGAATTTCAAAGATGATTTTTGGTGCTTTAGTAATGTAGGCTTCATTTTGTGGTTTATGGCAGATAACAGAGTTGTCAGGTTGCACCACTGTGTCCTCTGCTATTTTCCAATCTACTGGGAGCAGTGCTTGACAATGTTTACAATTTTCCAATGCTTCATCTAAGTATCTTCCTATCTTATTACTAATAGATTGATGTTTTATCATGGGAGCAGGACTCATACAATAGGCTTGCCCATAGATGAGTTCCCAGTCGTTTCCTTCCCAGTTTTTATAATCATCATAAGTGTAGTATGGTAAATCTTCTAACTTTAATGCACCCATAAAATTCTCCAAATAATTTTTTAATTTATTATATCATAAATAGATTTTTTGCTTAATATAGAATGTAATGCAATAAGTCTAATGAAAGTTTACAAATGGAACAAAAAATGCTATTATACTTTTATAATAAAGAGGAGAGATTTATGAGTATTAGTATTTCAAGAACAGCATCACTACTTAAA
>CAZMBK010000276.1:0-1908 GCA_964564315.1 uncultured Sulfurimonas sp.
CTAATTTAAATTAGATAAGTTGAACATATTTTGATAGTCTTATACCTTTTCTTATTTCAATCCCCACGGCTGATTCATACAAAGTCACAATTATTGCTTAAATCAAGGTATGACAGACTTTAACCTAAGAAAAGAATTAGCGACACTAAAAGACAAACGCAGAGGACAGGCACAATAGCATAAAATTGATGTTGTGTTAATGATTACAATCATGGCAACCATGAGTGGATAGGACTACAGGGCAATAGGAGACTTTGCTCAAAGATATAAAAAACAGATTGTAAAATATTTAGAGCTTGAAAAAGATAGGGTACCTGCATATGCCACAGTAAGAAGAGTAATCCAAGAGATAGACCATGAAAAGTTTTGTGATATATTTACTAAATGGATGAAACACTATATGAAAAAAACCAATTCTCAATGGATAGCAGTAGATGGCAAAGCCATCAAAGGCACTAAACAAAAAGAGGAAGATAAAAAATTAGCTCACTTAGTCTCATTTTTTGCAAGTGACTCTAAAGAGATACTTATAGACTCGGTGAAGATGCATCTTTAATCCGTACTAAAAATGCCCCAACAAACTTTTCAATCATTAGAAATATCACGATGAATATTCTTAAAAGAGAAAAATATGATTATTTTCCTCAAGATATTCGTATGATTGGTGGTAATATTAAGCGACTCTGTTACCTTTTAGAATGAATTAGCCGTGTATCTATGGTCTAAAAAATATAGGTTTATCTAAGCTTCAAGTGCTTGTTCTATATCTGCAATAAGGTCACTACTAGACTCTAATCCTGCAGAAATTCTTACAAGTCCTGCAGGAACACCACAGGCTACTAACTCATCAGGTGTGAGTTGTTGGTGTGTTGTTGAAGCGGGGTGTGTAATGATAGACTTAGAGTCTCCGATGTTTACTACTAAAGAGTAAAGTTCAGTTGCATTTACTATTTTAGTAGCTGTTTCTAAACTCTCTACTTCAAAACTTAAAAGTCCACTACAGAGTCCATCTTGAAAATATTTTTGTGCATTTTCATAGTTTGCATTAGATTTTAGTCCAGGATAGTTTACTTTTTTTACTTTTGGATGGGATTCTAAAAACTCTGCAAGTGCTAAAGCATTTTTAGAGTGCTCTTTCATACGAAGTGCTAAATGCTCTAAACCTTGGATAAATAACCATGAGTTAAATGGAGAACTCACAGCACCTATGTCACGAAGAAGAGAGAGACGAGTACGCAGAGTAAATGCAGGAAGACCAACATCTACATAGATTAAGCCGTGGTAAGAAGCATCTGGCTCATTAAACTGAGGATATCTTGGATTGTCTTTGAGTTTGTCACCAAGTCCTTTACGTTCAACTAAAATCCCACCAATAGCAAGACCTTGTCCTGTAGTGTACTTTGAAGCACTATGTACAGTGATATCTGCTCCATACTCAAAAGGACGACATAAAACAGGAGTAGCTACAGTATTATCTACAACAGTTAAAATACCATGCTTATTTGCAATAGCAGTAATAGCTTCAATATCTGCAACATCAATACTAGGGTTTGTTAATGATTCAAAAAAGATAACCTTAGTTTTATCATCCACAAGTGCTTCTATTTCACTTGGATTATGAACATCAAAGAAACGAGACTCTATACCAAAACGTTTAAATGTATGCGCTGTTTGTGTTAAGCTACCCCCATAAAGTTGCTTTGCACAAACTATGTTATCTCCAGCTTCTGCAGAGTTTGCAATAGCAAAGAAAATAGCGCTCATTCCACTTGATGTAGCAATAGCTGCTTCTCCACCCTCTATTTCTGCAAAACGTTTTTCAAAAACATCTGTAGTTGGGTTGTTGAGTCGAGTATATATATTTCCTAACTCTTTAAGTGCAAAAAGATTTGCAGCATGTTCTACATC
>CAZMBK010000277.1:0-1888 GCA_964564315.1 uncultured Sulfurimonas sp.
TGAAAAAACCACTCTCAAAAGTAGAACTTTTTAAAATTTCCATGAAAATATTAAATCATGAAAAGAGTAACCTTTTCCATGAGAAGAAAGAAAAAGTAGTAAAAAATGAGTTTAAATATTTACAAAAAGAAAAAATAGATATGTTTTTAAAGCAAGATTTTACTAAACTTGAGGGGCTTTATAAAACAGCATTGACTACAAATGATTTAAATTCTATAAAGCTTTTTGCACAGACTCTTCATAAACTTGCTGATGCTAGTCATATAACTCCTTTTATGGATTATGCAGAAAAACTTTTAGAGCATATAGAACTTTTTGATATAGAAGTTATTCATAGAATGATGAATGAGTATAGAGGTATGATGCAAAGAATAAGTAGTTTATAAACTTATAGTATAATTTCAAAAAAATTACTAAAGGCTTATAACTATGGCAACTTATGTTTTTGGACATACAAGTCCAGATAGTGACTCTATTATCGGGGCTATCTCTCTTTCTTACTTAAAAAATCAATTAGGCGAAGAGTGTGTACCAACTCGTCAAGGTGAAATCTCCGCTGAGACAGCATTTATTTTAGAGCAGTTTGGATACTCTTCAAAAGTTCCAGAGCTTAAAACTTCAGTTGCAGGTGAAAATGTTTACCTTATAGATTTTTCAGATAAGGCACAAGCACCTTCAGATATTATGGAAGCTACAATTTTAGGTATTGTAGATCATCATAAGCTTGGTGATTTAACAACTGATACACCACTAGAGTGTTGGATTCGTCCTATAGGATGCTCAAATACAGTTGTATATGAAATGTTTAAGGCAAATGATGTTGTAATTCCTAAAGATATTGCGGGGATGATGATGCTTGCTATTTTAAGTGACACGGTTATATTTAAATCTCCTACTTGTACGAAAGTAGATACAAAAGCAGTCAAAGAGCTTGCTAAAATAGCTGAAATTGAAGATTATAAAAAACTTGCTATGGATATGTTCATTGTAAAATCGGCAACAGAGGGTGCAAGTGCTAGAGACTTAAACACGAGAGATTATAAAGCCTTTGAAATGAATGGAAACAAAGTGGGTGTAAACCAACTAGAAATGATAGATATTTCTGCTCTTGATGATAGAAAAGATGAAATCTATGCTGACATGGTAGCTATGAAAGAAGAAGAGGGTTTACATACTATGCTTGTTCTTTTAACAGACATTATGAAAGAGGGGTCACAACTCCTTTGTGTAAGTGATGAGCCAAGTAAAATAGAAGCTGCTTTTAATACAAAACTAGAGAATAATCAAGTTTGGCTAGAGGGTGTTTTAAGTCGTAAAAAACAAGTAATTCCTTTTGTTCAACCACAGTTCAACTAGAGATACTAAAATTACGAAATAAATAATATTAAGGATTTTCATATGAGTAAATTTGAAGCACTTTTTGAAGATGAAGATGATATCTTCGCAGGAACACCACAATCAAGATACTGGGATATCCAGTCAAACCTAAGTCAAGATCTTATTAAAGATGAGTTTGACAACCTAGTACAGCGAGTTGCTATTATGGAAAAACTTCTTGGTGATGTTCATGACTATGAAACACTAGATAAGATGATAGGTGCTTACCCTTATAGTAACTTTGAAGAAGTTGAAGAGCTTAAAAAAAGTGTTTATATGGAACTTGCTGGAAAGTTAATCTATAGAGTTTCAGAATAGTAAATACTTTTTTTTGTATAATTTTAATGAAACATTTTGTATTACCGAAAAGGTAGCTCCTTTTCATTAGCACTGTAAGGGTTAGAGCTTATGCTTTAACCCTTTTTTTTTGCCTAAATTTTAGGTATCTGCGGGCAGTGTTGGGTGGGAGTGCTATTATAGGGAAGACAAAATGTTAAGGATTTTAATCCTA
>CAZMBK010000278.1:0-1874 GCA_964564315.1 uncultured Sulfurimonas sp.
GTTGTCCCTTACTTACTTTTTTCCACTCATTAAAGGCATCACGAGGTTCACTCCAGTTTGGAAAGAGCATCTCGTTTACACCCTCAAAATATTTTGAGAACTCTAAGACAATATTAAAATCACCCTTAGAGTCACCAAGAGGCTCAACTGCTTTATTTGCCTTGTTACATCGGCGTTCAGAGTTTGTGTAAACACCCTCTTTTTCACCCCAAGTAGCAGCAGCGAAGATAACATCTGCTATCTGAGCTGTATCGCCTAAAAAAGCATCTTGAACTACAAGGAGGTCAAGCTTTGCTAAGGTCTTACGGAGTTTGTCTTGATTTACAAAACTTACAAGAGGATTTGTCGCTGTAATCCAAAGAGCTTTAATTTCCCCACGATCTATAGCATCAATAATCTCAGCATATTTATACCCACGAGCAGTTGGAACTATCTCCTCAGGAACATTTACTATACTTGCATACTCTTTAAGCGCTTTCTCATCTCCAAAGTTTCTATACCCAGGAAGTGATGAAGTAAAACCTACCTCACGAGTTCCCATAGCATTACACTGACCTGTAATACTAAAAGGACCAGCTCCCTCTCGACCGATATGACCAGTTAAAAGGTGAAGATTTATGATAGAACTTACAGTATCTGTACCCATAAAAGATTGGTTAATTCCCATAGTCCACCCAGTTAATACTGAATCAGTAGCTACAAAGTAACGTGCAAGTTCATAGAGAGTTTTTACATCTATGCCCGTAATGTTAGCAACCTCTTGTGGAGGATAATCTTGCAAGTGGCGTTTGAGTTCTTTGTAGCCTTTTGTATTGGCTTTTATGTAGCCCTCATCTTCCCAACCCTGCTCTATTATAATGTAAGCTAGTCCATTATAGAGTGCTAAATCGGTACGTGGTTTTATAGGCACATAGAGGTCAGCCATCTGTGAAGTTTTTGAAGCACGAGGGTCAATAACTATCACTTTTTTCTTAGGATTTTTATTTTTGTTGATATGAAGTGTAAGTATCGGATGGTTATCTGCGATATTGGCACCCACTAAAAAGATAGTATCTGCTAACTCAAAATCTTCATATGAACTCGTAGCTCCATCACTGCCAAGAGACTGTTTATAACCCATAACAGCCGAAGCCATACAGAGTGTTGTGTTTCCATCGTAGTTGTTTGTTTTAAGACCGAGTTGCACAAACTTTCCAAGAGTGTAGAACTCTTCTGTCAAAAATTGTCCTGTCCCAATAACAGAAACAGCTTTATTTCCATGCTCTCGTTGAATGCGTTTAAACGCATCACTTACCTTTGTAAAGGCCTCATCCCAAGTAGCAGGTTCTAACTCTCCGTTTTTACGAATAAGTGGCGTTTGAATTCTATGAGGAGAGTTTATCATCTGATGCTCTGAGAGTCCCTTTGGACAAAGTGTCCCCTGATTTACAAAGTGTTTTGGGTTACCTTTTGTATAGACAGCCTTGCCATCTTTTACACCGATGTAAAGACCACAGCCAACACCACAGTAACCACAGGTAGAAAAGACCCATTTGTCAGGCTTTTTCTCATCACTAATCATTCCAAAAGTAGCATCATGAGAGAGTTTATACTTCTCCTCTTTAATATCAAAACCTAAAAAATCTTTTATTTTACTTATCATTAAAATCTCTTTATATTATATTGTTTATATGGTAGCATAAAATTTTAATAGCTTGCACAAAAAAGAGTTTAATAATTAAGCACCTCTTTTTATAAAAAGATATTTAATCTATGTATCCAAAATTTAAAACTCATTTTTATTTAGTTATAATCACATCTATAAATAGCTAGGAATTTTATATGAAACTGAAAAAACTCCCCATAGGTATATCAACCCTCAGAACCATTTTAGA
>CAZMBK010000279.1:0-1874 GCA_964564315.1 uncultured Sulfurimonas sp.
AATATGAAAGGTTGGTATCTAGGAAATGGTTTTGATACTATTATCGATCAACCTAAGTTTAAAAATCCATCTTTTATAGGAACTTGGGGTGTTTGTGATGAAGAGGTTATTCAAAGAGCAAATGAAGAGTTTAAAAAAATGTATGCTAATGATGAAAAATTTGTTACAGTAATGTTTTCAACTTCAAATCATTCTCCTTTTGATTTTCCTGATGGAAAGATAAAACTTATAGATGGTGTTAAGAAAAAAAGTGTTAAAAATGCTATAAAATATGCAGATTTTGCTATAGGTTCTTTTATTGAACAAGCGAAAAAAGAGGCATATTATAAAGATACTATCTTTGTTGTAGCTGCTGATCATAATGTACGTGTTTATGGAAAAGATATGGTTCCTGTAGATATGTTTCATATTCCTGGTCTCATATTAGGAGGGGGTGTAGAGCCTATGGTTTATAACAAAGTCGCTACACAGCCAGACATTTTAGCAACAGCACTTGACTTGTTAGGTCTTGATTTGAAGTATCCAATTATGGGGCACTCAATTTTTAGTGATGAAAAAAGAGATATATCTTTGATGCAGTTTCATAACTCCTATGCACTTAGGGAGGGAAATACTATAGCTATTATAAGACCTGGAAAAGAGGCATTGACTTTTAATTATAAAGGGAAACATCTTATAAAAACTGAGCATAACAGAGAGTTAGAAAAAGATGCTTTAGCATTTGTAATCGTACTCAATAATTTATATGAAAAAAAGCTTTACAGATAGATGAAGAGGATTTTTAAACGTTATATTCCTTATATATTAGAGTATAAAATTCAGTATACTTTTGTATTAGTTGGGATATTTTTAACAGTTAGTGCTACGATTGCAACAGCTGAAATAATGAAGTATGTTATGGATGATATGCTTATAGAAAAAAAAGAGGCTATGCTTACTCTTGTTCCTCTTTCTCTGATTGGTATTTATTTTTTTAAGGGAATAGGGCGTTATATTCAAACTGTTTATATGAACTATATTGGGCAGCATATAGTGACACGTTTTCGAGAAATTTTACTCGATAAAATTATTCACCTTGATATGAGCTTTCTTTACTTAAATAGAAGTGGAGAGCTTATCTCTCGTGTTACCAACGATATTACTCGTATTCAGTATTTTGTTTCAAATATGCTTCCAGAGCTTTTTCGTGAGAGTTTAACAGTTATTGGATTAGTGAGTTATATAATTTATCTAAATCCTCATTTGGCATTTTACTCTCTTGTTGGAATCCCTTTAATATTTTATCCTCTGATTTTAATAGCAAAGAAGTTGAAAAAGTATTCTCATCGTTCTCAGGCTAAAAATGCAGATGTTATTACTCGTTTGACAGAAGTTTTTAATAATAGTGAAATCATAAAAGCAAATGCTACAGAAAAATTTGAAATGCAGCGTTTTAGTGTGCAAAACTGGCAATTTTTTAAGATAAATATGAAAGCTGTTTATGTAGGGGAGATAGTCTCTCCTCTTATGGAAATTATAGGGGCATCAGGTCTTGCAGCAGTTATATATTTAGGCGGTAGAGAAGCTTATAATGGTAATATCACACCAGGAGAGTTTATAGCATTTTTAACAGCTGTTGGACAGGTATTTCAACCTATTCGCCGTATTGGTTCAATATATTCAAAAATTCAAGATGCAGTAGCTGCTAGTGAAAGAGTCTTTGAAATACTTAATACTGAAAACAAAATAGTAGATGGAATAGAGATTTTAGATGATGATATTACAGAAGTTGAATATAGAGATGTTGTTCTAAAATATGAGAATTATAATATTTTAGATGGAATCTCTTTGAAGATAAAAGCAGGGGAGAACATAGCTTTAGTTGGTGATAGTGG
>CAZMBK010000280.1:0-1871 GCA_964564315.1 uncultured Sulfurimonas sp.
TCGTTGTCAATCTTTATGGAAAAGATCCACTTTTAATGCGTTCTACATCAAAGATCGTTAAAGAGTCTTTAGAGGAGACAGATGGACTTGTAGATATAGATGTTATGCAGGATGATGTCTATACAAAATTTGAAATTATTCCTAATATAGAGAAAATTATAAGCTCAAATCTTTCTGTGGAACAAGTAAGTAGTATTTTGTATATGGCTTTTAAGGGGAGTGTTGTCGCTACAAAAAACTCAACACAACAGCAAGATCAAATTCCAATTTTTGTCTCACTTGACAAAGAGACACGAACACTCTCTAGTGCAACAAAAGAGCAGTTGGAGTTAAAACTTTCACGTCTAAAACTTTTGAATCGTCAAGGTGTTATGGTACCTGTAAAAGAAGTTGTAGAGATTATTCCTACTGTAGCTGATCCTACTATTTATAAAAAAAATATGAAACGGATGGTTACTGTAACTGCTGAGTGTGACTTAGTCTCTCAAGTTTATCCTCTTATGGATGCAAGAGAGATTATGATTACAAAACTTGAACGTGAATTTACTGTTGAGAGATTAACTGGTGCAAGTACCTATATGTTTGACCTTGCCTTGGTACATAAAGATACAGGGGAGAAGATACTTGTTCGCTGGGATGGAGAGATGAAAGTTTCACTTGATACCTTTAGAGATCTTGGCGGTGCTTTTATCTCTGCACTTGTGCTAATGTTTCTTCTCATGGTAGTTTACTACAAATCTTTTGCATTGAGTGGCATCGTACTTGTTGGTAGTTTCCTCTCAATTATTGGGGTGATTATTGGGCACTATATCTCTGATATTATCTTTTTACACTTTATTACTGGAGTACATTTTTATCTTACATCAACTTCACTTATTGGTTTTATTTCACTTATGGGAATTAGTGCAAGAAGTTCTCTGCTTCTTATCGATTTTACAAAGTCTCTTATCGAGAGTGGTATTGAAAAAAATCGTGCTATTGCTATCTCTACGGCTACACGAGCTAAACCTATTCTCTTAACAGCAGTTGCTATTATATTAGGCTCCTTACTACTTGCTACTGACCCTATTTTTGGTGGTCTTGGTGTAGCACTTATTTTTGGGAGTATGGCATCTACGGCCGTTTCACTCTTCTATATACCAGTACTTATGGCAAAAGCAGAAGCAATTTGTCCAAGTAATGGTGCAGTAAAATGTGAAGAGGGAGAGGGAATAGATGAGGAGCATATAGATGTTACCGATATTGCACCTGAAGTACATCATGGGAACCCGATTAAGTAGAGATTCTTTCTACTTCTTCTTTTGAAATGCAGTAGGTCTCATTTTGTTTGAGACCTTAATGATAAAACCACTTAAAATAGCTCCTGCTGGTAAGACCCATATAAAAGCAATAATAAGCATTTTTCCAATATCTACAACTTGTTGTTTAGCTTCTTTATAATTTCCTTCTTTAATATGTCTAGGGATATCCTTAGTCTCTTGATACTCTTGTTTTAATCCTGAACCTATTTTACTGCTAAAATGCTTGAGTCTTTTTTTCATAAGTAAATTGTAGCATAAAGAATTAATAAATATATTTTGTAAGTAATAAAAGTAATAGTGTTGAAGAGAAGAGTGAGTATTGTCTTTAAGAGAGAAATCTCTCTTAAAGTTTGACTAAAAGGGCTTATAGACCTTTTTTGTCGTATTTAGCTTTAAGTCTTAAGTAATCTTGGTAATCATCAGAGTTGATGTTGTTAGAAACAGACTTTGTTGAATCATTTGCATTATTTGAAACTGTTTTAGTAGAATCATTTGCATTGTTAGAGATAGTTTTAGTGCTATCGTTTGCATTGTTAGTTGCAGTGTTTGAAGAGTCTCTTAAATCATTTG
>CAZMBK010000281.1:0-1864 GCA_964564315.1 uncultured Sulfurimonas sp.
AAAATTTCAGCTATACTTTCAGAACTTAAAATTAATCTGGACAAATTATGAAACTAGTAACACTCCAAAAACTTTCACTTTTTTTACTCCTTAATAGCTCCCTTTTAGCAATTGAAAATGGTACTTACATAGAAGTGGGTGCAGGTTTAGGGTATGAGGACACACTTCAGGCACAAGGAACACTCTACACATACGAGAGAAACTACATAACAAACTTTATAGTAGGGTATCAGTATAATCTTTTTAGAGTTGAAGTGGAAACAAAATATAAAAAAGATTCTCTCTATAGTGCGAAGGTATTCAATAATTCAGATATACCAGCCTCTGGAACTTTTACACAGCAAACAGAGATGCTAAATGCTTACTACAGTGGTTACAATGCTACAAAATTTGTAACAAGTATAGGAGGAGGAGTCGGGATAACAACAAAAAAGCTTGAGAACCTCAACAGCAGTAGTATCTTTTCAGCCCAAGCACTCCTAAGTGTTGGATATAGAGTCACAGAAAATTTTATTCTCTCTACAAAATATAGCTACTTTTATACACAAAAGAGTGATGATTTTAGCTCAAATACAGAAAATATTTTTCTCTTAAGTGCTCGCTATATTTTTTAATCTATTGCTTCATATCTTTGAGTAAAATGACTTATCTCCGTTGTCCCTATGTCAAAAGAGTACTCTAACTCTTTTTGAGTCCCATTATGAACTAATGTAAATGTACGATTTTCATCTTTGTAAAGGATCGCTCCACTCTCTAAGTTATCGAATGAGGCAACCGTCCTTAAAAGTATATTTCCATTAAAGTCTTTCACATTTACACTATTCACAGTAGCATCTTCTCCTACCGCTCTCAAAGTAAAAGTATCTAAATTTTCAGGAAGTGTTTCATAACTTTCTTTCTCATCATAGGAGAGTTCCCACTCTACATCACCCTTAAAAAGTCGTACATAATTCTCTTTGAGAACAGTTAATACTACAGTATCTGAAAAGCTACTATCTAAAAGTAGTGAAACTGTTACAATCGCATTCCCTTTTGCAACGGCAGTGGCAATATTAGCATCTAATGTAACAATACTTGTATCACTATTTTCATATAATAAGTCACTACTATTTAAGATGGTAGTTTCTCCTGTATCCATTGTCGCTTCTACTACAATAGCAATAGTTTGTGCAACATTAAACTCTTGTTTAGAAACAATAATCTCTATTTTTGTTATATGTATTTTCTGTACAGAAACAGATACAACTGCACTCAGATTTGCATCACTTGCTGTTATGGTGGTATTTCCTTCAGACACAGCTTGAATGACACCTGCATCTACAGTAGCAATACTTTCACTATCACTACGCCAAAGACAATCATCTGTAATGTTTTGTTGTGAAATTTCACTCCCTGTAGAGTTTATGAAGGTTCCCGTAGCAACCACTTCACTCCTTGTCCCTTCGTAAAGTGATACAGAAGATGGAGAGATATTAATAGCTGTCAATAGAAGTCTCTCTATCGAGAGTCTCTCATTCCCCTCAAAAAGAGCTTCTCCCTCAGTCGTTTTTTCTACTGTTTCATAAGAAATAAGTGTCTCTCCCAACTTATCGCTTGAAGTGATTAGCCCTTGAGAGACTGTTGCCACAGAGGTATCAGAACTTTTCCAAAGTAGTGACGATGTCACATCACTTGATGTCCCATCACTATAGTTTGCATAAACTTTCATACTAATGGTCCTATTTACATCCATACTATTACTCTGCAAATCATTCGTAAAAGATACAATTACATTAGTAGGTTTAGAGTCACTACAAGCACTTAAAAAGAGAAATAAAAAACTTAAGAATAAAATTTTAAAAGAGAAAGAGAGTCTATGCATAAA
>CAZMBK010000282.1:0-1859 GCA_964564315.1 uncultured Sulfurimonas sp.
AAGCTTTTAATAGGTTAAGTGCTGAGTATCCTTTGGGGTATCTCTCGTTCCCATTGTCCCCAATGGCAATGTTTATACAATTGGCGAACTGTATCTTATGTTGGAGCCAGTTTCTCAAAAAGCCAGCTTTAATTAAGTTGGGAGTAAAATGACTTTATGCAAACAAAAAGAAATTTTATAAATTTATTAGCAAGAACTCTCTATGTTATTTGGTCACTTTTACTTTTGAGTATATTCTCTATCATAGTGGAGCGAGTCTATGCATATGCTGAGTATATCGCTGTTCAAAAAGCAGAAACAAGTGTAAACAAAGACATAGCTTACAGGCAATGGGTTGCTTCTCATGGTGGTGTTTATGTGCCAGTAGACAAAAGAACACAGCCAAACAAATATTTAACAAATATTAAAAATAGAGATTTTAGAGCAATTGGAAAAGAGTTTACCCTTATGAATCCTGCCTATACACTTTCACAAATGATGCATGATTACTCAAAACTCTATGGTGTTAAAACTCATATAACTAGTACAAAAACTCTTAACCCTGCAAATAAACCAGATAGTTGGGAAACATTAGCACTTAATAAAATAGATCAGACACGAAAAAACTATAAAGAGCTTGCATATATTGATGACAAAGAGTATCTGCGTTTGATGAGTCCACTTGTAACAACAAAAATATGTCTAAAGTGTCATGCATTTCAAGGGTATAAAATAGGAGATATTCGTGGAGGAGTTAGTGTTTCCATTCCGATGTTAAAGTTATATAGTAAAGCTTTTCAAGATTCACTTTATATATTTGCTTTATTTGTTATTATTTGGCTTGTTGGAATGTTCTCTATCTCTATGTTTTCAAAAAAATTACATAAATACATAGATGAGAAAGAGTTACTTTATGAAGAGTATATTTATGGGCTTGTGAGTGTGGTTGAAAAAAGAGATACTTATACAGCAGGACACTCCTCTCTTGTAGCAGAGTATGCCGAAATGATTGCAGAACAGATGGGTTACTCTGAGTATGATTGTCATATGCTTCATCGTGCAGGAATGTTGCATGATATTGGGAAAGTTGCTATTCCTGACTCTGTCTTTTTAAAGCCTACAAAGTTAACAGATGCAGAGTATAAACTGATTCAAGAGCATGTAGTGATGAGCTATGATATGCTCAAAAATATCTCTATTTTTGATGAGATAAAAGAGATAGTTCGTAATCATCATGAACATTATGATGGCAGTGGCTATCCACGAGGTCTTATAGGTGAAGACACTCCAATGTTAGCACAGATTTTGACTCTAGCTGACTCTTTTGATGCTATGACAACAGATAGGATCTATAAGGGAAGAAAAAGTGTAAAAGAAGCACTTTTAGAGATTACAAAATTCTCAGGAAAACAGTTTAATCCTAAGATAGTCCAAGTTGCACTAAGTGTCTTAAAAGATATTGTTATTGATGATTTAAAGAATCAAAACCCTCAAACACTTCTAGAAAAAGAGCGTTTTAGTTACTTCTATAAAGATGCACTAACGGATGTTTATAATGAAGAGTATCTCCGAAGAAACATACAAAAAATAGTAGAGTGCAATGTTGTGGCATGGTTATCTCTTAAAGAGTTTCACACATTTAACAAAAAAAATGGCTGGAGTGCTGGCGATAAAATATTAAAAGAGTTGTCAAGTGTTATAAAAAATAATTGTCGAGACTCTTTACAAGTTTATCGTTTTTACGGTGACAACTTCTTAGCTCTTTTAAACACACAAGAGGAGTTTGAGGTACTTAAAGGGCATTTAGACACTGTTTTGAGTAAAGAAAATATAGCTTATGAGTTAAAAATGAGTAGTGCTAAAAATTTAAAAGAAAAAAA
>CAZMBK010000283.1:0-1857 GCA_964564315.1 uncultured Sulfurimonas sp.
TTATATCTTCATCTTCTTTTTCTAGATTTAAAATCTCAAATTTATCTTCTAAATTTTCAAATCCATTTTTACCACCAAAACTAGGAGCTATATAACATAAGTAGTAATCAATTATTTCACGAGTAAGTGCATACATTTTTGCACTTCCTTCAATCATAATATTTTTATACTCATCTACTTTGAAGAGATTATCTTCTATAAATACTTTTCGCCCCTCTACATTAAAGAGTGGTATAGTTCTGTCAAACTCTTTTTCTCTGCTTAGTATTAAAATATCAGGGGCCCTGCCATCTACTAAACGAGCATCAAGAGTAGGTCTATCTACTCGTACCGTATTACCACCTATAACAAGTAAATCACAAACATCACGCATAGCATGAACATTTTTCCTTGACTCATGTGAACTTACATTTCCAGCATCAGTTGTCGCATTTAAACGCTGTGCCCATTTAAAGAAAACAAACTTATCTTTGGAGTGAGATTTAAAGGGTAAAAGAAGTGCATCAGTCTCGGACTCTAAAAGTTCACTATACACCATACAGTCATTCATTTGTAGACGCATAATACCACCACCAGCAAGCTTACTCTTATCATGAGAACCAACATAAACTTCAGCAATGCCTAGTTCACTAATAAGTGTTGCACAAGAAGGTGTTTTACCCACATGAGCACAAGGTTCTAGTGTTGTGTAGAGTTTACAATTTTTAAAAATATTGTTATGATTACTTAAAAGGTGTGTGTGAATATCTGTAGAGTCTGTAAGGGCTAATATATAGCTATCGTCTGTAAGTTTATAATAGGCTTGTTTAAGGGCATTCACTTCAGCATGAGGTTCTCCTGCTTTATGATGTGCTTCTACTGCTAAAAGTTCACCATTCTCACCAACCACACTGCAGCCAACAGCAGGGTTAGGGTAGGTTAAACCTTGGTATTTCCAAGCCTCTTTAAGAGCGAGACCCATAAAAAAACTATCGTCTATTACCATTCAAAGTATGTTTTAGCTTTTGCGATTTCATTAAATTCAACTTCTATAGTCTCATCCTCACTCTCTACAAATATTTTAGAACCTTCAACTTTTACTAAAATACCTTTCACTTTTTCTTTACCACTATAAACTAAAGAAACTTTTTCACCAATACTCTTTTTAAAATGTGAAATATTTACAAGCTTTCTTTCAATTCCAGCACTCCCTACTTCAAGTCTATAATCCCCTGAAACAGGAGGAGTTACATCTAAAAGAGGCGATATTAAGTGTGTAAGTTCAACACATGTATCAAGACTTACACCCTTTCGTTTGCCATCTTCTACTTCCGTAGAAATTACACTTATACGGTAAATAGTATCATCGCCATCATTTACAATAACAGCATCATACAGCTCTAAATCAACTGATTTTATTATTGATTCTATATCACTCTGTAGACTCATACTTCTTCCTCTTGTTTCTCTTTCGCTATTTTTTTAAATAAATCATCTATTTTTTTTGACTTTGCAAGTTGCTCATCAAACTCAAATGTAAACTTAGGACATCTGTACCAACCCTGATCTTTTAAACAATATGTTTCAACAATAGGGCGTGCTTTTCTTAAAAGTTTCAAATAATCACGTTTCTCTTGTTCTGTAAATTCATGGGGATTTATATAAACTTTTGCATCACTTTTACCACGAGAACATACAACTTCTAAAATATCAAGTTCATGAAGTCTTTTATCATTCATCGCACCAAGTGCTTGGGGTATTAACTCTAAGAGAACTGACTCCGTTCTCTTAAGTTTTATCTGTGCTTCTGTCATAAAGTTTACAACTCTACTTTCTGCTCAACTTTTTTGAATGTTTCAAGAACATCGCCTGGTATAA
>CAZMBK010000284.1:0-1844 GCA_964564315.1 uncultured Sulfurimonas sp.
ATTTCTTTATGAACAAGAGAGTGTAGATATGCAACCAGTTGATGTAAAAGAGTTTACCGCAAAATATAATCTCCCCTTTAATGCTTTTTATAAAAAAGTAGAGGATGAGACTTACTATATGATGGGTGACAACCGTGACCACTCAAACGATAGTCGTTTTTGGGGTGGTGTACCTTATGATAACATAGAGGGAACACCATGGTTTATATACTTTAGCATAGATGAAAATTGGGAAATAAGATGGGATAGAATAGGTAAAACACCTACTGATCTTGAACAACCAGAACATCTTAACAAAGCAATACAAGAGAGAAAAAGAGAAGATAAAGAGTACCATGGAATTACTTGATTTACTCAAAATTGTAGCAGCTGTTTTAGCTCTTGCAGTTGCCATTATTGGACACGAGATTATGCATGGTTGGGTTGCCTATATGTATGGTGACACAACAGCAAAAAATGCAGGTCGCCTTACTATAAACCCTATAAGCCATGTAGACATGGTTGGGACCATCATAGTTCCTGCAACAATGTACTTCTTGCCTATGCTTTTTGGAGCTGATAGTGGCTTTCTTTTTGGCTGGGCAAAGCCTGTACCAATTAATACATCCACGGTAATACGAAATGGTGGCTACAATGCTGCTATGCAAGTAGACTTAGCAGGTGTAGTGTATAACTTTACTATGGCCGCATTTGCTTCCATAGCAGTAGTAGCGATGAGTCAACCAACAACTGCTGACTCACTATACTATGTATTCGCTTATATATTTGTCTTTCAAGTCTTAGTGATAAATGTTGTTTTAGGAGTATTTAACCTTCTTCCTGTCCCTCAGTTTGATGGAGCACACTTTTTGATGCATCTTGCACTCAAGTACAAAATAAATACCGTTGCAGAGTTTTTTTATAAAAATGAACGCTACGGCATCATTATAGTTTTAGTTATATTAATGACTCCACTCAAAGAGTATGTACTATTTTTACCAGTTAAAACCATTCTTGGTTTACTAATTTCTTAAGGAGAAAAAATGAAATTTTTTATTGCAACTGATCATGCAGGAATAGAGTTAAAAGATTATACAGTAGAGTTACTTCGTGCAAAAGGGCATGAAGTTGAAGATTTAGGTCCATACTCAAAAGATAGAGTAGATTACCCAGACTATGCACATAAAGTTTCTACTGCTGTCTTAGAAAACAGTGATGCACAAGGTATTTTAATTTGTGGCAGTGGGATTGGTATGAGTATGGCAGCAAATCGCCATGAGGGTATCCGTGCTGCACTCTGTCATGATGCTTATACGGCAACAGTAGCTCGTGGACATAATGATGCGAATATACTCTGTTTTGGGGAGCGCATAGTTGGAAAAGGTGTAGCTGAGTCTATTTTAGATGCATGGATTGCTGGTAGTTTTGATGGTGGTCGACACTGTGGTCGTGTTGAGAAGATAGAACTTTAAGGAACTTATGAATGTTTTGGGAATGGTCACTTTTAACTATACTTTCCATTGTTAGTATTTATCTCTTTGTAAAAATGTACTACTTCAAAAGTATTACCAACAAAGAGCAACGTAGTAACGACCTAATGAAACTTACACTACATGAGGCAGAAATTTTAATACGAAAGTATCAAATTCAACTCCAGCGTGCACTTGGAAATGTTGATATTTTAAGTGAAGAACTTACAAAACTACGAAATGAGCTAAAAGTACTTAAGGGTAGAAACTCAAAACATAGA
This sequence comes from uncultured Sulfurimonas sp., assembly GCA_964564315.1. Classification (GTDB taxonomy): domain Bacteria; phylum Campylobacterota; class Campylobacteria; order Campylobacterales; family Sulfurimonadaceae; genus Sulfurimonas. Next base: position 1,730 of record CAZMBK010000284.1, read on the forward strand.
CAAGAGACAGATAGGCTTAATGGTAAAATAAAAGCACTTGAGAGTCGTATAGATGCACTTTTATAGAAGGAAATAAGATGACACTTAGCAATACAGAAAGAAAAATAATAGAAAA
>CAZMBK010000285.1:0-1828 GCA_964564315.1 uncultured Sulfurimonas sp.
AGGAGATCTAATGACAAAAATTGACAATGATTTTGATGAAATTATATCCATAGAGCTAGAGAATGATGAACTTGTTCGATTAGTAACAAGTAATGCCGATGTGGCAAGTCAATATGTTGTTTTTCAAAATTCTAATGGTGAGTATTTTGCTATCAATGTTGCAAAAGTTGAAGAACTAATAGAGTATAAAATATTAGATATTGCATCAGCAACAGATACTCATGGTGCGATGAAAGGAACAGCAAAGATTCGTGAAAACTTTGTAAATATTATCGATTTTGATACTTGGTTAAATCTCAAAGTAGAGAATGAACCTTCTTACGAGTTAGCAATACTCTGTAACTATGCAGGTGTAAGACTTGCCATCGTAGTAAAGAGTGTTTATGGTGTTTTAAATATTGAACCATCTGAAATGTATGATGATTCAGATAAAGATGAAAAAATAGCGTACCTTTGTGAAATAGTTGTTAATACAAAAAAAGTACTCTGCAAAATTTTTGATAGTGATCAATTTTTAGCAGATGTTCTGCCAAAGAAATTTGCTAAAGAGATTCAAAAAAGCGATGATATTTATGTAGAAGAAAATAATCCTATCACGAAAAAGATTCTTATAGCCGAAGATAGTACACTCATTCAGAATGCAATTAAAAGACTTATGAATAAAATGCAACTCTCTTTTGAAATATTTAACAATGGAAAAGATCTTATAGATGCCCTTGAACATAAAAACATAGATGATATTGGACTTATTATTACTGATTTAGAGATGCCTGTTATGGGTGGACTAGAACTCCTAAGTATCTGTTCTCAAAATGAGAGTTATAGTAAAATTCCAATTATTGTAAATACAAATATGGCAAATCCTAGTATTATTCACTCAGCCACAAAACTTGGTGCGAAAAAAGTCATAAAAAAGCTTGACCTGCTTACACTAAAAGAGGTAATCCTTGAAAATGCTAAACGATAACAGTATACTTAAAAATGTAAAAATAAACCCAGCTGAATATGTAAAATTTCAAGAGATTATTTATAAAACGACAGGAATAGAGCTCAAAGAGAACAAACAAAACCTTATTCAAAGTCGCTTAATGAAACGCTTACGTCATCATAATATAGATAGTTATGGCGCATACTACAACCTTATTATTAAAGATAAAGATGAGCTCCAGCTTATGATAAACCAAGTCACAACAAATGAGACTAGTTTTTTTAGAGAAAACAAACATTTTGACTATCTTGCTCGAAAAATTTTACCCCAAGCAAAAGAACGTGTTAAAATATGGAGTGCCGCTTCTTCTATAGGTGTCGAAGCATATACTATTGCTATGATTGTAGATGAAACACTTTCTCCTCGTCATCTTCCTTTTGAAATACTAGCAAGTGACATTAATATCGATGTTTTAAAACAGGCAGATGAAGCAGTCTATGACATCAGATTTGCAAAAAATATACCACAAGGGTATCTAAAAAGATACTGCCTTAAAGGTGTTGGCACAATGGAAAACAAATTTTCAATTAACAGCTATTTAAAGCAAAAGTTATCTTTTGCACAGATAAACCTTACACAGACTATAGGGTCTCATGTTGGACAATTTGACATCATATTTCTTCGTAATGTTCTCATATACTTTGATGTTCAAACAAAGAAAAATGTAGTAAGAAATGTACTAAAGCATTTAAAAACAGGTGGCTATTTTTTCATTGGTCACTCTGAAACACTCTTCAATATTAGTGATGAAGTTGTTCAGGTTATGCCTACAGTTTATCAAAAAGTTTAAGCTTTTCCACAAACAATTTCAAAAAGGCTACCACACTCTGTAGCACTATA
>CAZMBK010000286.1:0-1822 GCA_964564315.1 uncultured Sulfurimonas sp.
TTTTCAAATTGCTGCAAATGTAAAAGTCAATCCAAAAGCATCACTTATAAGCTCATTTATAATCTCTGTTATATTTACTCTGAGTAAAAACTCTTTTATCTATTATGTTTTTATAAATAAATCCTACACAACAATGTATGGCTCTTTTGCAATTATAATGTTTCTGTTTTTATGGATTTATGTTTCATGGATTATTTTTATTTATGGACTCAAGCTTTGTAAAATTATAGATGATTTATATAAAAAAAGAGTACAATAGAACAATATATTGTTGAGGTGAATCGTATGAATTTTGTGAAAGAACTTCAGGTTATTGCAAAGCATTTCGATGTTCTTTATGTCGAAGATAATGAGGCACTCAGAACAAAAGCTAAAACTCTTTTAGAAAAATTTTTTGGAAGTGTAGCTACTGCTAGTGATGGTCAAATAGGTTTAGAGATGTTTAAAAATAGACACTACCCTATAGTTATTACAGATATAAAAATGCCACATATGGATGGACTTACTCTTTCTGCACACATAAAAAAAATCCAACCAGAAACAAAAATTATTATTATGTCTGCTTTTGATGATAAAGAGCTTCTCTTTAAAGGTATAGAGTTAGGGATATTTAGGTTTCTTACTAAGCCTGTAAATATTACAGAATTTACAGAGGTTTTATATAAGGCTATTGGAGAGATAAAACACGAACAAAATACAAAAATGTTTTATAGCTATTTGAAAAATATCTTCAACTATCAAAGTTCTATGGTTGTGATGCTACATGAAAAAGATATGGTCTTAGCGAATGATATCTTTTTAGAGTTCTTTGGTTTTGAGTGTATTAATGAGTGTAAAAAATCTCTCAGAGATATTGGTGAGCATTTTTTAGAACATGATGGTTTTTTATATAACAAAGATATAGATGCTGTTATGACTCTTATATCTAACCCCCAAAAACTTTTTCACATTAAAATGAAAGCCAAAGATGAGAGTTTACATCATTTTATTTTAAAGTATCAAACTATACCAGAGAAAGAGGGGTATGGCATTCTCTCCTTTGATGATGTGACTGAGTTAAATCTACTTGAGCTTTTTGATGCAAAACAGAGTAAAGAAGACACAAAAGCTACTAATACGAAAGCAGTTTATAATCTCTTAGGAGTTATACAAAGAAACAGTGCAAAGGTAGATATACATAACTACTATAAAGGTTTGAGTATAACTAACAGTGGCATTATCACTGAAGTAAAAGAAGAGAGTATCCTTCTTAAAACCTCATACATTCAACTCAAATCAATACAGCTAGAAGAAAAAACATATATATGCTCATCTGCCCTACCTCAAGTTATTTTAGCAAACGAAGTTGTGAAGATTAGTTTTGAGAAGCAAGAGCTTGAACTTAAACTACTCAGCTTTGTAAATACATCTCCTATCGATAGAGCTACAATACGTGTCGTGCCAACACAAAAGCAGAGTGTGTCACTTTTTCTAGGTGAGAATAAGTTTCATGGAGATATAGAGATAGAAGATATCTCTTTAGATGGAGTAAGACTAAAGTTAGGGGCACTTCCTGCTGGACTAGATAGAGAGAGTGAAATACGTTTAGATATGGTTTTAGAGTTAGATAAAAAGCCGCTAATTATAAACACAAGTGCGAAGATGCTACGAAAAAGTGAGTCTAAACATAGTTTTAGTATTGTCTTTTTGTTTGAGGATTTAAAAAAGAGTACATTAGTGAAGTATATTACTAAACGGCAAATGGAATTAATAAGAGAGATAAAAGGAATGCAAAATGGATAATAAATATAAAATTTTATATGATGATGGCGATAGAAAGTAT
>CAZMBK010000287.1:0-1818 GCA_964564315.1 uncultured Sulfurimonas sp.
TTGGGTTTGCTATTAACTCTTTTTGATACTCTATCATTTTATAAAATGGATTTAAAAAGTTTTCTAGTTTTTCACCCGCTATTTGTTCTCTATTTTGTGCATTTAAAAGTTCTAATACAACCAATGTAGACTCTATGGTAGAAAGATACCTTTCATCAGGTTGTACCTTTATCTCATAGGCAGAAGTTCTCTTTGTAGTAAAACTCATATGCTTAAGGGTATTTAAGTTTTTACTCAGAGTAAACATCTTTTTTGTACATGCCCATGTAGAGTCTATAAGAAAAATCGCTGTAGGTTTCCTGCTACTCTCTAGCTTTTGCTCACTAAGATTGAGTGCATTTTCAGAGGGGAAAAGTATATAACTCTCATGTGTTGCAATTATTTCATTTATTCTTCTATGCTCTGAGAAGTCTATTCCTATAAAGAGTTCAGAATTCACAAGGCTTTTATGTGTAAAGTGTCCAGTATTGTTCTTTACTTTTTTAAACTCTTTTGGATGCATAAGTACTACAAACTTTGTCTGTGTTTGTATATGTTCAAAATGCTCACACATACAAGAACTTTTTGGTCTATAACAGTCGTAACATTTTTCTCTATCACCATAATATGTTTTCAATTTTTATACTTCTTAAAATTCTCAGCCTGTTCAAATATCTCTTTAAACACTTCATCTTTAGTGATAGGTGGATACCCGTGTTTAGCGAGAAGCATAATCAATGCTACTTTTAATCCAGCCTTAATATCATCTCTAACATTCCAGTCTGTATACTTAGTTTTATCATCAACTACTTGCTTTACTTCTCTCGCTAGGATGATGAGTTTATTTTCTGGATAATCAAAATCAAACTTATGAGCAATACTTTTTAAAATGTCGTAAAATGCTTTCTCTTCAAAGTCTATTCCCATATCACCAAATGATTCTTTCTCTTTTTTTAGTGCATGATACAAATCAATAATCTCATCAGTGAAGTCCTCTAGGACTCCACTGACAAGTACATCTTCCTCTTTTCTCTCATTATATTTTTCAACAAGGTCGGTGAACTTTTTAGAAAAATCTACTGCTTTAGCTTTGTTAACCTTTTTAAAATCTTCTAATGCTTTTGCTAGTAACTGTTGTAATAGTTTTATCTTTGTATTTGGTAGTTTAATTTTATCTATCTTATTAATATAATCTTCATCGAAAATATCTATTTGTGTATCATCATCACTCCCAAGTTTAAATATCTCTTCAACACCATCACTTTTAAGAGCCTCTGTAATCATTTCTGATACTTTCGCATTCATTTGTGCAGTATCAGGTGCATCACCTTTTGTTAGCTTTATAACAATAGTACGAATGGCTAAATAAAAGTGTATATGATCTTTTTCATTTTGAGTAAAAACCTCACTACCACAACATATATCGTAAGCAGATTTCAGTCGTTTAACTATATACATAAATCGTGCTTCTAGCTCTTTAGTTAACTGTACATATTCACTAGATTTATTTAAACACTCTAGTTGTTCAGTTGGTGTTCCATTAAAGTATAAATCAGTATCAAACTTATGAAAAAGTTTAGCTAATAAATCTAGCTGATCTTTTACAACAACTATAGAAGCATTTATATCTTCAAAGTTTTGGCTATCCATTTTAGAGAACTGTTTAAGAGCCTTGTTCATAGCTGTCTTTATACCGATGTAATCAACTACAAGCCCTTTCTCTTTTGACTTATACTTTCTATTTACTCTTGAGATAGTTTGGATGAGACTATGCTCTCTGATTGGTTTATCGATGTATATCGTGTCTAAAAATGGCACATCAAAACCTGTAAGCCACAT
>CAZMBK010000288.1:0-1817 GCA_964564315.1 uncultured Sulfurimonas sp.
AAAAAGATGTTAAAAAAGTAGTACTAGCTTACTCTGGTGGTCTTGACACTAGTGTAATTTTAAAATGGTTACAAGAGGAGTATAACGCTGAAGTTATCACTTTTACAGCTGACCTTGGTCAAGGTGAAGAGGTTGAACCTGCTCGCCAAAAAGCCCTTGATAATGGTATAAAACCTGAAAATATCTTTATTCTTGATGTTCAAGAAGAGTTTGTTAAAGATTATGTGTTTCCTATGTTTAGAGCAAATGCTATATATGAGGGTGAGTATCTTCTTGGTACTTCTATTGCTCGTCCACTTATCGCTAAAAAGCAGATAGAAATCGCAGCAAAAATGGGTGCAGATGCAGTAAGTCATGGAGCGACAGGAAAAGGAAACGATCAAGTTCGTTTTGAACTTGGTTACCTTGGTCTTAACCCAGACATCACAGTAATTGCACCTTGGAGAGAGTGGGATTTAAACTCTCGTGAAAAGCTACTCTCGTATGCTAGAGAGCATGGTATAGACATCGATGCGAAACATTTAGATGAAAATGGAAATCCAACTGTTAGCCCTTACTCAATGGATGCTAACCTTTTACATATCTCTTATGAGGGTCTTCACTTAGAAAACCCTATGAATGAGCCTGAAGAGTCTATGTGGTTATGGTCAAATAGCCCTGAAAATGCACCTGATGAAAAAGAGTATATCACTATTGGGTATAAAAATGGAGATCCTATTTCACTCAATGGTACAGAACTCTCTCCTGCTACAATACTAAGAACTCTTAATGAGTATGGTAATAAACACGGAATTGGACGTATTGACATCGTTGAGAATCGTTTTGTTGGTATGAAAGCACGTGGTTGTTACGAAACACCAGGTGGAACTATTATGCTTAAAGCACACCGTGCTATAGAGTCTATCTGTCTTGATCGTGAAGAAGCACATATGAAAGATGGAATGATCGCTAAATATGCAGAGCTTATCTATAACGGTTTTTGGTTCTCACCAGAGCGTGAAATGATGCAAGCGGCAATTGATACTACTCAAAAATATGTTCAAGGAAGTGTAAAGTTAAAACTTTACAAAGGAAATGTAGAAGTAGTTGGACGTGAGTCTGATATGTCTCTTTATAGTGAAGAGCACTCAACATTTGAAGAAGATGAGGTATATAATCAAAAAGATGCTGAAGGCTTTATTCGTCTTAATGCACTTAGAAGAATAATCGCAGGAAAAAAAAGAGGAACTAAATAATGAGTATGATTAAAATAGATATGAATTCACCTGAGTTTATCGAAAGAATGGAAAAAACTGTTAAGTTTACTGACAAAGTAATTAAACAGTTTGGTTGGGAGTACAACCCTCAAGAGGAAGTAAACGAAGGTGTTCAGATGGGTCTTGCTCGTAACAAGATGATGTACAATAAACTTTTTTGTCCATGTTTTATGGTTGAAGAGGTAGATGGTAAACCTCAGTCTGTAGATAACAGAACATGTCCATGTACTCCAGCAATAGAAAAAGAGATTCCTGAGACAGGTGCTTGTCACTGTGGTATATTTTGTACTCCAGAGTTTGCAGCAGCAAAACGAATCGAACTTGGTATGGAAGAGGCTGTTCATACTCACTCACGTGGTCTTACACAAGAGGAGTGTGAACAACTTGTAAATCAAGCTGAAATTGATCCTGATGAAATGATGGCACTTTTAGAAGCTCGTGACTTAGGAATGGTTAATTTCAAACTTGTAGATGTTCGTGAGCACATGGAGTGGCAAATGGGTCGAATTAAAGGTGCAGATGCACTTATACCTACATCTTCTTTCTACCAAACATTAGAAG
>CAZMBK010000289.1:0-1788 GCA_964564315.1 uncultured Sulfurimonas sp.
CACAAAGACACTCATAGTCTCTTACAGGTCCAAAAATTTTCGCACAAAAAAGTCCATCACGCTCAGGCTTAAGTGTACGATAGTTTATAGTTTCAGGTTTTTTAACCTCTCCATTACTCCATGACATAACCTTTTCAGGTGATGCTAAACGGAACTGAAGCTGTTTAATATCTTTTGGTCTATTCTCTTCTGTAACTGCTACTGGTACTAATTTACTCATCGTCTTCCACCTCGTCCATAATCTCTACATCAAGTGCAAGTGCTTGAAGTTCTTTTGTTAAAACAAATAGTGTTTCAGGAATACCACTTGGTGGTACTAATTCACCTTTTGTAAGTGCTTTGTAAGCACGTACACGTCCATCAACATCATCAGATTTGATAGTAAGCATCTCTTTAAGAACAGCTGATGCACCGTATGCTTCAAGAGCCCAAACTTCCATCTCACCAAATCTCTGACCACCAAAGAGTGCTTTACCACCAACTGGTTGTTGTGTAACAAGCGAGTATGGTCCAGTTGAACGAGCATGAATTTTTTCATCAACAAGGTGATGTAGTTTAAGAATATACATAAAACCAACATTTACACGCTCTTTAATTTTTTCACCAGTAAGACCATTATAAAGTACAACCTTACCATCAGCATCCATTTTAGCAAGCTCATACAATTTTTCAAACTCTCCAGCATTTACACCTTCAAAGATTGGAGTAGCAAAACGCACTCCACCTTTTGCCCAGTCTCTTGCATATTTTAAGAAAAGTTCATCATCCATAGCACCAATAACTTCACCTGCATTCATAAGTCCTGCAACATCAGAAATAGCTACCATTTTTGCACGTAAATTATCGATAAAGTCTTTTTGCTTAGTATCAAACTCTTCTTGAATTTGATTCCCAAGTTCACGACCTACCATACCAAGGTGCATTTCAAGAATCTGACCAATATTCATACGAGAAGGTACACCTAGTGGGTTCAAACATACATCAACTGAACGTCCATCTTCCATATAAGGCATATCAACTTCAGGAACTATAATAGAAACAATACCTTTATTACCGTGACGACCAGCCATTTTATCCCCAACTTTAAGGTTACGTTTTGTAGCAATATAAATCTTCACATATTTAACAACACCATTTGGGAGGATGTCATCTTTTTCTAAAATAGTAAGTTTCTCTTCATGCTCATCTCTAAAAACACGTTTTTGTTTTTGAAAATGGTTCTTAGTTTTTGTATACTCATTTTGAATCTCTTCAGAGAATGATTTCACAATAGCGTTCATAGCAAAACGATTTACTTCTGCTAAATCATCACCATTAATAGTATCACCTGATTTATAATCAGTATCAGCTATTGTAATGTCAGCACGAAGTGGCTCACGAGTAAGAAGTTTTGTTACACGTAACATCTCCTCTTTATCTATCATAAGAAGACGATCATAGTGCTCACGCTCTAAGTAATCTCTCTCTTCTTTCTCAAGTTCTAAAGTACAAGGATCTTTATCATACCCTTTTTTCGTGAAAACTTTAATATCTACAATTATACCTTCCATGGATGGAGGACAGTAGAGAGATTTATTTACAACATGACCTGCTTTTTCACCAAAAATTGCACGTAAAAGACGCTCTTCTGGTGTTGGTTTTACTTCACCTTTTGGAGAAACCTTACCAACTAAAATCATACCACCAGATACAGCAGTACCTATTTTAACAATTCCAGAATCATCTAAGTGTGCTAGTTCATCATCACGAACATTTGGTATATCACGAGTAATCTCTTCAACACCATGT
>CAZMBK010000290.1:0-1779 GCA_964564315.1 uncultured Sulfurimonas sp.
ATATACTAAAATTACTAATTCTATGGTAGACTCCTTTTGTAATTTTACTATTTACGAGGAGTTCTTATGAGTCATAGATACGAATTAGCCATAGTTGGTGCAGGTCCAGCAGGGATTGCTACTGCAGTTGAGAGTTATTTACAGGGTGTACATGATATTGTTCTTTTAGAAAAAGACACAAACCATAATGCAACGATTCGTAAGTATTACAAAGATAACAAACGTGTTGATGTTGACTGGAAGGGTCAAAAAGTTGAGCTTGATGGGCGTATTTATTTTGTCGATGGAACCAAAGAGAGTACTTTGGACTTTTTTGATGAGATACTTGAAAATCACTCAGTTGAGCTTCAAACACATGTAGAAGTACAATCTATTGAGAAAAAAGAGGGTTACTTTGAAATTTTTATGGCAGGAAAGAGTATAGAGGCAAAGAGTGTAGTAGTGACAATTGGTCGCATGGGAAAACCAAATAAGCCAAGTTATAAAGTGCCTCCAACTATTAGAAAAAAAATAGGCTATACACTTGATGGCTGTAATGAGGGTGAAAAAATTCTTGTTGTTGGTGGTGGGGATAGTGCAGTTGAGTATGCAGTTGACTTGAGTGAAAATAATGATGTAAGTATCTGCTACAGACGCGAGACCTTTCGACGTGCAAATCCAACAAATCAGACAAATATTGCAAATGTTATTGCAAATAAAAAAGTTAAACCTATTCTTGGTAAAAATATTACTGCCCTTGAAGATGATGAGGGGAGAGTAAAAGTACTCTTTAGCGAAGTAGAACCTGTGACTTACGACAGAGTGATTTACGCAATTGGCGGGACAACACCTAGTGCTTTTCTCTCAAGTAGTGGAATAAAAGAAGTAGATGGAAAACCTGTTCATGATGAAAACTATGAGACGAATATAGAGGGGCTTTTTGTGGCTGGAGACATCACTCAGGAGTCTGGAGGGAGTATAGCACTTGGGCTGAACCATGGCTATGCTATAGCCTGTTACATTCAAGGTGAATGTAAAGTTTCTAAATAGAAAATCTTAGAGGAGTAGTTTTATCTGCTCCTCATACTCCAAATTTAATAAATTGCAACATTTTTATCGCTATTGTCCTTGAGTATTGCTGGGTCGATTTCACTCATATCTCCATTTTGAGTATGCAAAATAAGCTCTATTTTAGCATGTAGATATTGAGAAGTTGTTAATGTCTCTCTATCTTCAAATGCGGCTTTTTTTGCACCAATGATGATATTTCTCAGGAGTGAATTATTTGTAGATTGTGCTCTTGTATAAGAGCCTTGTAACTCTTCATTTATGTAAATATTTATGCTTATAGCTACGGGTTCATTGAGTAGTGGGTGCTCGTGGAGAAGGGCCTCTTTGTCTATTTTATATTTGGCTTGAAACACCTCTTCTATGGAGTCTCGAGTAATTTGAAGTAATATAGAACGAGACATTATTACACTTCCTTTTGTTGCTTAGCTCTGTAAATATTTAAGATTTTAATAACGATCATAACACTTATAACCTGAAAAAGTGCTGCTAAAATAAATGCATAGTAGTGAAGAGTATCTATAGAGTTTGCATTGTAAGCAAGTGTTGCCATAGCGATAAGAAGCGTTAGAGGCATAGAGTGGGAGAGTCCCATAAGTATAGCATCTGTAATTCCCAACTCTTTTATAAAAACAAGGGCAGCTATAAGGCGCATAAAAACCATTACTATAGTAATAATGAGTGCTTTAGCAATAAGACCATCCATAAAAAGAGCATCAAGATGAAAAGAAC
>CAZMBK010000291.1:0-1777 GCA_964564315.1 uncultured Sulfurimonas sp.
CTTTTAATGTCTCTGTTTTCCAACAAAGAAACCACCTGCCATTCCAAGGGGAACAACAGTTGTGTAAAACAGAAATCTATCACTTATCTCAGAGGCAAAACTGAGTAATAAAGAGAAGAAAAGGACAATAGAAGCATACCCAAAAGAGCCACTTCCTGCGAAAACCAAGGCTAAAAGAGGCAAAAGAATTCCTCCAATAATAAGACTCGCTAAACGTAAGTTTTTTACTTTTAAAAAATTTTCATTTAAGAGTCGTTTCGTTCTTTGTAACTGGTACTCATTCTCTTTTATAGTATCTAAACTTCGTGTATCCTCATATGTAAAAAAGAGTTGAGAAACAGCAACAACCATACTAAATGCTATAAGTGGTGTTACAACATCTCCAAGGCTTAGTAGTGAACTAAAGAATGCTAGTAAAAGTACCCCTACATATGCTACACCAAAAAACTTAAAGTTTGTTGTCGGTCTATCCCAAGATGGCCGAGCTTTTATACGATAAATCATCGCTTGTGCATAAATACCAAAAACACCTATACCTAAAGTAAGTGCTTCAACAGCTAAACGGAGCATAGTGTTTACCTCAAAAAAGTACATCCCTACAACTCCACTCATCAAGCCTGTAAAGAGTCCAAGAGCAGCCGCTTCACGAGAGAGCCATGAAGTTTTAATATTTTTCATAGCTGTCATTGCTAAAAATGGACGTCCTAAGTGCAGTGCAGAGAGAGGAAGACCTAAAGCAGCTGGAAGCATTACTAAAAGGGCCATAATCCAGTTTGTAGATTCAAAACCAAAGAGACTCATAACATCCCCTAAAAAGAGTGCTAAAAAACCACCAAGAGAAATTTGTGTAAGCACTGTCATAAAAACAAGTGGCAGCTCTTTATGTGCAGGTTTAAGTATATGCTCATCCACCTCTTTCATATTTTCAGGCATATTCTCTGGAAGTGTGTAACGAGTTGTAGAGTTTGTTATGCGAGCATCAGGAAGAAATGGCATATTTGCATTTTCATCAATATCTCTATTTAACCACTCTTCTACATTTACAGCTTCTATCTCTATAGCTCCAGCAGGACAAGCTTGAACACAAGCAGGAGACTGACCAACATCAAGACGCTCATGGCACATATGACATTTTGTAACAATATTTCGCTCTTCATGAAATACTGGGACACCATACGGACAGTTCCAAGTACAGTACTGACACCCTATACAAACATCATCATCATGCAGAACAATTCCAGTCTCTTCTATTTTAATGTAAGAGTTTGTCGGGCACCCTTTCATACACTCAGGGTCTATACAGTGATTACAAGACATAGAGTTTAAAAGTTGTGTAAATGCTGGAAACTCACCACCCTCCATCTCTCCAACACGACGCCATTTAATATCTGCTGGATTGTTATTTTGCTCATTACAAGCGACTTCACAACAGCGACAGCCCACACAGGCTACAGCATCAAAGTGAAAACGATACTGTTCGCCCTCTTTCAGTTTTGGTATATCTATGGAGTAAGAGCCACACTGCATTCCTGTATCGGACTTGTGATCTATAAAACTCTCTAATGGCATTTGTTGCATCTTGATCTATCTCCATGATTTATAATAGAGAAATTATAGCGAAATAGCAAAATTTCACTACAAAACAATGCTTAATTTTTAAACTTATTTTGTTTTATGCTTCTCTTCCCAAATCTCAAAAGAGGGAGTAAAGTACTCAATTCGTACCTTTTTAAACTCTCTTGAAGAGTACAGAGGCATATAAGATTTTGATTCTATC
>CAZMBK010000292.1:0-1753 GCA_964564315.1 uncultured Sulfurimonas sp.
GAATTATTGTATCATCTCTCTCTGGTGATGTAGAAATTATACCAACTTTTGTTTTGCTAATTGATTCAATTGTTTTTACAAAATCTTGTGCATCTTTAGGAAGTGCATCAAAAGTTCTAGCACCTACTGAGTTGTTCCAGCCTTTAAAAGTTTTATAAATAGGCTTCACAGAGTCTAAGTCTGATGGCATATAGTCAATAGTCTCTCCGTTTAATTCATAAGCTACACAAAGTTTCACTTCATCAAAACCATCAAGAACATCAAGTTTCATAAGTGCTAGTTCATCACAACCATTGAGACGAGCAGCATGACGAGTAGCAACAGCATCAAACCAACCACATCTTCTTGCACGACCAGTTGTAGTACCAAACTCATGCCCTTGTTCGCCTAAACGCTGACCATCTTCACCAAAATCTTCAGATGGAAAAGGACCATTTCCAACACGAGTACAGTATGCTTTTACAATACCGATAACTTTACCAATATCTTTAGGGTTTATTCCAAGACCTGTACAAGCACCGGCAGAAACAGTTGCAGAAGAAGTTACATATGGATACGTTCCATGGTCAATGTCAAGAAGTGTACCTTGTGCACCCTCTAGTAAAATTCTTTTGTTCTCATCAAGTGCTTTCCACACAAGTTGTGTTGTATCAGTAATGAAAGGAGCAAGCTCTTTTTTATACCCTTCAAGTTCAGCAAGAAGTTCAGCTTCTTTAGGAGTAGGAATTTCATAAATATCAAAAATTTGTCTATTTTGCTCAAAATACTCAATAATAGAAGCAGTAAGTTTTGCAGGATTGAGAAGCTCACCAACACGAAAACCAGTACGGTTAATTTTGTCCGCATAAGCAGGCCCAATTCCCTTACCAGTTGTACCAATAGCTTTATCGCCCTTAAGACGCTCTTTTGCTTGATCTATAAGTGCATGATAGTAAAGATTTAAGTGTGCTTTATCTGAGATAAAAAGACGTCCCTCAAGACCTTCAAACTGAACCATCTCTTTGATGATAGATTCAGGAGAGAGAACTACGCCATTACCAACAACGTTGATAGCTTCAGGGTTTAAAACACCAGAAGGAACGAGGTGAAGTGCAAACTTAACACCATCAACCCAAATAGTATGACCAGCATTATGCCCACCTTGAGAACGACATACCATATCATATTCACAAGCGAGTCTATCTACTATTTTTCCCTTACCTTCATCACCCCATTGAATTCCAACGATTAAATCTGCTTTCATAAAATATTTCCTCTTTTTCTAATAATTATTTAGTTATTTCTTCACAAACAGCGTCTGTGTAAATAGCGAAACCTACTGATGTAAGGTCGTTATTTTTGTATCTTCCACCACGAGCATATACTTCATTATCTTGAATAACTCTAAAGAAAAGTTCATCATAATAGAGCATTTTTGCATAGTACATTGGTGCTAACACTGTATTTTCACATGACATTTCAGAACATAACTCTTTCATCTTTTGAAGTTCTGCTACTATTGAATCTGGAGCCATCGCTATCACTTCATCTATCTGCTCTACATATTGTAAATAAACAAGCTTTGTAAGCCATTCTACTTTTAGAGAAATAAATTTATCAATATTTATATGTCTAAAATCATCAATACTAAGTGACTCAAACATCTCTACTAATAACTCAGGAATTTTAATGTTTGAAATCTGCATCAATGGCTTTACATCTAACTTATCAAAAATTTGAGTTGCTAATGAAGCTACAGATGAAAGTTTTTTCT
>CAZMBK010000293.1:0-1746 GCA_964564315.1 uncultured Sulfurimonas sp.
CTCGATGCACTAAAAGCTAAAGAGATCGCTACAATTTGTAATGCTATGGAGATATTTGCAGTGAGTCTATTTCTTCCATTGCCACTTAATTTTCCCCATATTAAGTTACTTAGCATTGCCCCAACCATCTGTGTTGTTATCAAAGAACCAATGGCTACTCCATCAAGAGCAATCTTTGTTTGTGCATCTAAAATAATAAAAGGTAGAGAGATAAGATAGGCATAGGCAAGTAAAAATGTGCTTAGTTGTATCTGCAGCTCTTTATCTTCACGAAGAATTTTTAGTGAATTTTGTAAAAAAAGAGTAAAAGAGTTCTCTTTCTTTGGTATATCCTCTTTTACAGGTTCATCAATAGTACCAAATGCAATATATCCAAATCCCATTACAAAAGAGCTAATAATAAAAAGGTACCCATAACTCTGAGGTGCAGGAAAATGCTCTAGGACAATAGCAGCTAAAGTACCACTAAGAAGTCCCCCAAAAGCACTAAAAAACTGTCTATATGCCATTGTTTTTCCACGAAATTTATGTGAAAAAATCTTTGCAATAATATCTTTAAAATATATAGCCCCAAAACCAGCACTAAAAGAGAATACAAAAAGCCCTAAACCTATACAAAAAAGTGTTATATTTGGATGAGAGTCGCCCAAAAGAATGATAGAGAGACCTATGAAGAACCATGCTAAAAACCGTATGAAAAAAACTCGCCGAATAAAAGGGAGCATAAGAGGATAATTCTGTGCTTTAAATGCAGCAAAGAGTTGTACTAAAATAGCCCCACCTCGAAGGAGTGAAGCAAAAAAACCGACTAAAAGAGAACTCCCTCCAAAGTGATTTACTATAAGAGGTAAAATCGTAGAGGGCTCTGCTATGGTTGTCCCTATAGAGAGAAAAAAACCATGCAGAACATTTTTATAATGGTTTGAGGGTTTATCCATTTAACATCGCAAATGCCTCATCTATACTTGTAGCTTTTTGAGTTACAAAGAGGTAAACAGCAGCATTAAGTTTTGCAAGTTTAAGGTACTCTGCTGATGGGTTATTTAACTGCTCGACAGACTCTTTAATGCCTATCTTATCCCATGACTTGCTATAGTTAATTCCATAATGGGCTGGATCAACTATAAACTCCTCTATTTCAGATCCATTTACAATCCAAAGTCTTCCTTTACTAAAGAGTTCAGGTGTTCCCTCATTCCCTTGAATAAGAGCAAATCTTTTATATCTATCTGAAAATATTTCAGCATATTTTTTGACATATGGCTTATGAAAAACACCCGTAATAGCATACTCACTCTGTGCTACACGAGGTAGTTTTTCTATAGTGTTAAACCCACTTCTAAGCCCTAGTTTTCTTCTTACATCCGTTAAGTCATGCATCTTTTTAAAAAACTCAACTCTCTCAAAATAGTGAACATTTTTCTCTAACTCTATCTCATTAACAATCTCTTTAATTGTAATGCCATCTTTCGAAGGCTGTTTTTCGCCTCCAATAACAACAAGATTTAAGTCGCTCTTCTCTAACTCTTTAGCAACAAGTGGAAAGATATATGGATTTTTTGCCTTTCCATCAAAAGGGTACCCTAACTCTAAAGAGTTTTCTACTTTTGTCTCTATTATTTCACTGTCACATGCAGCGATAGCCCCGCGAAACTCTTCAATAGTTTCAGGTTTTAAACGCCAACCGAGTAAAAATGCAGCAATTTGCTCAGTAGAGACACTCTGATCTAAAATCTGATGCATCAT
>CAZMBK010000294.1:0-1739 GCA_964564315.1 uncultured Sulfurimonas sp.
GTTTTCATATAAGTTCTCGCAGTTGCTATACTCATTATGTTATCATTTGCAAATGAGTTCCATATTTTCTTACTGTAATCACTAAGTGATAAATCAGTTATGTATATATTCTTCATACTATAATTATAACTAAAATTAGCGAGGTTAGATTTGAAAAAAGCAGTAGTAACAGGAGCAAGTTCTGGCATAGGCAAAGCAATAACAGCAGAGCTTTTAGCAATGGGTTTTGCAGTACTTGGCATCAGTAGAAATATCCAAGACAGTGCATTCCAAAGTGAACATTTTGAAGCCCTTCAAACAGATCTTTCAAATGAAAAAGAGACTCTAAAGCTTTGTAGTTTTTTAAAAAAAGAGGATATTTTTATTTTTATAAATGCCGCAGGATTTGGGAAGTTTGAACCACACGAAGAGTTACACACTAACACTATCACAACTATGACCTTTTTAAACCTTACAGCTCCCATGCTTCTCACAAACGCCACACTCAAAAGTCTTAAAAAAAATGAGGGCTACCTCATCAACATAAACTCTATAGAAGCACTCCGTGCAAGTAAATTTGCTGCTGTTTATAGTGCTAGTAAAGCTGGACTGCATGCATTTAGTGATGCACTTTTTGAAGAGACTCGAAAAAGTGCTCTTAGCATTACAAATATCAATCCAGATATGACTGAATCTGCTTTTTATGATGATCTACGTTTTGATGTTAGTAGCAAAGAAGATGAAAAACTTTTTGCACAAGATATTGCCGATGTAGTAAGACATATACTCACTATGCGTAAAGGTGCAGTAGTAAGTGAATATACACTAAGAAGTTTAAAATTTGGAATACGAAAAAAAGCTATGAAGTAATGTCAAATTTTGCACCACTACCTGTACGAGTGGCATTTAAAAAAGCTAAATTCTTTTTCATTTGAATCATGGAAGTCTGTGTGTCACTTTTAAGTGTTTGAAGTATCTCTTTTGCTGCATCTATAAGATGAAGAGCCTCCTCTATTTCACGAGGATCTTCTAGTTTTGGTATCTTTTGTAAGAGCTCAGCAAAACTCTTTGTATCTTTCTCTACAACAGCTATTTTAAGCTTTTTAAGCCACATTTGTTGTCTCTCTCCAAGTCTCCAAAAGAGTTTTAAATACATTACTACACTCATCTACTTTAGCAATATTTCCCTCATGACCAGCCTCTGCTAAAAGCTGAATTTCATAGTTATAAAGTCCCTCTAAGTAGATTGCTATATCACCCTCTTTCATATCTAATGTAGAAACTAACTCCACTATAATAGCAGTTGAACGGTTCAACCAATAGACTCTTTTTTCAATATCACCATCTTTAATGGCTTTTTTTGCCTGAGCATTAAAACGAAGGACACCCTCATAAAGCATCTCAACAAGCTTAGCTGGAGACTCTACCCCTAAATCATTCTGAACATAAATATTATAAGCTGTGTTTCCATACATTTTTTCATTCCTTCTCTTCTCAAATTGTATCTATTAAATCGACACTTCTAAAAATTTCTTTAATTTTTAGTTGTTATCATTACTTGCATCTTGCATCTGTGTAAATGCGGCAGATGCATTCTTAAACGATGCGATCATAGCATCGTAAGCAGCATACTGCTGTTTCATAGTTTCATATTTTGCATCTAAGTGTTCCGTTGCTTTTGTTTTACTATCTTCTAATGAAGAAGTATTATCACTAAGATATGTATCATAGTTATCTAACATTCCATTAAATTTTGTATA
>CAZMBK010000295.1:0-1738 GCA_964564315.1 uncultured Sulfurimonas sp.
GTAACTCTGCTTCAGCTATGTGTTTATTAGAACAAATCACCTCATAAATCTCTACCGCTTCACTTTTTCCTTTTACTTCTACTAAATCTATTGAACGTATTTTATAGCTATTTTTAAGTTCTAAAAATGTTGCATTCGAGATAAGTATATCGGCACCATACTGTTTTGTGGCTTTTAAGTCTCTAAAATAAGTGCTTTAGTTGGTTTTTCAGGACTGACTATATACCTCTATATTTTATATAAGAATTAATAAGTTTTATTATAGAGTTTTAAGGGTAAAAGAAGACTGAAATTTTGATTTTTTTTAACAATTTTAGTTGTTTTTAGAGCTCTTTATAAAGCTCTAAATTTTATAGACTATACTATTCTTATCATCACTGGACGAGCATTTACAAAGTCAAGTGCTTCAAGTTCTGCTATCATCGCTTGAATATCACTCTCTTTTGCTCTATGAGTTGAAATGAGAAGATTTGCTGAAGTCTCTGTTGCTGGACGTTGTAACATAGTTTCAATAGAGATATTTTTCTCTTCAAATATTTTTGTAATCTTTGCTAAAACACCCGCTTTATCTGAAACATTTACTCTTAAGTAATACTTTGACTCAATATTTGCAGTTGGCTTAAGTGTCAACTGACTCCCTTCCATCGGTCTATCAAATCCTAGCATTGGAGTAGATTTTCCACTTCTTGCGATGTCAATGATGTTGGCAACAACTGCTGAAGCTGTAGCATCACCACCTGCACCTGGTCCGTAGTAAAGAGTCTCCCCTACTTTGTCACCAACAACAGAAATAGCATTCATGACACCATCTATTTTTGCAATCATCTCTTCTTGTTTGATAAGACAAGCATGAACTCTTAACTCAACTTCATTACCATCTTTTTTAGCAATTCCAAGAAGTTTTATGGCATAACCAAACTCTTTAGCAAACGCTATATCTTCACTTCTTACATTCTCGATTCCCTCTATGAGAATATCTTCAGGTTTTGCATCAATCCCGTAAGCGATAGAAGCTAAAATAAGAAGTTTATGTGCAGCATCAAAACCACCCACATCAAAAGATGGATCAGCTTCAGCGTAGCCTAGCTCTTGTGACTCTTTAAGGATAGCATCATAAGATACACCCTCATTTGTCATCTTTGTCATCATGTAGTTACAAGTACCATTCATAATTCCCATAATGGACTCAATATGATTAGCAGACAGACCATCACGAAGTGCATTAATGATTGGAATACCACCAGCTACAGATGCCTCATACTCAAATGCGATATCCTTAGCAATAGTTTGGAGTTCATAACGGTGATAAGCAAGCAGAGCTTTGTTTGCAGTTACTACAGCTTTTCCTGCATTGAGTGCACGTTTTACAACTTCAAATGGTTCATCAACACCACCCATTAGCTCAACAACAATGTCTATCTCAGGATCATTCAAAACATCATCCACATTATCACTAAGAACTATATCAACACCACGATCTTTAGAGAGGTTTTTGACTACACCACTTTTAGCAATAATATCTACACCAGCACGCGCACTAATTACATCTGCATTATCTTTTAAGATATTTGCAACACTTGCACCCACAGTTCCAACACCGATAATTCCAACTTTAATCATTATTTACTCTCTTCTTGTTTGCAATCTTTAAACTGCTTTAAAAACTCTTTTATATTTCTTGCTGCTTGACGGATACGGTTATCATTTTCAATAAGTGCTATACGAACATAACCCTCAC
>CAZMBK010000296.1:0-1731 GCA_964564315.1 uncultured Sulfurimonas sp.
CCAGTAAGTTCTGATTTTAGAAGTTAAAGAGTCTGGAAGTGGCACAAAACCAAGACCTTTAGCTATATCTTGACCATTTGTATAACACCAGTCATAAAATTGAGTAACACGTTTATTCATCTCTGGTTTTTCAGAAGGAACTAAAATAAAAGTAGCGGCTACCATAGGGTAAGAGTCTGCACCTTTGGGGTCAGCAATAACTGCATAAAAATCTTTTTGAGGTTTTAGTGTTGCTTTTGCAGCAGCTATTTGAAAAGATTTTAGTGTTGGTTTAACGAAGTTATGTTCACGGTTCTCAACTGTAGCCATCGCAATGTCATTATTTTTAGCATCTGCGTAGTCAATATACCCAACAGAGTATTTTGTCTGTTTAAGAAGTGCAGCTACCCCAGAGTTTGTTTTCCCACCAATGTGGTGATCTCCAGGCCAGTTAAGTGATTTTTTTGCACCGTAAGTTTTTCTCCATTTTTTAGAAACTTTTGAAAGGTAGTATGTAAAGTTATATGTAGTTCCTGAACCATCCGCACGGTGTACAAATGTAAGTTTTTCATGTGGTAGTTTTACACCAGCATTTGCCTTTGCAATAACTGCATCATCCCAGTACTTAGCAGTTCCGTTGGCGATAGCTACAGTTGCCCTGCGGCTAAGTTTAAGTTCGCTTACACCAGGGAGGTTGTATCCCATTGTAATCGCTCCAACTACACCTGGAAACTGATAAAGACCATTTTTCTTAAGAACTTTAGGGCTTAGAGGTTTGTCAGTTCCAGCAAAGTCAACTGCACGAGACGAAGCATCTTTAATCCCTTTTGAAGAACCTTTTTTGATGTAGTCAACTTTAATACCTGTCTCTTTATTATATGCTTTTAACCATTTTTGATAAACACTATATGGGAAAGAAGCACCACTTCCTTTAATAATATCGTTTGCACTTAAAGATGTAAGTAATATAGTACTTGCTAATGCAATTTTTATAACTTTAGTCATTTGTAACCCTTGTTTATATTTTGTTAGCGGAAGTATAAAACAGTTGGGTTACGCTTTAGTTACAAGTTTTTTTACGATTTAGAAAAACCACTGAGATGTTATACGAAATATATCCACATCTTTATCACCTACATTTGCATCAAAACTATCTTTTTGATAGTACATTCCAACTTTTGTTGTATTTCCTCTAAGATACCAGTTAAGACCAACAAGCATTGAACTCGCATTATAGGCATCTTCCTCCTCAAATTTATCCCATGATTCATAACGAGCAAAAGGTGCTAAAAAATTGAACTCTGTAAAAACATACTCGCCTGTTACATAGTAGCCTGAAGCAGTTCCTGTGTGAAGAGTATTTACTGCTTTTATATCTGCAACTACATCATTAAACTTAAAGTACTCCCCTTGAATCATTAGTCCGTAGTAGTGTGCTGAAAGTTCAATATTTATAAGTGATCTTTTAAGGTTGAGTGTTGCATTATTATCTGTTGTTCCTTTCATTGTAGGTATAGCCCAGTATGCAGCCCCAATGGTAAAGTGTTTTCCTTGTCCCATATATGTTTCAGTCACTTTTTTCTCTTCCCAGCCATTAAAAGGTGAGAGTTTTATTTTTCCCCCTAGAAAAAAGCTCTGCTCACCCATCTCTATATTTGAACCACTGTTGCCCTGCGCATCTTTTCCTTTGTCAGGATTAGCAGCTGCACCTGTAGCAATTTGGTAATGAATCTTTTTATTCCAGTCACCATA
>CAZMBK010000297.1:0-1721 GCA_964564315.1 uncultured Sulfurimonas sp.
ATCCCAAATAATTCCATAATATTTTCCATACTTCCAAAATCATAAAAAACTCATTTTTTTTAAATCCAGAAGCACCTAATCAGGCTATAAAATTAACTTCTACATATTTTTTACTCCGTTATTCGTGATTTATGACTTTTTAGTGCAAAATTCATACAATTTTGGAAATACTTTCCCCTTATGATTAAATTTATCTTACTAATTATTGGCTTTTTCAGGTTTAGATTTATTATCATTGCAAACTCTTTTCATAAGCTCTAAATCTTATTTTCTGGAGTAGTTGCAGAAACTCTTCATTTACTTTGAGTATAGTATCTCTCGCATGAGAGATAACCTTACCAGCGATATTATAAAGTTTATATCGAATTGTTTTAACTGTATGTTTTTGTAAATTCTTGTCTAATATTTGTTTGAATAGTAGGAATAAATTATAAGCAAGAGTTCCAATATAGAAGTAAAATGCATTTGCTTGTAGATTTGATGATGGAAGATAACTCATATTGAAACCATTTTTCAACTCTTTAATTTTATTCTCACTTGTTTCACCTCGTTGACGATGGAGTTTTATAATCTCTTGGGGTGTTAAATCATTGTCGTTGGTAGCTATACAATAGTAGATTTCATCTTGATGTTGCATCATCACTTCATCTGAAATATAGCCTTCCATTGTTGGTAGTGTAGGTGTGATGTCTTTTTTTATAACTATCATTCTAAAAGCATTATCTGTACCTTGCATTGTATGAGTAAACTCTGCTATCTTTTCTCTTTTTGAGAAAGTTTGCCACTTTTCATCATTGATACTTTTTATGGAGTTAAACATACTTCTGTTCTTTTTTGCAGTAACAGTGAAAAGTATATTTTTCTCTTCACAATAGTTAAATATATCAGCTTGATAAGATGCACTATCTGCTCTAAATCTATCAAACTTCTTTCCTATTGGAAGTTGTAGTTCGCACTCTTTAATAAACTCTAAATTCTTTGAAGCAGGTGATTCATTACCCTCTCTAAAATCTACATCAATAACATAACCTCCATTGATATGCCCTACCATTGGCATATATCCAGGAGCATCTTTATATGACCATTTCGCTGTGTTTTTATGAGATTCAATGAATGTTGCATCTATATCTAAAATCAACTCTTCGTTTTTAATACTTTTTATAAATCGTTTCAAAAATTTCTTATTTATTTTTCTCATTCCATCTTCACCGTTAGTTCCGTGTTTACGAAGATATTTAGAAAAGGCATTTGCTGTTGGAATATTTTCTATTTTTAGAAGTGTTGTTAGTGCTTCATCTACTTTTATTTCTCTGATGTCATCAAGAAATCTTCCACCACTGTGTAGCATCAAGATTAATGGATAGATAAATTGAAATGCTGAATAGCCATTGTTACGTTTCGCTTTAGGCAAGTTGTCATTACAAAGCTTTTCAAGGTTCATACCTTTAAGGTATTCTCCCAGTATCGCAATACCTGTTCTTGGTGTTAATTTCTCGTTTGTGGATTGTAGTTTAAAATTTAAGATAGTTTGTGTCATAATTCTCGCTCGTCATAATTGAAAAAGTTACACCTATTAGGTGAAAGTTTTTTGTGTGACTTTTTCGCTTTTAAGTACCTAATTATAGAGTAAGTTGGCTTGTTGTCTAATTTGGTATGGAATTATTGGGGTAGATGTAAATCCACCACTAAAGTTTCAAACCGAAGCAAAAACTTTACTACTA
>CAZMBK010000298.1:0-1716 GCA_964564315.1 uncultured Sulfurimonas sp.
CCTTTTACAACATCCATAACACCAACTGCACCTGTTGGGTTTGGTGAAGCTGCTGGAACACCACCAAATGTAGCACAAGAACCAACTGCAACAATAGCAGCAGCATGTTTTGCAACACGTTGTAAATGATCATGCATAGTTTCACCCTCTGCACCAATAGTACCAAATTGACCATTCATACCCATTGGAACTGCACCCTCTACAAAGAGAAGATATTTATCTTTAAAAGTATGCATTGCATCTTCTAGTTGTGCTTCAGCTTGATGTCCAGAAGCAGCCATAATCGTTTCATTAAATTCTAAAGAGATAATATCTAAAAGAATTTCATCAATTTTTGGCCCATCTGAACGTAACATAGCTTCTGTATTACCTGCACAATCAGAAAGCTCTATCCAGATAACTGGTGCTCTGTTCATAAGGAGTGCTGCATCTGCTACAAGTGGTGTAAAAGATGCTGGTAGCATTAACATACCTGTTACTGCACTTGCCCACTTCATAAAATCACGGCGATTAACCCCTTGATCCTCTAGCATATCGTCTATATTTAAACGATTTTTTGATGGTGTTTGAGTTTTTAACTCTTCTATTCTTATCCGACATGATTGAAACAGTTTTTCATAATGAGCATCACCTCTATTTGTTTCTACACGTGCACTTTTAGATGTAAAAAGCTTTTTTACACCCTCTATTCTATCCGCCATAGCCAACTCCTCTTTTAAGTAAATGAATAATCATTCATTATATTACTAAAGAATAACTTAAACAAATATTAGTTTTTTTAAATTTAGATTAAATTATGTTTTTCTTATATGTTTTATGGACTAAAGAGAACTTTTTAGTGAGTTGTACATACGGAGCAAACATCAAAAGTGCGAAAAATAAAAAGTGCTTCTTTCTGTTTTACTCCTTTCATTGCATTTTGAGCAGGTGTTGGATTGTCTTTTGTACTACTTCCAATATTAAATTGAGTAGGAGTTACAATTTTATACTTTTCTATCAATCCATTCTTAATATTTATTGTATGCAATAGTGGTCCACGAGGTGCTTCAACAATACCAAATCCTATTCCTGTAACTTTTGAAATATCTATACTTTTATTACAAGATTTTTGTGAAATATCTACACTCTTCAGTAGTTCTTTTGAATGTTTTAGGAGTATAGCAAGCTCAAAAACTCTCGCCATTACTCTTGAGTATGCACTATCTTTAAAACGTCTATGCATATTTTTAACAATTGGAAAATTTGTAGCAATAGCACGAGAAAGAGGCCCTGTTTCATAAAAATTATTTTTATATTGAGCATTTTTAGCATAGGAATTTTGCGCAGGAGAGTATGCATCTACAGTATTTACATACTTTGCATCAACACTAAATGCACGTGTTTGCTTTAATTTAGAAGGTTTAGTGAAGCTATGATCTCCAATAACTAAAAATCTATCATAAGCAAACCCTTTTTCATTCATTTTCATATCTACTAAACTACTTTCAAGATAAGATATATCACTATGCATAGTATTAAAGTCCTTACATGATTCAAAGGAGAGAAATTTATCAAGGGAAATACCTATAGACTCTTTTTCAAAAAAACCTATTAGTTCATCTATATAAGACTCAACTTTTAATAAATCTATGTTTGTCGGGTCAGTTGTTATTCCACCAGGGATCATATATGATGAATGAGGCCACTGTCCTGCAAAAACAGCAATTGCTTTAGAAG
>CAZMBK010000299.1:0-1713 GCA_964564315.1 uncultured Sulfurimonas sp.
TAAGATTTGGACTTCTTGAAGTTTGTGCTGCATTATTGTAGTGTGCTAAAGTACGCCCTGTACTAAGGTGATACCCTGTCAGTTTTTTCTCCATTATTTCCTGTATCATTCCGCGAAGTCTATATTGATTATATTTAAAATGTCCAAGACCATCATCTGTACGGAAATCTAGTTGGTGAAGGATGGGTGTATCTTCTGTGTGCACTGGCCACTGTAGTCCACGTTTGCGATGTTTTTCAAGTCTATGATAATCTGCACCAGAAAAACGTCTATAGGCTACTTTTTGAACCTCTTCCCATACATCTTTACTTGTTTTGTAGTTTGCATCGCCACCCATTTTTTGGTCAAGTAGTGTAAGAACTTCCCAATCATCAGGTAGGTCTGATTTTACGAGAGGTTGTGAAAGATGAAGTCTTCTCATAGCATTTACATAAACACCAGTTTTTTCATAAGCAGATTTTACACCTATGACAATATCTGCACGATTAGCAATGTCAGTCATAAAAAGTTCTTGTACAAAAATCATATCAAGCTTCTCAAATGCACGATCTACTTTGTTAAGATTTGGATGGATATGAGTGAGGTCTTCACCAATGTTAAGTACAACTTTTACTCTGTCTTCGAGCATCTCATCCACAAGTTGCGGTGTCATAAGACCAATCTCTTTTGGCGTTTGATAATCAGGATCAAAATACGGAAGCATTCCCATGTCACAAGTTCCTTGAACATTATTCTGACCACGAAGAGGCATAAGACCAGCGCCACGTTTTCCAATGTTACCAGTCATAAGAGATAGGTGAACCATAGCCATAACAGAGTAAGAACCATCTATATGTTCAGTGATTCCAAGTCCCCAAAATATCATTGACTTTTTAAGTGCATACTCACGAGCCACTTTTTTAATCATTTTTGAGAGATACTCATACCCCTCTATGTTATTATAGTAGTCAGGGTTCGCATAAGGGTCATTCATTATTTTTTCTTTAAACTCTGCAAAGCCTGCTGTTCTATCTTCCACAAAACTCTCATCATATAACTCTTCATCTATAATAACATATGCCATCATATTGAGAGTTAAAAGGTTTGCTTCATGTGGCATAATAGCCTTGTACTTTGCAAAACGATGGAGTTTAATCTCCCGAACATCAAAAACAGCTAAGTTGTCCTGCTCTCTAGCAACATCTATGATACGATTTGCGATGATAGGATGTGCTTCTGTAGTGTTTGAACCTATAACAACCATAAACTCTACATTGTAGATGTCATTGTAAGGATTCGTAGCAGCTCCCTCACCAATAGTCACTTTCATACCAGAGAGTGATGGAGAGTGACAAACACGAGCACAGTTGTCAACATGAGGAGAGTTCAGAGTATGGCGAGTAAACTTTTGAAAAAGATATGCAGATTCACATGAGCTTCTAGCCCCACCTATGGAACAGATAGATTTTCTACCATACTTCTTTTGTGTTTTTTTCATCATCATAGCTGCGGCAGTTGTTGCAGACTCTAAGTTCGTCTCAACCCAAGTCTCATCTAAATCTGTTAAAGTAGATGCAATAGCTTCTTTAATCTCAGGATTTTTATCTAACCATGATTTTCGTATGCGAGGGTTACGGAGTCTATCATCTGCATCTACAAAATCAAAACCATACTTCCCTTTAATACAGAGCTTCCCTTGAGAAACTACACCATCAGGATGTGCAAATATTTTTA
>CAZMBK010000300.1:0-1713 GCA_964564315.1 uncultured Sulfurimonas sp.
TTCTACTATTTTAGCTGGATTCTCTCCCGATTTTGCCATCTCATCAAAAACCTGTTTTGCAATCTTATTTGAAATAGTTTTATCGTCCACCATTTTAATAAGTTCTGCTATCTGTTTGGCAGTAAACTTTAGCTCACTTATACCTTTTTCTTTTATCTCTCTTGCGACCTCATTTATAACAATATTTGCTAGATTTACAGGGCTTTGTAATACTTCAAGTGCTTCTGTATAAAATGATGAAAGATTTTCATCACGAGCAAGAGTATTTGCTACTTCGCTATTAAGTTTAAGTGATGAAGTGTAGTCATCAAAAAGTGCTTGTTGTACTTCACTCATAGCAACTACTTCACCATCTATTTGAACTTTTTTCTCCTCTTTTTTACTCTTTTGTTCAGTTGTTTTTTTCTTTTTACCCCAAGACTCTTTAAGCCCTACTATCTTATTGAAAACAGGTTTTTCATTTGTATAGTCTACAGGGTCTGCATAGAAGTAACCTTGACGTTCAAACTGAAATCTTTCATCAGGTTTTTGGTTTATAACAGCAGGTTCTATTAGAGCATTTTTAATAACTTTAAGTGAATCTGGATTTATATCTTCTATGCCTTCTGGTGCTTCACAAGAAAAAAGTCTGTCATAGAGTCTCACTTCAACCTCTTTAGCTTCCCCAACACTTACCCACTGAATAGCACTTTTTACTTTAATGCCACTTATGTCTGATCCACTCTTAGATGTAGGATGATACTCTGCTTTTATCTCTATAACATTACCACTAGCATCTTTAATAATCTCCTTACAAGAGATAATATAAGCATGTTTGAGTCTCACTGGTTGCTCAGGTGTCAGGCGAAAATAACCTTTTGGAGGGTTCTCATTAAAATCATCTCGTTCAATATAAATTTCACGAGAGAAAGGTAAAATTCGTGTACCCTCTTTAGGAACATCTTCTGGGTAGTATGAAGCAACTATCTCTTCACTCCCCTCATAGTTTTCAATAGTTACTTTTATAGGATCAAGTACACACATAACACGAGGTACTTTTTTATTTAAGTCATCACGTATACAAAACTCCAACTGTGCAACATCAACCATGGAGTTTGCTTTAGCTACGCCTACCTGATCACAAAAAGTGATGATAGACTCAGGAGTATAACCTTTTCTTCTATATCCAGCAATAGTTGGTAAACGTGGATCATCCCAGCCAGCCACTTGTCCACCTTGTACAAGTTCTAAAAGCTTTCTTTTACTCATAACCGTATAGTTTATACCTAAACGTGCAAACTCATGTTGGTAAGGTCGTGGCGGTGTAAGTGCTAAAGTCTCTAAGACCCAGTTATAAATATCGCGATTATTTTCAAACTCTAGTGTACAAATAGAGTGTGTTACACCTTCAATGTAGTCAGAGAGACAGTGTGCAAAGTCATACATAGGATAGATAGCCCACTCATCCGCTGTTCTAAAGTGATGTGTATGTCTAATACGATATAAAAGTGGATCCCGAAGCTTCATATTTGCAGCAGACATATCTATCTTAGCTCTAAGAATATGCTCACCCTCAGCAAATTCACCCTTTTTCATTCGCTCAAAAAGATCTAAGTTTTCTGCTACACTACGCTCTGCAAACTTACTACGTTTACCTGCTTCTGTAACAGTACCACGATACTCACGAATCTCCTCTTCGCCAAGACTATCAACATATGCTTTTCCCATTTTAAT
>CAZMBK010000301.1:0-1712 GCA_964564315.1 uncultured Sulfurimonas sp.
ATAGTTTAGAAGATGGAGTAATTGAGTACTCAAAAATGATACCACAGATTATGAACGAAAAATCATCTGAGAAGATAGCGAAGAAGTTTATAAATACAGTTGTGAAAATTATTTGTGAAATTGCACAAGAGTTTGCTTATTTACCTATAGTTTTGAGTGGAGGTGTCTTTCAAAATAAGAGTTTGGTTTCTAAACTAACACAAGAATTAAATAAATTAGATAGAAAGTATTATATACAGAGTAGAATACCAATAAATGATGGTGGTATATCATTAGGTCAGATATATCATGCAATACAAAAAATTGAAGGATAATTATGAAAAAAAAAGTTGCACTAATAGGGTCAGGAAATGTATTTTTTAAGGATGAAGGGGTAGGTTTATATGCTGCAAAATATATCAAAGAGAACTACACTTTTATTCCTGAAATTGAGATAGTGGATGGAGGAACTTTAGGTTTTAATTTGATGCCTTTGTTACAAGAGTTTGATGAAGTACTGATAATTAATACTGCATCTGATGAGTCTAGAAATATAGGGGAAATTACTATAAAAACTACTGATGAGTTTTTAGATGGTAGTCTAGTTAAAAAAACAGCGAATGAAGTGGAAATTGCTGAAATGCTCCAGATATGTTCATTAAGTGAAGCTATGGCTGAAACAACTGTTATAAGTATTGTTCCAAAAGATATCCTCTCTGTAGAAGTGGCTCTAAGTGAAGAGATGAATTCTGTTTGGGATGAGTATATCACTACAGTTTTATCTACAATTCAATCCTTTGGTATTGATTTCCAAAAGAAGAGTAATATTTGTTCTTTAGAGAATATTCTGGATATATTTGCTAATCCAAGTATAGAACATTCAAGAGGTTTTTAATACTTTTTTAAGAGAAATTTATATAATATATGAATGTTCATTCATTTATAGATTTGTAAAGGTGTAAAAATTAAAATATTCCTTATAGTAAACATTTTAATTTTGAGAATTTACAGTATATGTTTTATATTTGAGCGATAACGACTAATGTATCCCTCAGAGTAATTGTGAATTAAAGATTACTTATTTCTTCTTTATATTTAGATTCAAAGTTTAATAGATTATCTTTGAGGGTTTTTAAAATTTTCTATTATTGAGTCTAAAGAATTAATTTTACCTTTTTTACTTACTTTTATATCATTCTTCTCTAAAATTTTTATAAGTGTTTCAATATAAGTATCAAACTCTTTATAGAGCACATCACTTAAGCATATCGATACATCTATCTCTTTAGGAACTATTCCTAAAATGCTTGATTTTGGAGTATCTCTGCCCATGAGTTCTAAAATATCAAAACATTGAAGAACTCCTATTTCGTGTGCACCACCAGAGTTTAGTCCATAGCCAGTAAGTTTATGAGATGGTATATGATAAATACTTCCTGCTTTGTCATCAATCTCAATAGCATCAAGAATAATAATATGAGGATATTCCATAAACATATTTAATAGATTGATCCCCTCAACCCCACCATTAACTATCTCAATAGATGGTTCAAAAGTATAATTTTCTTCTAGGTATGTAGTTGCATATATAGCAATACCATCATCTTTTTCTAAAATATTTCCAACTCCAAGTATTGCTAACTTATTCATCTCTCTTCCTCGTAATATTGTTTAATAAGTAGTCTAATCGCTTCTTCTTTAGAGTGATTATATTTAAACTCACACTCTTTTAA
>CAZMBK010000302.1:0-1706 GCA_964564315.1 uncultured Sulfurimonas sp.
GTTTATTGAGGGTTTGCATAACTGATTTTGTTTCAACATCTAAAGTACCATTAAAGCCTGTACCAAAAATAGCATCTACAATGATATCTGAATCACTAAGATAGAGTGTTCTTGGTACATGAATGGCATGTGCTCGCTTATCTTGAAGTTTTGCCATTTCACTTTTTGCCTCTTTAACAATGAAAATATTGACACTGAAATCTTTATGAAGTAAACGTGAAAGGGCAAGTCCATCGGCACCATTATTTCCACTACCACAAACAATAAGAACAGTAGCCCCAAGGGGAAATTTTTGACGAATAAATGTAGCCATCCCCTCTGCAGCATGTTCCATCAAGATATCTTCATTTAAAGAAAATGTATCATAGCATCGTTTATCTAGAGAACTGACTTCATCAAATAGTTTTTGCATTATAATCTCCTTTTCTGATTTTAATAATAAAATCTAGTAGTTTGTATTCTACTGTAAAATAGCACAAAATAAATACTCTATTCTCTTTTTATTATTTATTATTTATATCATTACACTATAAGTCAATATTTGCTACAATAGAATATTAATGTAATAAGGAAGACTATGACAAGTACACAACAAAGAGCCCAACTACAAAGCCAAATATGGAAAATCGCAAATGATGTTCGAGGTTCTGTAGATGGTTGGGATTTTAAACAGTATGTACTGGGTAGTTTATTTTACCGTTTCATAAGTGAAAACTTTTCTCTTTACATAGAGGCTGGTGACGATAGTGTTAACTATGCCAAACTTCCTGATAGTGTCATTACTTCTGAAATCAAAGATGATGCTATTAAAACTAAAGGGTATTTTATTTACCCTAGTCAACTTTTTGTAAACATCGTAGAAAATGCAAATACAAATGAAAATCTAAATACGGATTTAGCAAAGATATTTATAGATATTGAAACTAGTGCAAATGGTTATCCATCTGAGCCAGATATAAAAGGTTTGTTCGCTGATTTTGATACTACTAGTAACCGTTTAGGTAATACTGTTACAGATAAAAACAGACGATTATCAGCTGTTTTAAAAGGTGTAGCAGGACTTAGCTTTGGAGAGTTTGAACAAAATAAAATTGATCTCTTTGGTGATGCTTATGAGTTTCTTATCTCTAACTATGCAGCAAATGCAGGTAAATCAGGTGGAGAGTTTTTTACCCCGCAAAGTGTCTCTAAACTCATCGCACAACTTGCGATGCATAAACAAGAGAAAGTAAACAAGATTTATGACCCTGCTTGTGGTTCAGGTTCACTACTACTTCAAGCTAAAAAGCACTTTGACAAGCATATCATAGAAGATGGTTTTTGGGGTCAAGAGATAAACCATACCACTTATAACCTTGCTCGTATGAATATGTTTTTACATAATGTCAATTATGATAAGTTCAACATAACACTTGGCAATACTTTGACAGAACCACAATTTATAGATGATAAACCTTTTGATGCCATCGTTTCAAACCCTCCTTACTCAGTAAAGTGGATAGGTAGCGAAGACCCAACACTTATAAATGATGAGAGATTTGCTCCTGCTGGAGTATTAGCTCCTAAGTCTAAAGCTGACTTTGCTTTTGTACTACACTCTCTTAGCTATCTCTCTGCTAAAGGTCGTGCTGCGATAGTTTGTTTTCCTGGTATTTTTTATCGTGGTGGTGCTGAACAAAAGATAAGAAAATATCTAGTAGATAACA
>CAZMBK010000303.1:0-1675 GCA_964564315.1 uncultured Sulfurimonas sp.
TGTTCAGGATCAGCTACTTTCGTACCAATAAGTGCAGCTTCATAAGCACCTAAGCGACCTTTATAATCACGAGGTGCTGCATTCCAAGTTGATGGTACAACTGCTTGATAGTTAGTAATTTTTCCATCTTCTATTTTCATCCAGTGACCAAGACCACCACGAGGAGCTTCTGCAAGACCTACACCTTTTGTCTTCTTGCTTACTGTATCAAAATCAAAATCTTGCCAAGTGCTATCATCACCAGCAGCAACATTCGCAGCTAACTCATCAACCCACTTCATCATCTCATCAGCCATAAGTTCAGTTTCAATAGCACGAGCCGCAGTACGACCAATAGTTGAAAAAAGAACAGTTGTAGGCAAATTTCCACGTTTAAGGAAATTTGTTACATACTTTGTGATAAGTTCATGACCAGAAGCAACACCAACAACCATACGAGCGAGAGGACCAACTTCCATTCGTTTATCATCATATATAGGAGATTTAATCCATGAGTATTTTTCATCTGTTTTAAGATAAGCCATACCATCTGCTTTCTTCTCTAAACCTGTATACTCAGGAATAGTAGTTCCCTCATATGGATGTTGTGGTTTATCAGCTTTATACCAAGAATGAGTTACATCCTCTTCAATTTTTTCAGGGTCAAATGGATGAACTTTACTTAAATCTCCATCAAGAACAACACCAGAAGGGAAAAGAAGTGCTGATTTATAAAAACCAGTATCATCAAGGCGGAAATCACCATAAGACATATAATTAAGGAGCCCACCACCAGTTCCACCAACACCTTTACCCTTTTTATGTGCTGTAAATGTAGCTGAAGAATCTGTTGCTTCATCGGCATACATAGTTCCAGCCATATAAACATCAGGTAAATATGCTTGCTTAATAAATTTTGTACTCTCTTTTAAAAGAGATTTAAAAAGTGCTATACGAGCAGGATTTTTGATGTCCTGAACACATGTAACACCACCAACAACAATAGATTGAGGATGTGGATTTTTACCACCAAAAATTGCTTGCATCTTTGCCATATCTCTTTGAATATCTAGTGCCTTTAAATAATGGGCAACACCAATTAAATTTTGTTCAGGAGTAAGTTTATAGTGTTTATTTCCCCAATATCCATTTCCAAAAATTCCGAGACGACCCTGTTTTACAAATTTTGCAACCCTATCTTGGATCTCTTTAAACTGTCCAGCACCTTCTATAAAAGGATTTGTACCTGAAATATTTGCCCATTTTACAGCCTCATCAGATGTCTTTTTTGGATCAGCTGAAAGTGCAGATACAACATCAACGAAATCAAGTGCATGGAGATGATAAAAGTGAACTAAGTGATCATGCATATATAAAGCACCTTGAATAAGGTTACGAACAATACGTGCATTTTTAGGAATAGTCACATCAAAAGCATCTTCAACTGCTTCAATACTTCTTTGGTAGTGAGTACCTGTACAAACACCACAGATACGCATTGCCAAAAGGCCTGCATCACGAGGGTCACGTCCTTGAAGAATTGTCTCAATTCCACGGAATAGTGTAGATGATGTATAAGCATCTACAATAGTGTTGTTTTCATCAATTATTGCTTCAACTCTTAAGTGACCTTCAATCCGAGTAATTGGATCTACTATTATATGTTTTTTTGCCATTATGCTTCTCCTCCATCTTC
>CAZMBK010000304.1:0-1673 GCA_964564315.1 uncultured Sulfurimonas sp.
TGAAATTGTAGTACTTTTCTACTTAATGTTTACAAAAAATTGGAATTTTCTTCGTTCAAAAAGTAAGCTTGTGAAATCTTTAAACTTCTCTATATACCGTAAGAGTTCCTCTTGGTTTTTTACTGTTGTTCCATTCACTTGTAAAAGTTTATCTCCTAATAACAAGCCATATAATTTGTATTTTTTTGAAAGTTTTACTATATGCAATTTTTTATCAAAATAGATGCCTTTTTGCTCTAAAAAAGTATCGCTAATGTTTCCACCGCCATAACGTTTACTCGCTTTTACTTTCAATGTAAGAAATTTTCCATTACGTTTAATTTTTATTGTATGAGTTGAACCAACTTTTGAAAAAAGAATATCTCTTGCAAATGTAGATGCTGCTTTTACTCTCTTACCATTATGAAGTACTATACAGTCTCCCTTTTGAAATGGATTATTTTTAAGATAGGGATTAGATGCAGAGACAAAAACAAGACCTTTTTCATTTTTTACACGAATTCCAATATCGCTATAAACTACAGGTACTTTAGATAAAAATCTTCGTATATACTCTTTTTGTATAATACCTTGACTTGTTGCTATACCCTCTAGTGAACAGCAACTGCTTGTTATGAGTGCAGGTCTTTTCACTTTTGCATTATAATGTGCAAGTCTATTTAAACCAATCTGATTTGCAAGGATCTTTCCTTCTTTAGCAATTTTCTCATTCACGATAGCAGTTCCAAGTTGTAAGCGCATATTTACATCAAAAGGGTATGGAAACTTTTTTCTATCTTCAATGAGATAAAGAGACAAAAAAGGATCATATTTTAAGATTTTAGCATCTGGTTTTATTTGAGAATAGACAAGAAGTTTATGCTTTGCAACTGGAATATAAAGAGAATTATTTTGAATTGTATGAGAATCTTTTATCTTAGATATACAGGAGTTATAGCCACCCTGACAAGCAAAACTATTAAGAAAGAGAAGAGTAAATAAAGTAAATAGGCGAAACACCTATTTAACTCCACCAAAAGGATTACCCATATTTCCGAGCATTCCCATGGCACTCTGCTGCTGGTTCTGTTGTACCATTTTATTTGCATCGTTAATGGCACCGATAAGCAAAATCTGGAGCATATCTTTATCTGTTAAAGTTGTGTCATCAATGATTAGGTCTATTACTTCACCATTTCCATTTACACTCAACGAA
Source organism: uncultured Sulfurimonas sp. (assembly GCA_964564315.1). Classification (GTDB taxonomy): domain Bacteria; phylum Campylobacterota; class Campylobacteria; order Campylobacterales; family Sulfurimonadaceae; genus Sulfurimonas. Next base: position 1,196 of record CAZMBK010000304.1, read on the forward strand.
ACAAGACCACCACCAGCTCTCACTGTATATGTTTTATTTGCAAGCTCACTTTTAAGTTTTTCAGCATTCTCTTGCATACCCTCAAGCATCTTACCCATTTCGCCCATATTAAACATAATTTATATCGACTCCGCTATAGTTTCAATGTCATTGTTTTCATCTAAAATAACAACTTTTGGCTCATATGTTTCAAGCTCTTTTTCATCATAAGTTGCATATGCAACAATGATTACTTTATCACCTGGATGTACTTTACGAGCAGCTGCACCATTTAAACAGATATCACGTTTACCACGTTCACCTAAAATGATGTAAGTCGTAAAACGCTCGCCATTATTTACATTAAGAATTTCAACCTTTTGTCCAACTCTCATCTTAGCAGCTTCTAAAAGCTCCTCATCTATAGTAATAGAACCAACATAATTAAGGTTAGCATCTGTAACTGTAGCACGATGGATTTTGCTGTACAACATATCTA
>CAZMBK010000305.1:0-1667 GCA_964564315.1 uncultured Sulfurimonas sp.
ATAAAAGCATCATACTCCACACTTCCAATATCAAGTGCAAAAGTAGCAAACTCTCCATCGATGTAACCAAAAGAGCTACGAATATCTCGTACAAGTTCAACCATGTTGTTTTCACTAATATCAACAACATGAAGCTTCTTAGGTTGGCGTTTAAAGATCTCTTTAACTACAGCCTGACCGATGCTACCAGCACCACCTATAACTAAAAATGAGGAGTTATTCACAGTTGAGTATAGTTTTTGCTTAGAGCTCTGTATATCACTATAAAAAAGTTCTTTTTCTCTTCCAATAAGCTGTAATGTATTCATAAAGAATAGTATAGCAAATAGAGTACCATTAAAGAAACTTTTTTATATGTCGATATTTCTATTTAAGAATAAAATTAACAATAATGAAAGATTATTAAGTAAAAGGATTTATGATGGGTATCAGTGCACTAGGGACAGGTTCAAGCATATTAACTCAAGATTTATTAGATAAATTACGGAATGCTGATGAAGCATCACAAATTAAACCATTAGATTTTAGTTTAGCAGATAACAAAGATAAAGCAGCAGAATTTGATGTAATAGATGCCAATATGACAAACTTATATGATGCTATTGGTGAGCTTAAAACACCTGCACTCTTTGATGAGAGAACTACAAGTGTAAGTGGTTCATCTGTTGCAATTACAGCAGATGCGAACAGTGATGTTCAAGATTTTACTCTGGATGTTACACAGCTTGCTACAAAAGAGGTAGATGAGTCTGGTTCTTATGGTGCAACAACAGATAAAATAGCAAGTGCTGCTGGTACATTTACTCTGAATGTTGGATCAGATTCATTCGATATAGATTATGATGAAAATACGAGTTTAGATAATCTAAAAAAATTGATTAACGATAGTGATGCTGGTGATTCTGTTACTGCATCAATTATTAAAGTAGGAGATAATGATTATAGACTCTTTTTAACTGCAGTAAACACTGGGGATTTAAATGGTGATAATAATGCCGATGGAACAGATGATACACCTGATATAAGTATAGATGATAGTGCAGATGGCAATCTTTTGGGAACACAACTTACAGATGACATGACATCTGCACAAACAGGTGTAGATGCTAATTTTACCTATAATGGTCAAGCAATTATAAGAAGCTCAAATGAGGTTGATGATTTGATTACGGGCTATGACATTACACTCAAAGAAGTGGGAAAATCAGAAGTAAGCGTTGCTCAAAATAGAGATAATATTACTGCAAAAATCGATAGTTTTATAGAAAAATATAATGCAACAATGGATGAAATAGGACGAGCAACAAAGAACTCTATTGACTCTAGTGAACGTGGAATTTTTGCAGGTGAGAGTACTTTTAAATCTATAGAAAGAGATCTTCGTGGTATGATGGATAAAGTTGGTGAGGGGGTTGGTACTCTTTATGACTTCGGCTTTGATATAGATAAATCGGGAAAATTAAGTATAGATAAAACCATGTTTAATGATCAAATGGATAAAAATTCTGCGAATGTGGAAGCATTTTTTTCTGGTGGGGATTACACTAATAGTGATGGAAGTGTTACAGCAGTAAGTGGTGTATTTACTGAAATGTCTGAAAATGTGCATGAGTATACAAAATTTAATGGAATGTTAGATAACTATGATACATATCTTAGTGATAATA
>CAZMBK010000306.1:0-1666 GCA_964564315.1 uncultured Sulfurimonas sp.
TGTTGTAAGTTTTTGGCTCTTTTGGAAGATATTTCGCTCCAAAACGACTCTCTATAATCTCACGAACAGCATTAACTGCTTCCCCAGCTAAGTTCAGTGAATCTGTTCTCATGTAGGTGATAACACCCGAAGTTCCATCTGGCGTTTTAACACCCTCATAGAGTGACTGCGCAACCATCATAGTTTTTTTAGGAGTAAATCCTAGTTTAGATGATGCTGTTTGTTGGAGAGTTGAAGTCATAAATGGTGGAGGAGTTGCGGACTTTCTCTGTTTAGTCTCTAGTTTTGAGATAACAAAACTATCAGCTTTTACACTTTTCTCTATGCTAAGAGCTTGTTCCTTGTTCTCAATGCTCATTTTATTAAGCTTATCACCCTTATGGATAATGAGATTTGCATCTATATTTGACTTGAAAACTGTATCAATTGACCAGTACTCAACAGGAACAAATGCCTGAATCTCACGCTCACGGTCAACTACAAGTTTTAGAGTTGATGACTGAACACGACCACCTGAGAGCCCTTTTTGAATCTTTGATGCTAAAAGTGGAGAGAGTTTGTAACCCACAACACGGTCAAGGATTCTACGAGCCTGTTGCGCATTTACCATGTCCATATCTATAGTACGAGCTGACTCCAAGGCATGCTTGATAGCTGTCTTTGTAATCTCGTGAAAGACAATACGTGGCAGCTCAGCTGGGTCTTTTTTAATAGCATGGGCAATATGCCACCCTATAGCTTCCCCCTCGCGATCCTCATCGGTCGCGATATAGATAGTATCTGCTTTTTTTGCAAGAGCTTTTATCTCTTTGACAATAGCTGCATTCTCTTTTGCTACAGAGTAAGTAGGGACAAGGTGTCCACTCTCTTCATCAAGAGTGATTCCAAAACGAGATTTAGGCAGGTCACGAATGTGACCTTTAGAGGCGATAACCTCATAACCCTTCCCTAAAAAGTTTTTTATAGTCTTAGCTTTTGCCGGTGACTCTACGATAATTAAATTCAAATAATGTTCCTATATATAGTATAGTAAATTTTTTTAGTGAGCGAAGTGTATCAAAAAAAAGATAAATGAGATATATACTTAGCAATCAAGTCGAGTGCATAGCTCTTTTTTTATCTTTATAAAACTCTCTTTTTTCAAAGAAGCGATAAATCTTGAACCTATGATGAGAGAGCTATCTACTGCTGTTAGTTTTGGCACTATAACAACAGAATCTTTTTTAAGAGAACCATCTTGAATATCTTCGCTTGTGAGTATTATACCCTCTCTTTGTAAGTTACTTGTAAGAGGAAGAATCAGAAAATCACTCTTATCTATGGACTTATAAACTAAAACAGGGCGAGCTTTTACTTTTGTAAAATCAGAGTAAGGCATAGATATAAAGTAGATATGTCCTACCACTGTGAGTAATCCTCATCTTCATCATCATAATCATTCTTACTTAAGCCTATGGCAATTTTTCCAAAATTATCTAACTCATTATCAGACCAAAAAGTCCACTCATCATTACTACTATTAATCTTAATATACTTTTCATAGTCTATAACTACTACAAAAGGTTTATCTCTTTTTGTGATAAGTATGTCATCTCGAAGTGCTTCTTGAAGTCGTACAGAGTTCTGTTTTATCTCTGTTGCAGATATAATATGCATCTAATATCCT
>CAZMBK010000307.1:0-1657 GCA_964564315.1 uncultured Sulfurimonas sp.
TTCAGAATTTACTATAGGACTTAATGAAAGTAATTTACCATTTATTTTAAGTGATAATAATTTTAAAACTGTTGTAATGCCAATCGTTATTTAAATTTTAGATTTATTTTAAACTTTAATCAATTAAATCTTTTTTTTAGTAAAACTTAGATAAAATAAGTCCAATTATGCTAATAAAGCTCGATGGAGATGTGAATGGAAAATTATGGTGCTAGTAATATTAAAGTCCTTAAAGGGTTAGAAGCGGTTCGTAAACGTCCTGGTATGTATATTGGTGATACTGGGCATCGTGGTTTACACCATCTTGTTTATGAAGTTATTGATAACTCTATAGATGAGGCAATGGCTGGGCACTGTGATACTATTACTGTAACACTCACCAAGAAAGGAACATGTAAGGTTTCTGATAATGGTAGGGGTATTCCTACTGATATGCACCCAACAGAGGGTATGAGTGCAGCAACAGTTGTTTTAACTGTACTTCATGCTGGTGGTAAATTCGATAAAGATACTTATAAAGTTTCTGGTGGACTGCATGGGGTTGGTGTTTCAGTTGTAAATGCACTCTCTGCGGATCTACATATGACTATTTACCGTGAGGGTGAAATTTTTGAGCAGGACTTTAAAGAGGGTATACCTCAAGAAGCTTTAGCTGTAACTGGAACAACACGTAAAACAGGTACAACTATAGAGTTTATAGCAGACCCTACTATTTTTACAGATACAATTACTTTTGAGTATGAGTATTTAGCAAAGCGTTTTAAAGAGTTAGCATATCTTAATCCTTTTATTACTATTAAGTTTAATGATGAACGTACGGGAACAAAAGAAGCTTATCATTTTGAGGGTGGTATTGCTCAGTATGTAACCGATATGAATAAAAAATCTGTTGTAGCGGATGTTTATAGTTTTACTCAAAAAGTTGAAGATATTGAGTTTGATGTAGCACTTATGTACAATGAATCTTATGAAGAGAAACTTGCTTCTTTTGTAAATAACATCAGAACACCAAATGGTGGTACACATGAAGCAGGTTTTCGTGCTGCCCTTACTCGTGTTATTTCTAATTATAACTCTAAAAATGGTGCAGTAAAAGAGAAAGATGTAAAAATATCTGGTGATGATGTAAAAGAGGGTCTTATTGCCATTGTTTCTGCTCGTGTTCCTGAACCTCAGTTTGAGGGTCAAACAAAAGGAAAACTAGGAAATACTTATGTACGTCCACTTGTTCAAAAAGCAACAGGTGAAGCACTAAGTAAGTACTTTGAAGAGAATCCAATTCAAGCAAAGGCAATAGTTTCTAAAGCACTTGCAGCAGCACGTGGTCGTGAGGCAGCTAAAAAAGCAAGAGATTTAACGCGTCGTAAAGACAATATGTCAGTAGGAACACTTCCTGGAAAACTAGCAGATTGTCAGTCTAAAGATGCAACTATTTCTGAAATATATCTAGTGGAAGGGGACTCTGCGGGTGGTTCTGCTAAGCAGGGTCGTGATAGAGTTTTCCAAGCAATTTTACCACTTAAGGGTAAGATCTTAAATGTTGAAAAAGCACGTTTAGAAAAAGTTCTTAAATCTGATGAAATTACAAATATGATTACGGCTATGGGTTGTGGAATTGGTGAAGAGTATAAGGAAGAAAAACTTCGTTATCATAAAA
>CAZMBK010000308.1:0-1648 GCA_964564315.1 uncultured Sulfurimonas sp.
AGGTTTACTTAAATGTTCATTCATACCTGCATCTTGTGTTGCTCTTATATCTTCTTTCATAGCATTTGCTGTTAAGGCTATGATTGGTATATTTTTATTCATTTTTCTTATTAATTTAGTTGCTTGAAATCCATCCATAATAGGCATTTGTAAATCCATAAGGATTAGTTCATATTTATCTAAATTAGATTTAAACATATCAACTGCTTCTTTTCCATTGTTTGCTATATCAATATCTATTCCACTGCTCTGCAAAAGTCCTAAAATAATCTCTTGATTGGTTTTATTATCCTCAACAAACAGTATATAACTTCCTTTTAAACTATCAATATTTATATCTAAATTATTTTGATACTCTACTTCAGATACATTGCCCTCTTGTAATTCTATTTCAAATATAAACTTACTGCCAACATCAACTTCACTCTCTACCCATATTGTACCATTCATAAGTTCTACTAGTTGTTTTGAGATACTTAAACCTAAGCCTGTACCTCCATATTTCCTAGTAATAGTTCCATCTGCTTGCGAAAATGATTCAAAAAGTTTATTTTGATGATTATGAGATATTCCAATTCCACTATCAATCACTTCAAATTTTACTTTATTGGTATTTAGTCTAGTAATTAGAACTTTTACAAAACCATTATTTGTAAATTTTATACCATTACCAATAAGATTTATTAATACCTGACGAATTCTTGCACTATCTCCATAGCATATATTATTTTCACTGCATTTATACTGCAATGAAAACTCCAAACCTTTTTCTTCTGCTTTTATTGTGACAAAACTTTTAATATTACCTAATAATTCTTTCATATTAAAAGATGTATTTTCAATAGTTAATTTTCCAGCTTCTATTTTAGAGAAGTCTAATATATCATTAATAATATTCAAAAGATTTTTTGCACTATTATCTATTTGAGTTAAATAATGTTTTTGCTTTTCATTTAAAGTGGTTTGTAAAGTTAAATATGTCATTCCTATTATTCCATTCATAGGAGTCCTTATCTCATGTGACATATTTGCTAAAAATTCAGATTTTAATTTTGTAGCTTCTTCTGCTTTCTCCTTTAGTACAATCAATGCTTGTTCTTTCTCTTTTAACTCATTTATATCTGTAACAATCCATAATACATCATTCTCATTGATAGGTTCACCTGAAAATTTAGCCCAAAATAAAACCCCATCTTTTCTTTTAAATTGATATGCTACACTTATTGGCTTGTTTTGTCTTGCTTGCTCAAAAGCAATTTGTCCAAACTTTTTATAAGATTTTTCCGAGACATGAAAGAATTGTGCATTTTGTCCTAGCATTTCTTCTCTTGCATATCCCCACATTTGTGCTAGTTTTGTGTTAATATCTTTTACAACTCTATTCTTATCTACAAGTAATATACCAATACCCTTATTATTATAAAATCTATTTAAATATACTGTTTTTTCTTCCAGCTCTTTTGTTCTCTCTTCTACAGTCACCTCAAGATTTTTCTTTGTAAGTATAAGTTCTTTTTGAATAAGTTTTCTTTTATAATTTAATATAAAAAGCAGCATAATAACAAATATAAGAAAAATAGTTGTTAGTATGCTATATCTATATTGCTCATAAAAGGTGATTGGTTTATTAAGAATTATCTCATTATTT
>CAZMBK010000309.1:0-1647 GCA_964564315.1 uncultured Sulfurimonas sp.
ATCTAACTCTTGATTAACACCAAAAACTCCACCTGACATCTGAAAATTACCAGAACCATACTGAATTTCACCTGCAGATAAAGATAATACTAAGGATACAGATAATAATAATTTTTTTTTCATAAACTCTCCTAAAACAAATTTATTATATTATATGTTTATTTTTAAGATAAGTCAATACTATAAAGATACTATTTTTGCTCCAAATCCACCAAGATGTTGCGGAGCATCACTAAAACTTCTGACTCTTGGATGGGCCTTAAGAAAGTTTTTTACAGCAAAAGAGAGTTTGCCTGTCCCAATACCATGATAAACTATGACTTCATCCCAGCCATTTATAAGGGCATCATTTAAAAATTTATCGAGCACATCACAAGCCTCATCTGCTCGCATACCGTGAAGATCACATTTTAGACCAGCTCTTTTTTCTACATTGAGTGTGACATCTGTACGTGGGGCTTTTTTTATTGCTTGTGTATGTTTAAGGTGTTTCGTTTTTACACGTACCTTCATGCCATCCATCTCTATAGTTGCCTCTTTTTCTCCTTTCATAGAGGTGATAGTTCCACGACTTGAGTGGTACTTCACTACATCACCCACTTTAAAGCTAACATCGCGTTTAAGTAACTCCTCCTCTTTTGCAGGGAGTTTTTTGTTTGCTTTATTCATCGCTCTATGTATGGATTGGGAGTCATTTGCTTTTGCAGCAGCTTTAGCCTCACTAATGGCGACATCATAGCTACGTTTAAGGGCTGCTTTTTGCTCTTCTATCTCTTTTAATTGCTCTTCTCTAGTAGCTTTGAGTTGTAGCTCTTTTTTCTTTAATTCATCAAGTCTATCATCTACAAGTCGATGCTTATGTTTGAGCTCACGTTCTAGTTGACTTCCTCTCTCTATGAGTAGGGAGAGTTTCTCTGAGTTGTCACCATAAACCTTTTTAGCCTCTTGAACTAAGACAGCATTTATGCCATATCTTGCAGCAGTTTCAAAGGCATATGATTTTCCGATGATTCCATGCATAAACTCATAAGTTGGTTTTCGGTGTTCTTCATCATAGATGGCAGCCATAAGTTCCACATCATCACGATCTGCCATAAGTGCAGCGAGTCGTTTATGGTGGGTTGTAACGACTACTTTTTGTCTGCGTTTTATGAGGTCATCTAAAATGACTTTAAAGAGTGCAGCCGCCTCATCAGAGTCAGTTCCAAGTTCTATCTCATCAACCCCAACAAGAGCAGAAGTCTCTTTAAATATACGAGAGAACTCCTGCATACGACCAGCAAATGTAGAGATGTCATTTTTTACATTTTGAGGATCATCAATGATACTAAGAACAGTTTTAAATGAGCCAATATGCGATTTGTTTTCATTGAGCTTCATAGGGATGATATATTTTGCCATAAATGCAGAGGCTAAAATGCTTTTTAGAAGCATAGTTTTACCACCAGCATTAACCCCTGTAATCATTAATATATTTTTAGAGAAGTTCACATCTATAGGTTTTGCATTATGTAGGGCAGGGTGAATGAAACCGTTTAGAACTATTTTCGAATCTTTTTGACTCTTCATAAGTTGCATATTTTTGCTTTTAGCAAAGAGAACACGTGCTTGGTAGTTGTCAAACTTTGTAAACTCTTTATCTATAAA
>CAZMBK010000310.1:0-1642 GCA_964564315.1 uncultured Sulfurimonas sp.
GAAGAATGAAAAAACTACTCCTACTCACACTTTTTGTGAGCCTAGCATTTGCACAATCTTACAAAGAGTTTGCTAAAAAGTATAACTATGAAACGAACTATGAGCAAGCACTCAAACGAGCCAAAGCAGAAAAAAAAGATATTTTGATGGTTCAGGTAACAAACTACTGTCCATGGTGTAGAAAGCTAGAGAAAAAAGTACTTGCAAAAAAAAGTGTCAATGCAGAAGTACAAAAAAGATATATACCTCTCATAGTCAACCGTGAAGAGAAAAGTTTAAACAAAAGGTTTGACACCCCTATTGTTCCTGTAACATACATCATCAGCTACAAAGATGATGCAAATTTCACATCTAAACCAGGCTACCAAGGGAAAGAAGACTTTTTATATATGTTAAAAAAGAAATAATCTTAGTTTTTTAGATATTTCGCTATACTTAAAACAATAATTTTACTTAGCTTAAGTTGTATGTTTTTTTATACTTTGCTAAAACATTAGAAAAGGGAAATATTATGCCTGTAGTAAGTAAATTTTTAGGAATAATTATAACTATGTACTGGAATGAGCATAATCCACCACATTTTCATGCAAAATATGGTGAATATAAGATTATTGTTCATATAAAAAGTGGTGTAATTGAAGGAAAATTTCCAAAAAGAGCTTTAAAAATGGTTATGGAATGGTCAGAGTTACATCAAGATGAACTATTAAAAGATTGGGAACTTTGTGCAAAAAGAGAAATGCCAGAACCAATTTTACCACTGGAGTAAACTATGTTAATATATGTAACTGAAGCAAAATACTTACATGATTATGAGATTGAATTAAAGTTTAATGATGGGAAGAAAGGTATAGTTAATTTAGAAAATGAACTATATGGAACTATGTTTGAACCACTAAAAGATAAAAAAATGTTCGCAAGTGTAAAACTAGATGAAGACCTTGATACAATAACTTGGGAAAATGGAGCAGATTTAGCACCAGAATTCTTATACTATGAAAGTTTTAAAAATGATAAAACTTTAGTGAATCAGTTTCGAGAATGGGGCTACAGCTAATTTTAAACCCGAACTCTATTAAAAATTTATTTTCACCTCAATATATGAAATAATCTTAGTTTTTTAGATATTTCGCTATACTTAAAACAATAATTTTACTTATAAGGTTACTTTATGGCTGGGATTCACTTTACATTTGACAACTTTAAACAACTTATGAATTTAAGTATTGGTATTTCACAGAGACTTGATGAAAATCGTGCTGAGAGTTTTACTCTACTCTATTGTGATTTTAGTGGCATAGATATAAATGTAGTAAATGCTTCTCTTGAAGAGATTTTACGCACTTCTGATGCCATAGTTAACCATGAGTCAGACTACTTCTTTGTACTTCCTTATACTGATAAATATGGGGCAGATATAGTCAAGAAGATGTTTGATGAGTTTTTTGCAAGATACTTAGGTACTTTTATGCTCTCCTACCCTGCTGATGGTGAAACACCAGAAGAGATATTTGGAAATATGCAAGACAGTGTAAGCACTTTTTTAAAACATGATCTACACTGTTTAGATAGATTTGCTAAAACTTACTAATCTCTTTTTTACTTAACTTCTTCACAGACCACCATCTCCCAGCCATTGTAA
>CAZMBK010000311.1:0-1639 GCA_964564315.1 uncultured Sulfurimonas sp.
GCAGATATGAATGTAGAACCTTTCTTAATAAGCTCTTCACTCTTAGGTATTCTAGCACAGCGTTTAGTCCGTGTTCTTTGTGATGTGTGTAAAGAGGAGGATGAGTTAGCTGAAAATTTTGCAGATGATTACAGACTTCCTAAGGATGCAAAAATTTACAAGTCATGTGGGTGTAAAGCATGTAACTACTCAGGATTTTCAGGACGTCGTTCTATTGGGGAGCTCTTAGTGATGAGTGATGCTCTAAAAGAGCTGTTAAAGGTGACAACAGATGAGCATACTATTAAAACTCAACTTGAAAAAGATGGACTCAAAACTATCTCTCTACAACTTTCTGCGATGCTATTAGAGGGTGAAACCTCACTAGATGAGGCTATTCGTATCGGTTTAGGTCATGCCTAAACGCCACCGTAAGGCATTTACTCTTATAGAGGTAATGACAGCAGTGATGATAGTCTCAGTTGTTATTGCTGCCCTACTCCAAATGAGAGGAAATACTTCTCATAAATTCACACAAATCCAAAAAATGATATATACAAATCAATATAGCTCTTTTCTACTCTCCCTTGGAGATAGGTATGGATTTGAGCGAAGTCGCATAGATATGAATCAACTTGTTGATGATTTTGATTTAGAGAGTGACTTACGAAGAAAGCTTAAAGCTATGAAAGTAGAGATAGAGTATGAGGAGTTAGAGAGTATAGATACAAGTGAGTATGAGGATGCACCTACACAGAGTGATGCTGCAGAGGAAGAGGATGTCCAAAAAGATACAACGGGGATAATCTTTGAAATAGGAAAAACGAAACTACTCTCTGAAAATATTGATCTACAACTTATACGAGTGAGAATTCAGTGAGAAAATCTGCTTTTACTCTCATAGAGCTTATTATATCCATAGTTATTCTCTCAATTTTAATGCTTTTTCTCTATAAAAGTTATGATATGCTCAACAAGTCAAATAGAGTGATTGCGGAGGAAGTTCAAAAAATATCTAAAAACTATCTTTTAAAAAAAACACTCTATTTAGATATGGCAACTGCAATAAAAAAAAGTGTAAAGATTCTTCATCAAGATCAACAAACTGATATACTTTTTTTACAGAGTAAACACTCCTTACATAAGAGAATAAATCCGTATATAGCTTATATATTTAGAGATAAAAAACTTTATAGACTAGAGTCATTAAAGCCTTTTACTGAGTACCCACTATCTGCAGATAGTGAGTTTATAGCAGATTTTCTGGGAAATAGTGAAATCTTTCGTGTGTATAAGTCTAAGAGTACAAGTTCAGAGTTATATCTTTTTCATATACTCTTTGAAGATAAAGAGGAAGTACTTTTGAAAGTTAAGCTACTTAATAATAAGTAGAAGAGATTACTCCTCTCTATACTTAGATATCCCACACGGCTGATTTGGAGTGGGTGGATGCTCTTTAAGGTAAGTTAAATCCTCTAAGGTTTGTGTTAATACTTTCTTTTGTTGTAAAATTGGAAGCATTAAATTGTCTTTCTCATTAAGGGGTATTCCCCAGTCCAGTAGTATCGTTTGCACTTCATCATCAAGCTCTTTGAGGGCATTTTCTATATGTTTAATTGAATTCATAAGAAGAGTATAGCAAAATTTTAGAAATTTTTGG
>CAZMBK010000312.1:0-1629 GCA_964564315.1 uncultured Sulfurimonas sp.
ATTATATCTTTATACCCGTCAAGAGTAGCTCTGTATATATGAGATATTGCCCTATAATTTTAAAAGATGGCAGGCTCCTGCCATCTTTTAAAATTACTTATCATCTAAACTCTCAATAAAAGACATTAACTTTTTCTCATCCACCATACTTCCTACTATCGCCCTGTTTCCTTTTGATTTCCTTGCAGATTTTTTACTTTTTAATCCTTTTTTTTTAACTATACTAACTAAATTAGATTTCATCATAACCTCCATAATCAGATCATCATTTTTTAACTAACTATATCCCCATTTTCCTACTCTTTTCTACCGATCTTTTGTTGAACTTTATTTAAATCCCCGAAAGGGGGGGGGGAAATTAAAATACTAAAATATCAGTTGCATCAAACTTAGTTACATCCGCTACTGTTATAAAAGCATCATTAGTGCAAAATTTATATTCGCAACTGTAAAATTGCGTTTGTTTTATAATCCCTTATTCCCAACGGGGACGTTGGGAACGAGGGGAAAGTAGCTTTGGTAACTCCCCGAAAGGGGAGAAAAAACATCAGAAGTTTGCAAAATTCAAATTTTCACGAATTTTCAAGCCCTAACCCCTTTAACTTTCTGGGAGAGAGGGAAAAAATATATCCCAACCCCAAAGGGTGGGAACCAGCTATTAAGCAAAAGTTAAATCGTTTATATCTAAGTTTTGAGCAACGTCGCTAATGCTTACGTTTGTAAATACTAGTAAATCTGCTTCAAATCCTGATGCGTCAGTATCAGTATCAGCATCATAAGATAGATGTACTTTTCCTAATGTATCTTGCCAGAACACATAAGCTTTACCAGAATCATCATTACTAGTATCGCTATCTAAATTTTGTACAGCGTCTTCAGCAGCAGCTGAATCAGAATATGCAGTGTTATCCAATACTATAATAAAATCACTTCCCAAGTCAAATGTCCCATTAGATTGTAATTTAATTTGTGTAGAACTACTAAATGCATTACTTACACTTGACAATTTCAACTCATCCACTTTACCAGCACTTGTATTGTCACCAAAGTCAAAATCAGTAATTTTTGCTTCTAATCCTGTTTCATTTACTGCTAAGTTATGCGCATCAACAATGTCTTTTCCTGCGCCAAGAGTGATTGTATCTTGAACGTCATCATCAGTTAAAGCAATAGTGTCATTTGCCGCACCTAGTTTAATTGTGTCTTTACCATTACCGTCAGTTACACTTAATTTAATCTGTTTAACCGCTGAAGCGTCAAGTGTAATATTGTCATCTGCAGTAGCAGCACTACTATCTATATCTTTAAAATCAATTGTTAATTGATTTGATGAATTATGGTTTGCGTTTGCAAAATCATCAGTTATTGTAACTTTAGTGTTATTACTACTACTATCTGAGCTGTTTGCATCACCTATATGAATAGTTTCGAATCCTTTTACGTTTGAAAGCTGGTCAGCTGTAATTTGTTTTGGATTTGAGCTTGTTCCACCTGCTGTAGTAATAGATAAAACTAAAGTATCGCCGTTACCGCTATCGCTTCCAGCGTCTATTTTGTCTGAAGAGCTTAATGTAGTATCAGTAACTGATACAGTGTCGTTGTTTTTTGTTCCTGTTACTTCGTCAATGT
>CAZMBK010000313.1:0-1629 GCA_964564315.1 uncultured Sulfurimonas sp.
GCATCGTTTACTGCGATTGCTGCTGCATTTGTAGTTACATCCGTATCAAGTGAAGCAAAAGTTCTTGTTGCACTTGTGTTTACATCTCCTAACATAACTATAGATTCGTAACCATCAGCTAAGTTTGCATTTGTATCTGTAAAATCTGCTAAAGCATTTACTTTAACTGCATTGTCTAACATATTTACACCACTAGTAAATACACTTGAAGCTTCGATGCCACTTGTAATAGCTACACCATTTACTTCAAAACCATTAATTCCTGCATCACCATTTACAAGATAAGAGATGTACTCTGCAACTGTATTGTCACTATCAAAACCTACACCAATTTTAGCTTCTAAATCATCAAGACGTGCATTAACATATGTAAATGAATTCGTGTTGTAATTTACTAAAGTAGCAGAAGTACCATTAATTTGTGATGACGTTATTAATGAACCTGAAGCGTTTTCATTATTGTCTGTAAAGTAAAGTTTCACATATTTGTTTGAAGAAACATCATCTGGGTCTGTACTGAACTCTCTTCCATCACCAGCTGTATTAACTGCATTTATATCAATAACAATATCATCATTTCCAGCATTATCTAATGCACCCATAGAAAGAGATAAATTATTTGCTGTTGATACAGTTGATGCTTGCCAATCAATGTTTAAACCTTCGTTAGCTGTTGTATCACCATCGCTACCAATAGTCGCTGCTGTTAAAGAAAAACTTTTAGCCTTGAGAAGGTTATTTGCTTCATCACCTATAATACTATCACCTGTACCATAAGTTGTATCTGTTGCTACAGAGATAGACTCTAAGTATAAGTTTGATGCCTCACTTGTTATTCCATCTGCTGTACTTGCATAGTTAGCTGCCGCATTTGTATCTGCAACAATTCTACCATTTAATGTAATATTATTATCATTTGTAATCGAAACACTATAAGCATCTGCTGCAACTTGATCTGCTGCTTGCACATAAATATTGTTTACATTAAGAGCTGAACCTGCTGTTTTAATTGCTACATCACCACCTGAATAAGAATCATTTACCATTCCAATGCTATTTGTCGCAGTATCAAGTGTTACAGCACCTTCTGTTTGAAATGTTAATGTATTTGCAGTAATAGCAGCAGACTGTGTTAAGTCAGCACCAGATGTTACATTTAAATTACCTGTAGTTACACCTGATAAGTCAATTGTATCTGCATCTACTAGTGTTACATTTGCAGCTGTTACATTTACTGATGAGAAGTTATTGTCTACTGAGTCTAATACTATATCATTTGCACCTGCAGTTAATGTTGTTGTTCCAGCTACTGTAACTACTCCACTATCTGTGATATCTCCTGTAGAAGTAATATTTAAATTACCTGTAACATTTGATGTATTTAAATCTACTGCTGATGCATTTACAATTGTTGCATCTGCTGTTGTAAGTGCTATTGCACCTGTTGCATTTAAGTCACTTAAGTTTACATTTGTACCAGAAAGTGTTGTTGTTCCTGCTACTTGTACTGCTCCACTATCTGTGATATCTCCTGTAGAAGTAATATTTAAATTACCTGTAACATTTGATGTATTTAAATCTACTGCTGATGCATTTACAATTGTTGCATCTGCTGTTGTAAGTGCTATT
>CAZMBK010000314.1:0-1622 GCA_964564315.1 uncultured Sulfurimonas sp.
GAAAAACTATGACAGCTTACTCTTTAGCGAAGTCTCTTAAACGCCAAGTACTTGCATTTGATTGTTCTAAAATACTCTCCATGTATGTGGGAGAGAGTGAGAAAAATGTTCGTAAAATTTTTGATACTTTTTATGAGTTGAGTGAAAAAACAAAAACAGAGCCTATTTTACTTCTTAATGAAGCAGATCAGTTCTTGGGTGCTAGAAGTAGTGGGACCATTACAGGTGCAGATCAGATGCATAACCAGATGCAAAATATTTTTCTGGAGCAGATTGAGAACTTTAGGGGTATGCTTATAGCAACTACAAACTTACTAGAGAACATAGACAAGGCATTTTCTCGCCGTTTTAACTATAAGATAGAGTTTAAAAAACCAGATAAAGCACAGAGGGAAAAACTTTGGGAGTTAATGCTCCCTGAAGATGCACCCTATGCAAAAAGGTTTGACATCAAAGAGCTTGCTACCTATAGCCTAACAGGAGGACAGATAAATCTTGTTGTTAAAAATACAGCCTACAAAGTAGCAGTACGAGAGAAACCACTCTTTAAAACAGAGGATTTTATAGCAGAAATAAACCGAGAAAAAGATGCCAATTTTGATGGTGAAAAATCTATGGGTTTTTTAAGTAAATAGGGGTGAAAGAGTAGTAAATGTTCAAAAATGCACTTCAAGCACTAAAAATAAATAGACTGAAAACTTTTTTGGTTTATCTGAGTTTAACTTTTTCAATAGTCTCTATTTTTCTTATTCACTCTATTGCGAATGGGATTATAGATATGTACTCTAGTATGCTTCAAACAGATGGTGACATCATCATCACCCAAGCAAAAATTTCAGATACTTTTTTTTCCAATGTTGATATAGGTTTAATAGCGAAGATTAAAAAGATAGAGGGTGTAGAAGATGCTTCTGCATTTGTTATAGGTGCTTCACCTGTAGAGTCTCTTCCCATCGTTGCTATCTATGGTGTGACAAAAAATCGTTTTAAAAATTATGAGTTAGTGAGTGGTTCTTATCCTCTTAAAAATGAGGCTATAGTCGGTGAGTCGATCTTATATAACTTAGAAGATAAAAAAAACATTACTGTTGCTAACAAAGCATTTAAAATATCTGGAGTCTTTAAGAGTGAGATAGGTTTTGAGAATGGTGGTGTAGTTATTAACACTGATGAAGCAGGAGAGATCTTTAACAAAAGTGCTTCCATAGTTATGGTAAACGCAGTAGTTGGTAAAGAGATAGAGCCACTACTAGCAAAAATTGCTAAGTTAGATAAAAACATAGCCGTAAAGTCTACAGATAATTTTATAACAAACTATAATCAGTTTAAGATTATAAAGACCTCTTCAACTGTTATCTCCTTTATAGCTTTTATTATGGGACTAATTGGGATTGTAAGTATTATGAGCATAACTATTCATCAGCGTCGTAGTGAGTTTGGAATTAAAAGAGCGATAGGTGTAAAAATGAGTAATATCATTGGAGGTATTGTGAGTGAGGCAATTGTTTTGGGAGTTTTGAGCTTTTTTTCTGCATATTTACTTGCAACACTGCTCCTCTTCTTTATTAAAAACTCTGCACATCTACAAGGGTATGTAAATGGTGAAATATCTCTAACACTTG
>CAZMBK010000315.1:0-1620 GCA_964564315.1 uncultured Sulfurimonas sp.
CTTTGGTGGCATATATCTTTCCACTAAAACCCTCTTTTACAAGTTTAGGAATCCTCCCTATATGATCTAAATGGGCATGGGTGATAAGTATATAGTCAATATTTACAGGATTAAACTCAAACTTTTTACTGTTATTACTCTCCTCTTCACCTTGAAACATACCACAATCTATCATAATTTTTTTATCATCTATCGTGAGTATATGACATGATCCTGTCACTTCTTCTGTAGCTCCGTACGATTTAATAGTTATCATTTATATATCCTTGTAAAAAAAATCTCTCATAAGTATACTCTTATCAATCTATAAGTTTAATAGTATCAATTTTAAAAAAATCTTTGAGTTCTCTGTAGAGTTCTGGAAAATGTTTCTCTAAACTCTCAGGAGATTCAAAAAAGCGTTCTGCTACAACAGCAAAAAATTCAGCTTCATTCTTTGTAGCATAAGCACCCAGCAGTTTGTACTTACTCCACTCTTTATGATTCGCTACAGCTTCGTTCAGTTTTTTATATTCTCCATAAAACTCCCTTGTCCAAGCATCATATTTAGAGTGTTCTATAGGTGGTACTCCATCAATAGTACCACCCATAAAATCTATCTCATGTGTAAACTCATGAATAATGACATTGTTATGTCTAAGATGATATGCTTCTTTTTTAGCATCATTCCAAATAATCACAACAGTATCAATAGTCGCCTGCCCATCAATAAGAAACTTCTCTTTTGAATAGATGCCATTCGATGATTGGATGTTTTCAAAAGCAACTACATTAGGGTAAATAATAATAGTTTTCACACTTTCATAACAGTTTGTTGTTGTTTTATGTAGCAATAAGAGACAAGCATAAAAGGAGATAATAACTTTCATCTCCTCTGTAACTTCTAAACTCACCCCAATAAACTCTTTTGTCCCGCTAAAGATGATTATAGATCTTTCTATTTTTGCTTTATCTTCTTTTGAGAGATTTTTATAATGAGGCGTATGTTTTAAATATATTCTATGCTCATCTTTAAAAGCTTGCACCTGTAGTTTTTGTAGTTTTTCTTCTTTTCGTAATTTAAAAAAGAAATAAATAGCTAAAGTAGACAGACCGAGTCCACTAAAAAAAAGTAACATGGCACTATAGTAACTCATATTTTTTCTTCTTTAAGTAATTTTTCAAAAGCTTCTGTAATCACTTCAGCTTGAACTAAACCCTCAAGAAATATATGATTATTTAAGAGTAGTGTTGGGCTTTTTACAACTCCTGCTTCTATAGCTTTTTGTGTATCGTACTCAAAGAAAAATTGTACTTGAAGAGGAAGATGTTTTATGGCACAACTTAAGCGTTTAGAAAATTTCGCACATGCTAGTCTATCTCCATAAAGAGTAGCTTTATAAAGTGTAGTATAGACTTTTTCCCTATTTAATATTTCGCCCTCATACATTTCATGACAAACATTAGACATAATATGACTCCAATTTTAGGAATTTTATTTCCAAGTGTAACGCAACTTTATAAACTTTTAACTAAATGGTTAGTTGTTACTTCGACTATTAATCTCTTTGGGGGTATAATAACTTAAGAGATATTTGTCTTTATAAAGGATATTAATTATGAAAGAAAGTTTAGATTCAC
>CAZMBK010000316.1:0-1612 GCA_964564315.1 uncultured Sulfurimonas sp.
ACTTCGAAAGATATTTCTTCATTTTACTATTTTTTATACAACAGAGTTTTATGAAGAGGCATCATTTGATTTTTATGCAAAAATATTTATAAATATGCTCGATGGAACGAGAAAGATAGAGGGTGGCGGGGGTGCTATAGTCAAAGCACTACTAAACGCTCTCTCAAAAACAACTATTCATAAACGCAGTGAAGTAACGAAGATAATGCAAACACCAGAGGGTGTAAGTGCCTTAGTCTGCAAGGGAGAAGAAGTATCATATGATGCTATTATTTCTACTGTACATCCTAAGGTGACAATGAAGATGTTTGATGATTTAGACAAAAAACAGAGTCGTTATAAAAGACATATAGACGCATTAGAGGAGTCACCCTCTTTTTTCTCTATCTTCTGTTTGATAGATACCGAGATAAAGTCAAATATGTACTTTTATGAGGATGATTTTATCTCAGTTTTGCCTTCAAGAATGCACGAAGGAAAAACAGTAGCAACCATACTTGCAGGGAGTTACTATAGTGAGTATGAAAATCTTTCAAAAGAAGAGTATAAAGTAAAGAAAGCAAAAGAGTGTGCCTACCATTTAGAGCGAGTGAAAAAGCTGTATGATTTTGGTGAGATAGAGGTTTTAGATAGTGCTACACCACTGACAAAGCAGCACTACTCAAATGGGTGTGAGGGGAGTTTATATGGGATTATGTGTTCAGCAAAACAGAAAAGCCTCTCCGTTCTTATGCCACGAACACGAGTGAAAAATCTCTACTTTGCAGGAGAGAACATACTTGCTCCGGGACTTATCGGTGCATTTTTAGGTGCAGAAATTTTAATGAATTATTTTATAAAACAAGAAGATTAAGGAGAGAGTGATGAGAAGAGTTGTTATTACAGGTGTTGGGTTAAATTCGCCTTTAGGAAATTCTTATGATGAGTTATATGAGAGTCTTAAGGATTCAAAATGCGGTATCTCTTATATAAAAGAGTGGGATGATATAGCAAATCTCAGTACTAAAGTGGCAGGTGTTGTCACAGGTTTAGACTTTAAAGCAATTCCTAGAAAATTTCGCCGTTCTATGGGAAGAGTGGCACAACTGAGTGCTATTTCTACATCTCAAGCTATTGAAGATGCAGGGCTTACACAAGAAGAACTCAGTTCAAAAAGATGTGGTTTAGCATTTGGTTCGACTATGGGTGGTAATGAGACTATGTTTGAGTATGTTCCAGAAGTAAAACAGAATATGAGTTTTCGTGGGCAAAACTCGATGGCATTTTTAAAGATGATGAGTCACACAGTCGCTGCAAATCTTGCACAGATGTTTGAAATACGTGGACGAAATATTCCTACATGTTCTGCATGTACTTCCTCTTCACAAGCTGTTGGTGCAGGATATGAGAGTGTAAAGTATGGCATGAGTGATATTATGATTTGTGGAGGAAGTGAAGAGCATCACTACCTCTCTGCAGGTGTTTTTGATGTTATGGGTGCTGCCACTTCTAAGTATAACAATACTCCAGAACAATCATCAAGACCCTTTGATACGAGTCGTGATGGTCTTGTGGTAAGTGAGGGGAGTGGTGCTTTAGTTTTAGAAGAGTTAGAGCATGCACTCGCTCGTGG
>CAZMBK010000317.1:0-1602 GCA_964564315.1 uncultured Sulfurimonas sp.
GAGTATAAAGAACAAGATAAACAAACACAAGAGTATCTTCAAAAAAACACTATTATCTTCTCGAACCTCTATGGTCCTATCTTTGGAGGTGATGCTATTGCTAACTATAAAGTCAAACAGGGGAACAGTATTGGAGATATATTGCCTGAAAAGTTTTATAAAGAACGCTTCTCTTACCAACTTGACCTACTTTTAGGAGATTCTGAAATACTCGATCTTCGAGCTGGTTACTATGATAAATTTTATAAAGTTACAAAACCCTACACTACACTAAAGTTTTTAAAAGATGGAAAAACTGTAAGCCACTGGGCAAAAGCTTATAGAGGCATAGTTCTTCGTGAACTTGCAAAAAATAAAATTGCATCCATAGAAGCATTTATGTCTCTTGAAATAGAAGGACTTCAGATAAAAGAGATTAAAGTCATAAAAAATAAAACTGAAATTATCTTTGATATTATCTAGATATCTTATACACTAAAGATATAAAAATAGTGTAGAATGTCACTACTATTTAATAAAGGGTATTTATGCAAGATTCACAAGCATACAAGGACAAAAAAGCATTTTTTGAGAAGATCATTACACTCTACGGACGAAATGTAGTTATAGAAGTTTTAGAGGATGAAACTATAGAGATACATAAACTCCATATGGCGGACTCTAACAAAACAGATGGTGCTATAAAAAACATACTCGCACTTGCAAAAAAAAGAGGTTTAGAAGTACACTATCATAGCAAGTCTGCACTTTCGCGTATCTCTAAAAATGCGAAACAAGATCAAGGGGTAGCAGTAGATATCATTGCAAAATCTTACTTAAATGCCAACACTATAAAAGATATGAAAAAGTTTAAGCTTATCGCCCTTGATGGTATTCAAAATCCTCAAAACTTAGGAATGATTATACGAAGCTGTGCAGCTGGAAATGTAGATGGCATTATACTTCCTAAAAAAAGTAGTGCAAAGATCTCTCCACTTGTTATAAAAGCAAGTGCTGGAACACTCTTTAGACTCCCTATTTACTACTGTAATGCTTTAGAAGATATACTCATAGACCTCAGCGATACAAAAGTGTATGCACTCTCCTCTCATGCAAAAAATACTATCTATGATATAAGAGCAAATGAGAAAAGTATCTTTATTTTAGGAAATGAGAGTGATGGGGTTTCACCTGAAGTTGAGAAACTCTGTAACGACTCTGTTAGCATCCCTATGCAAAGAGATGTAGAGTCACTTAATGTTGCAGTAACTGCTTCACTTATAGCCTTTATGCGCTAACTTACGAGGTCATTATCTCGTAAGGGCGTTTTACCTCACTTATAACCTCTAATACAGACATATGACGAGATTTACGTAAAAACTCTTTGCCATCTAAAAAGACTAAAACAGTAGGGATGGCATAGACATCAAAGTGTGGAGCTATATCTTCTTCTACAGAGATATCTACACTCTCTACAACAAACTCTTTAAAATTTGCATCGAGTGCTTCAAGTAATTTTGGCTTAAGTGCATGACAAACATTACATGTTGGTGCTGAGAAGTAAACCATCACCGCTAAATTTTCTTTTATGCTTTTTTCTATATTTTCTATTGTATTCATACT
>CAZMBK010000318.1:0-1589 GCA_964564315.1 uncultured Sulfurimonas sp.
CTTTTTTAATTGTTTTACTTATTATATCTGGCATAAGTTCGACACTCTTTCACATCCCATCCCCTGGAATTATTAAAGCATCTTCGGAGGGAAACATTGGAAGAGGAATGAGCTTTTATATGGTAGGAGGGGAACTCGCGCGAACAGTGGGACCTCTCTTAATCACCGGAGCAGTTTCTCTTTGGGGTTTAGAAGGTACTTGGCGTTTAATGCCTTTTGGATTTGTGGCATCGCTTATTCTTTATTATCGTTTAAAAGATTTCCAATTTACGCAGCAGAAATTTACAAAAAAAGCTGAAAAAGGGGATGCTTTAGCAGAGGTAAAAAAGTTTATGCCACTCTTTAGTGTGATGGCTGGCTTTATGTTTTTTCAATCAGCTATGAAAATGGCAACAACACTCTACTTGGCTGTTTATCTTACTCAGCATGGTTTTTCTCTCTGGTATGCAAGTATGGCACTCTCTGTTTTACAATTCTTTGGAGTGATAGGGACATTTCTCTCAGGGACTATTTCAGATAAAATAGGCAGACAAAAAACTTTGGTTATCATGGCAACGGGAGCTGCTGTAACGATGACACTTTTTTTACTAAGTGAAAACATCTACATACTCTTTCCTCTTTTGGGATTACTAGGCATTTTTATGTTTGCAAATGGTCCTATTATGCTCTCTGTTATTCATGAAGTAAAAACAGATATGCCAACATTTATAAATAGTGTCTATATGACGATTAATTTTAGTATTAGTTCTATAGTTGTCCTTGGAATGGGTCTGTTTGGAGATACAATAGGACTTGATACAACATATGTAATTGCAGCGGTTTTAGCATATATGGCTATCCCTTTTGCTATGTCTCTAAACTATGTCTTAAAGGATCTTACTTGATGATAATACTCCAATCAATAGCAACTATTAAATCCCCTTTTTGTCATTTAGACAATATGCCAGTACAGCCTTGTGGGGCTGAGCAGACTTATGCAACAATAGAGTTTGAAGAGGAGTATGTTGCTGGCTTAGCAGACTTAGATGGTTTTAGTCATGTTTATCTTATTTATTATTTTCATAAGGTAGTAGAGCCACAGCTAAAAGTAGTTCCATTTAATGATAAAACGAAAACAGCTCGTGGTGTTTTTTCTACACGAACACCAATGCATCCAAACTCTATAGGTATGAGTCTTGTTGAACTTGTATCTGTTGAGGGAAGTAGAGTGACTATAAAAGGGGTAGATATAGTAGATGAAACGCCACTTTTAGATATTAAGCCGTATATTCCAAGCTTTGATCAGGTCAAAGGAGTAGTGAAAACAGGTTGGATGCAATCGAGTGGCGATGAGGTGGGTGCAATGCGTTCAGATAAAAGGTTTGTAAAATGAAAATACTCTTTGATAATAATAGGCTTCCTCAAGAGTGTCAGTCTTTATGGGGGTTTAGCGCATATATCAAAGAGTATAAATTACTCTTTGACACGGGCAGTAATGGTAGAGTTCTTCTTAAAAATATGCGAAAACTTGGAGTAAACGTAGAGGAGATAGAGTATATATTTATTACTCATTCTCATTGGGATCATATAGGGGGTCTGGATTCTATTAT
>CAZMBK010000319.1:0-1586 GCA_964564315.1 uncultured Sulfurimonas sp.
CAACTATCACTACAGAACTCTCAACATTATTTCCAACACCTAGTGCAGTAGTTGAGAGTTCATGAGAAATTGAAGCATTTTCTGTAGATGAATTTTTAGAAGTTGAAATCAACTCTTGTAAAGAACTAAGTAACGTATTGAAACTTTTTCCCATCTCCATAATCTCTTGTGGGGCATCGGTATCTACTCTTTGTACTAAGTCATGGTTAGAAGATATTTCAAGTATCTTTTCTTTAAATGCATTTAATGGTTTGATAACACTTATGGATACAAGAAAGAAAGCAATAGCAATTACAATTACTAAAACAATGAGAGCATCGACAATAAGAGTATTTCTAATACTATTAGGAGTTATTAAAACTTCTGCTTCATCTATCTCAGACATAATTGCCCACTGAATATCTTGACCTATTTTTACTGGAGCATAAGAAGATAAGACAGGGTTCCCATTATAATCCGTTATTATTTTAGTCTCTTTTTGACCTCTTAAAGCGTTTCTACTAGCCTCAGTATCACAATTACCTGTAGATGGATTTGCAAACGAAGCTTTAAGAGTATGATTTTTAGGATCTAAAAAACTGTCACTTCTCATAAGCTTGTCTTGACCTACTAAATAATCTTCTTGAGAATCTCCATAACCTTTTCTAAACTGCATAATTTTATTGATTGCAGCATCAGAGATTTGAAGTACTACTATTGATTTCATAACACCATTACTATACACTGGAGCACCTAGAAACATTGCAGGGGCACCAGCAGATGGAGCATAGGGTTTCATATCTACAAATACTGGTCGGTTAAGCTCTTTTACTTTTCTATAAACTTCGCCAAGTCCAGAATCTTTTAAACTACCGCTCCCAATATTAGCACCATAATCAGACTCTTTTGCTTGACTGTACATAACATGTCCATGTTTGGCACAGATTATAAATAGATCATAATAGCCATACTCTTTTGCATAGCTTTGAAAGAACTCTTCATGTGGCTGAGTTTTTTCTTTTGCAAGAGGATTATTTACAGGATAGTTTTCGTGACCTTTTACTTGAAGCTCTTCATGAACATAAATTAAGTCTTCAACTAAATCTTTTACATCTTTACTTTTAGCTATTACATTAATATCACCAATTCTTTCAGAAAAAAAGTTTTGAATTTGTTCACTCTTTGAATCTCTAGCAGATGTCAAACCATCATAGCTTTTTTTTATAAGAGCATCTTTACTCTCACTTACTGATGTTAAAGTAAGAATTACAGTTAAAGTAATTAGTGAAATAATTACCAATGCCAATATTTGTGTTCTAATAGATATGTTTTTCATATAATCTCCAAAGTAAAATAGTTTTTATGATACTATTAAAGTCATTAAAACTTAATTAATAATGTAAAAAAACTACTTTTCAAAAATTTTAAATGAAATAGCTAATATGTAGATATCAAGCTTATATTACTAACACACTATCACACGATTTTCTATAATTCCCAATTAATATATGATTATTTTTTATACATTACTATAAAGGGAGTAATTTCAGAGAAAACCACCGCACGACGATTCTCTTTTGAGTGCAGTATTAGATCTAACATCTGAG
>CAZMBK010000320.1:0-1585 GCA_964564315.1 uncultured Sulfurimonas sp.
ATTTTTAAATTTGAAGTTGTCAAAATAGATAATGAAAATAAAAAAATAATTTTCAAATCTTACTCAACCGGAAGGCTTCTTAACAACAAAGGCTTTCATATAAAAGGCGTTAGCAAAACATTGCCTTTTTTATTTGACAAAGATAAAGAGTTAATAAACCTTGCAAATAAATACTCCCTTGATTTTGTAGGGCTTAGCTTTGTAAGAGATGAAAACGATATTCAAGAAGCAAAAAACTTAATTAAAAACTCATCAATAATTGCAAAAGTAGAAACTTTAAGCGCAGTTAACAATCTTGACAAAATCCTTGAAAACGTTGAATACATTTTAATAGACAGAGGTGATTTATCCACAGATGTAGGGATTTTAGAAGTCCCTAAATATCAAAAATATATAATCGAAAAAGCCCTCTTTTACAACAAAAAAGTTTTTCTTGCAACCCAGTTTTTAAAATCGATGGAAGATAATCCAATTCCAACATTTCCTGAGGTTATAGACCTTTACAACACTTTAAAAACAGGAATTTACGGAGTACAGCTTAGCGAAGAGACGGCTGTCGGTAAATATCCAAAAGAATGTATTAATATTGTATTTGAAACTCAAAAGAGACTTAAAGAAACTAACTTATAAACATATTCTCTTTTAACTCCACCACCGCTTTTGCCACCTCTTCTCTTATATATTTGCTTGGCGGAATTTCACCGCTGCTTAGCATCTTTCTAATCATAGTCCCGCTGATCGGCTCTTTTTCTTTATGTCCGCAGCTTCTTTCACTCACTATCATATCGCATTTAGGACAAAACGAAGGCTCTTTAAAAGGCAGTATTTTTATTTTCAAATCTTTTTGCAAACTCAAAGCAAACTCCTGAGCTTCATATTTGCCGTAATAATTTCCAACTCCTGCGTGGTCTCTTCCGATTATAAAATGAGTACATCCTAAATTGTATCTGATTATGGCGTGAAACACCGCTTCTCTCGGTCCTGCATATCGCATTGGAGTTTTTAGCGTATCAAAATATACATTTAAATTTGTATAATAATTTTTAATCAACGCCTTATACCCAACTTCCACCGCCTTTTCACTAAAATCGCCTCTTTTTTTCCATCCGACAAGCGGATTGATAAACAAAGCATCGCAAAATTCAAGTGCGAGTCTATGAAGATGTTCGTGCGCTCTGTGGGGGATGTTTCTTGTTTGAAACCCTGCGATAGTTTTATGTTTTTTAAAAAGCTCTTTTGTTTTAGCAGGATTTAGGGCATTTTTTAATAGAGATTTATCAAGTAAAACAACTTTCCCGCCAATTCTATATTTTCCTCTTTTTAACTCTTTTGCTACTCCCGGATGCTTAACATCATCTGTTTTAAATATCTTTTTTATATCATCTTCTTTTACTTTATAAACATCTTCAACTTCAATTTTTGCAACTCTTTTGCCGTTATACTCTAAAAATAACTCATCTTCTAATATCATTTCATTACTATCAAGCGTAATTGGAAGGGTAAAAACTTCCCCACTGCTTAACCTGCATTCATCCACAACGCTTCTATAATCCTTACTGTCCATAAATCCATTAAGCGGAGCAAA
>CAZMBK010000321.1:0-1580 GCA_964564315.1 uncultured Sulfurimonas sp.
TAAACGAATAAAACACCCCTTAGAGGTTCTCTCACTTAACCAATACCTTCCACAGATAGAAGTAGTCTCTATTGACCATGAGAAAGGAAAAATAGGACTTAGTTTAATCTAAGTAAAAATAAACTTAGTTATATGACCAGCTATTTTTTTTATGGCTCTTTTAGGTGTAATTTAGTTAGAATTTTTTAAAATAAAGGTTTTTTATGGAATATATAATACTTTTTACAACTGCACTCTTTGATCTCAGCAATGCTATGGCTCCTTACATCTTATTTGGGCTTATTTTTGCAGGATTTTTACATGAGCTAGTCCCTGATACTATTGTTAAAAATCATCTTGGAAAAGATTCTGTCTGGTCGGTTATAAAAGCGACTATTTTTGGCATACCTCTTCCTGTATGCTCTTGTGGAGTTATACCTCTTGCGACGAGTATTAAAAAAAGCGGTGCAAGTAGTGGTTCTACACTTTCATTTCTTATATCTACTCCTATTACAGGGGTTGATAGCATCTTAGCGACATATGGAATGTTTGGTTGGGCTTTTACTATTTATAGGGTTATTACTTCTATGATTATTTCTATAATTGCTGGAATTTTGGCTAACTTTTATGCTGAAAAAAAAGAAGAGAAGCCGAAGTCTATGTTTAGCATAACAAAACCATCTACACCACAAGGAGCTATGAGTTTCTCTGCTACTCAAATGCCACAAAATAGTAGAGAAGAGGAGAATTGTGAAAGTGAAAGTTGTTGCTCTCCTCTTACTCATGAGAAAAAAACTTTTCTAAGTGTGAGTAAAAATGCTTTTACTTATGCCTTTGGTACACTTCTAAGCGATATTGCCTCACCCCTTTTAGTAGGTCTACTTCTAGGAGCACTCATAACAGTAGCTATTCCAAATAACCTCAGTGAGATTCTTTTAGAGTACTCATGGCTCTCATATATTATAGTCATTACTATTGCTGTGCCTATGTATGTATGTGCAACAGCTTCACTTCCCATAGCTGCTGGACTTATGCTTGCAGGTGTGAGTCCTGGTGCTGCATTTGTGTTTCTCAGTGCAGGACCCGCTACAAATACTGTAACTATTGGTGTTGTAAAAAAAATGTTAGGAACAAGAACACTCTATATCTACCTTGGCACAATCATCATCGGTTCAGTTCTTTTTGGATTTGGACTTGACTATATTTTAAGTGGAGTGGATGTGAAAGAGTTAGTACACCTGCATGAAAAAGCAACTTTTTTAGCAATTGCTTCGAGTATTGTACTCTGGATTTTTGTTCTTTACTATATGCTAAAACCCTACTTTACAAAGAAAGAGAGTTGTGAGAACGGAAGCTGTTGCTCTTCTTAGGGTATAATTAGTTTATAAGTAAAAAAGATAGAATAAAAGAAGATATTGCCATCTTACGAGATGAGTATAAAAACTACTTTATTGTTATAATGACTATATTAACAGGAAGTTTTACGACTTTTTATCAAGTGATGATGGGAGATGTTCCTTTTTTTGTTCTACTAATTGCTACAAGTGGTCTTATATTAGCAGTTTTTGTAGCACTCCTTTTTAAAAGGAAAAGATTAAAAA
>CAZMBK010000322.1:0-1559 GCA_964564315.1 uncultured Sulfurimonas sp.
TATAAACTTTCTGTTTTACTCGCTACTACCTTTGGAGTACTCTTTAGTTTTTATACAATGAGTAAATATGTCTTCAAAAATCCAAAAAAAATATTGATTTTCAAATTTATATTTAATTATATTTTGTTATACTTCTTAAACATATATATAATTAGTCTTTCCTACAAGTATCTTGTAAAAGACCTATATATTTCTGGCTTTGTTGCTGTTGTGGTAGTTGCTATAGTCTCCTACTTTACAAATAAATATTTTATTTTTAAAAAGAGTGTAAATGAATAAAAAAATTGCAATTTTAATCCCTTGCTATAATGAAGAGTTAACAATAGCAAAAGTTATAAATGACTTTAAAAAAGAGTTGCCACAAAGTAAAATTTATGTATACGATAATAACTCAAATGATAACACTGCGCAAATTGCAAAAGAAGCTGGTGCACTT
This sequence comes from uncultured Sulfurimonas sp., assembly GCA_964564315.1. Taxonomy (GTDB): domain Bacteria; phylum Campylobacterota; class Campylobacteria; order Campylobacterales; family Sulfurimonadaceae; genus Sulfurimonas. The sequence continues at coordinate 437 of CAZMBK010000322.1, forward strand.
GTCAAGTTTGTTCCAGACCAAGGCAAAGGGAATGTTGTGCGTTGTATGTTTATGGATATAGATGCAGATATCTATGTTATGGTAGATGGTGATGATACATACCCAGCAAAAGATGTCCATAAACTTATAGAACCTATAGTAAACAATATAGCCGATATGAGTCTTGGGGATAGACACTCAAATGGAAGCTATCAAAAGCAAAATGACAGAAACTTTCATAACTTTGGAAATAATCTCGTTGCCACACTTATAAATACACTCTATAAAAGAGATCTCAAAGACATAATGAGTGGCTATAGAGCATTTAATAGATCTTTTGTAAAACATTTTCCTGTACATAGTAGTGGCTTTGAGATAGAAACAGAAATGAGTATGCATGCTTTAGATAAACGTTTTAGCATAAAAGAGATAGAAGTTGATTATATAGATAGAATAGAAGGAAGTGTCTCAAAACTAAACACTTATAGTGATGGCTTTAAAGTCTTAAAAACTATTTTTTGGCTCTTTAAAGATTACAAACCACTTACATTTTTTACATATATCTCAGGAATTTTTTTCTTACTTTCACTCATAAGTGGAATCCCTGTCATCAGTGAATTTATACAGACAAGTTATGTCACAAAAATTCCTTCTGCTATTCTTGCTGTAGGTCTTATGCTTATCTCCTTTATCTCATTTTTTATGGGTCTACTACTCGATACGATAGCCAGACAACATAAAGACAATTTTGAACTTTTTAGACTTAGAGAAAGGCATTGAGAAAAGAAATACCATATGAAATTATATTTTATACCTTTTCTATACTAATAGTAATACTCTACTTTTATATCTATCCCTTAGGTATAGATGTACGATGGCTTTTATTTACAGCAGAAGGTATGCTTCAAGGGAAAACACTCTATATCGATATTATGGAAGTAAACCCTCCCCTTATAGTTCTGTTAAACACTATTCCCGTTTATATCTCTAATTTACAAATATTTTCTGAAAAAGTTAGTTTTATTCTTTTTATTATATTACTAATAAACATCTCTATTTTTTTATCATACACTGTCTTAAAAAGTATAAAAGATATATCTTTATTATCTTATCGAACCACTATGATTTCTTTAATATTTGCACT
>CAZMBK010000323.1:0-1539 GCA_964564315.1 uncultured Sulfurimonas sp.
AGTCATTTGTATCTCATTCACGCCTATTCACTTTAGGAATTATATCTTTTTTATTCGAATATATGTAATAATTTAAGTTTGAGCTGTTATTTTGTTAGTAAGTTCATCTATTTTTACTTTGAAATCTTCATCATCTTTTATTAAATCATTTATTTTTTTGATGGTATGACTAATGGCAGTATGATCTTTCATACCAAAGTATTGAGCAAGTTGTGGCATAGTGTTTTGAGTGAGTTCACGACAGATATAGATACTTATACGTCTTGCATAAACAATGTTTTTACTACGACCTTTAGAGCGAATTTCACTTGGTTTTATATTTAAATCTTTGGCTACAACTTCTGTAATTATATCCATAGTGAGATTTTCTCGTTTTTCAGCCATCTGATCTTTGAGTACATTTTTAGTAAACTCTAAATCTATATCTACATGCATAAGTTGTGAGTAAGCATGGAGTTTACTTAATATACCTTCTATCTCACGAACATTGGAGTCTATAACTGTAGCAATATAATTAATAATATCTTTAGAAAGTTCTACTTTATTTATTTCACATTTTTTCTTAATAATAGCTATTTTTGTTTCTAATTCTGGAGGCTGAATATCAGCAACTAAACCCCATTCAAAACGTGACTGAAGACGTGCTTCAAGTTTTGCTATTTTTTTAGGATGTTTATCTGCTGTAAATATAATTTGTTTACCATTACCCTTCAGTGCTTCAAATGTATGAAAAAACTCTTCTTGAATGGCATCTTTATTACTTAAAAATTGAATATCATCTACCAATAGAACATCACATTTACGGTATTTTTCACGAAAACGTTCCATAGTATTGTTTCGTATACTTCTAGTAAAGTCATTTAAAAATTGCTCTACAGTTGTATAAATAACAACTTTTCCTTCATTTTGAAACACATTTCCTGCAGCTTGCATAAGATGTGTTTTTCCAAGACCAACACCTCCATAAATAAAAAGAGGATTGTACACTTTTCCAGCATTTTCACTTACACTTTTAACAGCAGCATAAGCAAACTGATTTGATCCTCCAACCATAAAGTTAGAAAAAGAGTGCGAAGGATTTAAAAGGGAACTTCCCTGTTTTACTTCTACAGTCTTTGTTGTTTTTTTCTTATCTACAAGATTTTTCAGAGTAATCTTAATGTTAACTTTATGACCACTTTTGATTTCAAAAAGATGAGCAATTTTTTCTGTGTATTTATTTTTAATCCAGTTAACAACTAGTGCATTTGGAGCATAGAAAATAGCCTCATCAGCATTTGACTTTTTCACATCAAAAACAAGTTGTTTAATATAGCGGTTATACTCGCTCTCAGTGATCTCTTCTTTTAAAATTTCTAAAATTTTTTGACCTGTATTCACATAAAACCCTAATTTTTAAATAGTATGTGAATAGTACTCTATTGTTCCATAAAATAGGGTTAAAGCTAGCGTGAATAAAAAAGTTATTCACATTCTAATTAAACTAAAAATGGTATACTCTCATTTTAAAAATAGGATGTAAAATAGAGATGATAATAC
>CAZMBK010000324.1:0-1521 GCA_964564315.1 uncultured Sulfurimonas sp.
GCACAGAGTAAAAAGTAAATATTTGAGCCCTGAAAAAAGAGGCTAATATCGTTGAGTTCTAAGATAATGTATCCCCCAACCATTCCTATAAAAAGTCCAAAAAGTTGTTTTTTTGAGAGTCTACTTTTAAAAAAAATAGCTGCAAGTAGGAATGTCATTAGTGGTGAAAGTGAGGTGATTATAACACTTCCTGCTCCTGCTAGTCCATATTTTATTCCATAAAAAGAGCTAACCATAAAGGCAATATTTAGAATGGAACTACTGAGTATAAACTTAAGTGAATTTCTTGTTAGTTGCATAGGTTCTTTAAAGAAGTAAAGAAGTGGTAAAAAAGCAAGACTCATAAGAAAAAAACGCCAAAATACTATAATATCCATCGGGAGTGCTTGCGTTAAAATTTTGAGTGCACTCCATCCTCCACCCCAAAGAAGCATAGCTAAAAGCATAAGCCATATATAGAGTTTTTCTTCTTTATCTGTTTGCATTATTGCCCTAAAGTAAGTTTTTTTTTATCCAGAATGATAACACATATAAACCCCATATATGCTGTTTAAAACTTCCCTTACTTGCTGTTAAAATATACTCATCGAGTTTCTCTTTTTTAAAGATCCCAGTCTGCTCATTTACCTCTTTGATAAGTTCTATTTTTTTTGAACTTATTAAATATTCCATATAGGGATTTGCAAAGCCTTTTTTCTTGCGTTTGAGTATCTTATTGTCAAGCTTATTTTGCATCACTTTTTTTAAGAGTGCCTTAGTTACACCCTCCTCGTAGCGAAGTTTTGGGTCAATAGTAAAAATGAGTGAAGCTAGTTCATGATCTAAAAAGGGAGTGCGAGACTCTATACTATGAGCCATACTCACACGATCTAGTTTCGTTAAGAAGTGTTCTGCTTGAAAGATATTAAGGTCAATGTAGCTGTACCAGAGTGATTCATCAGTATGTCTAGAGTACTCAAATCGATCCCTGTAAGACTGAAGATACTTGAGTGATTGATTATCTTTAATATTTCTTCTCATAAGTGCATTTTTTTGAAGATCTGTAAACTTATCTCCTGAGGTACGAAAGAGGAGGGTGTCATCAAAAACTCGCTTATACCACTCCCACTCACGGTTCATAGAGAAGTTTGCACGGAAGTACTTTTTGAGCCAGTTTTTATGGGCAAGTGTTTTGGCTTGCTCAATGTCAAGATACTCAAAGTACTGTCTATAGCCTAAAAAGAGCTCATCACTTCCCTCTCCACTCATAACAACACTATAACCATCTTTTTTTATCTGCTCAAAAAGAAGATAAAGTGGTACTGCCGCAGGATCATTTAAGGGCTCATCAAGAGTCTCTAAGACTTTGTCACTTGCATCCATAAAGAGGGCTTCATCTATCTCTATTTGCGTGTTTCTTATACCCAAAGAGTCTGCTGTAGCATTTGCATTTTCTCTCTCATCATATTTACTAAACTCTTTATAGCCAAGTGTATAGGTATCTAACTTTTTACCTGCTTCTTTTGCATAGTAGTTGATGGT
>CAZMBK010000325.1:0-1515 GCA_964564315.1 uncultured Sulfurimonas sp.
TTAAATTTATATTAAGAAAATATTAGAAGTTATATCTAATATAAGCTCTTATATCACTTACCTCTTTAACATCATTTGCAGCATCGTCAATATCTTGAGGCATACCGCTTAATCCGAAAAATCCATTGCTTCCGGTATAATCATATTTAATATATGTTGCTCTTAAACCTGCCGTTAAGTTTTCCTGAATGTTATGATGATAGTAGATTTCGTATGCTTTACCTCTAACTGCCGCAATACTTCCAACTAATGTGTCTTCACCATAAGTCATATTTCTCCAGTATTTGCTGCCTTTAACAAAATTAAACCCAAATCTATCTCCGTCTTCACCTGCAGGCATATCCGCACCTATCCAAATTGAATGTCCTGTTTCATTATCGGCACTTCCTAACATAGTTTTTCCGCTGTCCGGTTTTGTTTTAGAAAGTGCAAATGAAATAAACGCTTTAGTATCATCAAGAAAATCACTTATTCCATCACCCACACCGTCAGCTTTAAATACTGCATTAAATCCAAAATAATCACCTAAATCACTCATTTTACCATTAGCTACGTCAGCAGGTGTTGCAAATCCTTTCATATTTTTAGCAAATACTGTTTCTGTCCAAAGTGCATATTGTCCGTTATCGTAAGGCACGATAATAAATCCTGCAAAATCAGTATTTTTCAAAGCGTTTTCTCTAGAATAGGCAGCAATATTTCCAAAACCTTTTGCACTTGAAAAACCTCTTCCCGCACAGAATTTAATCCAAGTTCCGTAATCTTGAAGACTCTCAGGCATCGCATCGTTGGTAAACTGTAAACTGAACCCGTCAAATTCCATATTAATTAGATGTGCAAGTGGACTTTCCGCTCTTTCATTGTCTCTTAAGTTTGCCGGAAATCCGTATGTTGCAGGTCTTCTTCCCGCACTAAACATATACTCGTTGTTTTCACCGAACCAGTAGTTAAAATAAGCTTCTTTTACCCTTATATTCGTATCATCAGGTGTTTCATTTACAACCCAGGAAATATTTGTATATGGTGCATTTTGTTGTGTGTTGTTCATACCGTAAAGGTTGTTGGCTTGAATTATGAAATTGAATTTCAAGTTATCAGCAGGTTTTGCTACACCTGTTAACTGAAATCTGTTTGCAATAATGTTGTTGTGTTTTTTGCTTCCGTCTGTCATTTTGTAATTAATAAAGTCGATGCTTGTTCTTAAGTCCGCTCTCCAGAACACATGATCGTTTGATACAATAGGCGCCACTTTTTTATAGTATCTGTCGTTTTGTGAATCCTGTTTTGCTTTAAGCTCTTTTAACTGTTGTTGCAATTCGTTGATTTGTTTTTGTAAACTTTCAATGGTAGGAGCTGCAAATAATCCTGCAACTACACTGGCTGAAAGTAGTAATTTTTTCATTTTCTCTCCTTAATTTTTTTATTTTTTCCGGGGAAGAATGAAACCCGAATTTTAACAGCGTGAATTATAATAAAAAAACGTTAACTACACAAATTAAACGTTAAATATAAGTT
>CAZMBK010000326.1:0-1512 GCA_964564315.1 uncultured Sulfurimonas sp.
TAAAAAAGAGTTATTAGAGGTGTTTAAGGAGTTAGGTTATGAACTCTAATCTAATAACAATAGAATATAAACAATGGATAAGCCAACTTAAACAAAAATTTCAACAAGCACAGATAAAGGCTTCAGTTCAAGTAAATAGTACACTTCTTGAGTTTTACTGGAATTTAGGGAATGATATAGTTGAGAAACAAAAAAATAGTGTTTGGGGTAGTGGTTTTTTAAAACAAATTAGTGAGGATTTGTCTCGTGAATTTCCTAATATAAAAGGATTTTCATATAGAAATATCAAATATATAAGACAATGGTTTATATTTTATTCACAATCAAATACAAATGGGCAACAACTTGTTGCCCAATTGCTTCAAATCCCTTGGGGACATAATATTTTTATAATACAAAAATGTAAAGATATAAAAGAAGCCCTTTTTTATGTGCAAAATACTATAAAATATGGGATAAGTAGAAGTGTATTAGTTCATCAAATAGAGAGTAGACTTTATGATCGAGAAGGCAAAGCTATCACAAATTTTGAAACTACTCTACCACCTCTGCAATCAGACTTAGCAAAAGAAGTTTTAAAAGACCCATACAATTTTGATTTTTTAACTATGACAAAAAATTACAATGAAAAAGAGTTAGAAGATGCACTTTGTGAAAATATAACAAAGTTTTTACTAGAACTAGGGCAAGGTTTTGCATTTGTAGGGAGACAATACAAACTACAAGTTGGTGAGAGTGAGTTTAGAATTGACTTACTTTTTTACCATTTAAAACTCCGATGTTATGTTGTAGTGGAGTTAAAAACTGTAGCGTTTAAACCAGAGTTCGCAGGAAAACTAAACTTTTACACAAATGCGATAGATGGGGAAGTCAAAGAGGCACAAGACAATCCTACTATAGGGATACTTATTTGTAAATCAAAAGAAAATATAGTAGTAGAGTATGCTTTAAAAGATTTAAATAAGCCACTAGGAATAAGTGAATACGAACTGACCGAAATCTTACCAAAAGAGTTTAAGTCATCACTTCCTAGTATCCAAGAGATAGAAAATGAACTTAGTAGAGATGTAGAGTGATGAGAGAAAATTATAAACCAATAGGTAACTATGTCAAACAAGTTAAACTAAAAAATAAAGATAACAGTTTGAGTGTAGAGCATCTACGAGGGATAAGAATAAACAAAGAGTTTATGCCCTCTGTTGCGAATGTAATTGGTACTGACTTATTCAAATACAGAGTTGTAAAACAGTATCAGTTTGCTTATAATCCAATGCACGTTGGAAGAGATGAGATATTACCTATTAGTATGCTTACAGATGAAGAAGCTATCATCGTTTCTCCTGCTTATGTAATTTTTGAGGTAGTTGATACAAGTGGGCTACTACCCGAATACTTAATGATATGGTGCAGAAGAAGTGAGTTTGATAGAAATGCTTGGTTTACTACAGATAGTAGTGTACGAGGTGGGTTTAGTTGGGATGATTTTTGTGGTTTAGAACTCCCTGTTCCATC
>CAZMBK010000327.1:0-1511 GCA_964564315.1 uncultured Sulfurimonas sp.
GCCATCCATGTCATCATCTCAACATGAACAATATCTCCACCACCTAAAATATGTGAAAGGAGTATAGCACTACTTCCAAATGCTATAAAAATTAAAAGACTCGCAATAATTCCTACAAACTGCTTCTTCGGCGTATTTGTGAACAGCGCGGAGAACATAGAACTCACTAGAGGTGCGAAAAGCGCAATGTATAAATATTTTTCCATAATTATCCTCTCATACTTGTCATAGTATCAAGATCAATATTACCATGGCGTTTGTACCATACTATTAAAAGACCAAGTCCCACGGCTAACTCAGAAGCAGCGATTGCAATTACAAAAAATGCAAACATCTGACCTGTTAAGTCACCGTAGTAGTGTGAAATTGCAGCAAATGCAATATTTACAGCATTAAGTAAAATTTCTGTTGCAAAAAAGAGTAACAGAAGATTCTTTCTTCTCATAATACCTACTAAACCTATAGCAAATAAAATTGTAGAGAGAACCAGATAGTGATTTAAACTAATTTCCATCATGAAAGCACCTTTTTATCTTTATCTTCAATCTCTTTGATCTGCTCAGCATTCATAAGAGTTAAAGAGAGATCCATTTTTTTACCTGCAAGTACTATACCAGCTACCATTGCAACTAAAAGCATTACTGCAGCAACTTCAAAAGGAATAAGATACTTAGTAAAAAGTACTAAACCAACAGTTTGAGTATTTCCTGCACCCTCTATCATTGGATAAAAAGCTACCATATTAGTAGATACTATTGGAGCCATAAAGATAGCAACAACCATAACTGCAGCTAAAGTTGCAAGACCAACAACAATAAACTTGTTACCCTTCTTCTCTTTTACTTCACGAGTTGTATCAAAGAACATCATACCAAACGCATAGAGTGCCATCACAGCACCCGTATAAACGATAATCTGTACCGCACCTAAAAAGTCAGCACCTAGAATAAAGAAAAATGCTGATATAAAAATCATCCCCGCTGCTAATGCAGTTAATGCATACAACGCTTGTGATGTTGTTACCGTTATGTAAAACATCGCAATCGTTAAAAATGCAAACAAGTAAAACGCTACCGCTTCAAACATAATCCAAACTCCTTAATATGCTAGAGGTGTTTTCTTAACACGCTCATCTTCATGTGGTGTAATAGCACCAAAACCTTCGAACTCTTTTTGAGCATTCTGTTTCATAACATCAATCGGTGTTAACATATCTGCATACTCAACAAAGTGTTCACGTTGATCTGAAGCATTTTCATACTCACCACCATGTGTAATCGCAAGCTCTGGACAAACTTCTGCACAGTAACCACAGAAAATACAACGACCAAGGTTAATAGTATACTCACTTACTTCTTTACGAGACTCTTCATCTATATGAGTATCCATACGAATACAGTCAGAAATACAGATCTTCTCACAAAGTCCACATCCAATACAACGTTCAGTATCAGATTCCCAAAGACGTTTCATCTCATGAATAGCACGATAACGTGGTCCAATAGGCATCT
>CAZMBK010000328.1:0-1511 GCA_964564315.1 uncultured Sulfurimonas sp.
CAAACTCTGTAAAAAAATCAGCTTCCGGAAAGAAACTATCAATTATCCCTACACTATCACATTTATCAAGTGCTACTACTAAATTGTTTCTAGTATCTTTAATTGCTTTCATATGTCTTGGAGCAATATATCCAGCAGCTCCTATAAGTGCAAACTTTTTCATTATAATCTCCAATCAACAATGGATTTATCAAAAAAGCTTTTAATATCATAAAGAGCTATATTTTTTTTCTCTTTTGCTTTTTTCAAATCTTTTTCCAACTCTTTAAATTCCTTATGAGAAACAGCAAGCACAACTCCGTCATAATCATTTATATTAATATTATCTTTTAATTCAATCCCATATTCTTTTTTTACTTCTTCCCTATCAGCCCATGGGTCATATACATCTACATTAACTCCAAACTCTTGAAGCTCTCTTATTACGTCAATTACTCTACTGTTTCTAATATCAGGTGTATGCTCTTTAAATGTTATACCTAAAACCAATACCTTGCTCCCTTTTATTGTATGCCCTTTTTTTATCATAAGTTTTATTAGCTTATTTGCTACAAATATTCCCATATTATCATTTAGTCTTCTTCCAGCTAAAATTATTTCTGGATGATATCCAATCTCTTTTGCTTTGTATGTTAAATAATATGGATCAACTCCTATGCAATGCCCTCCTACAAGTCCTGGGGTAAATTTTAAAAAGTTCCATTTAGTTCCTGCTGCTTCTAATACATCTTTTGTATCTATATTTAATTTATCAAATATGAGGGCAAGTTCATTTACAAACGCTATGTTTATATCCCTTTGAGCGTTTTCTATTACTTTTGCAGCTTCTGCTACTTTAATTGATGGGGCTAAATGAGTACCAGCTTCAATTATACTTGCATATAGGCTATCTATCTCTTTTGCAATCTCTGGGGTACTACCTGATGTTACTTTTAATATATTTTCTAATCTATGTTTTTTATCACCGGGATTTATCCTCTCAGGAGAATACCCTACAAAAAAGTCCTTGTTAAATTTAAGTTTTGATTCTTTTTCAAGTATTGGCACACACACTTCTTCTGTACATCCTGGATATACTGTGCTTTCATATATTACAATATCTCCTTTTTTTAAAACTTTTCCAACACTCTCGCTTGCTTTCATCAAAGGAGTTAAATCTGGATTCTTGTGAGAGTCTATTGGTGTTGGTACCGTTACTATATAGATATTTGCTTCTTTTATATCTTCTAAGTTATCGCTAAATTTTATCCCTCTTTTTATTGCTTCTTTTAACTCATCTTTCTCTACTTCTAATGTTCTATCATACCCTCTCTTTAACTCTTCAATTCTCTCTTTATTTATATCATATCCTATTACATCATATCTCTCGCTAAATGCTACTGCAAGTGGTAAGCCTACATATCCTAAACCTATTATTGTTATTTTTTTGTTCATCAAATCTCCCTTCTTAAATCTCATAAAACCTCCTATACCACTCAACAAACTTCCTAATTCCTTCTTTTACATTCGTA
>CAZMBK010000329.1:0-1501 GCA_964564315.1 uncultured Sulfurimonas sp.
GATGACCAACACACTCTACACATTTATCACCATATACATAGTAAATTTCTTCACCTGTTGGATTATCATCTTCATCTACGATTGCCTCAGTTGGACACTCATCAATACAAGCACCACAGTTGATACATGTGTCATTAATTAATACTGCCATTTAATTCTCCTAATTTGTAATGGAGTAACTATACTATTAAGATTTTTAAGATTAGCTAAAATTTAACATTAAAAGTAAAAAAGTTTGGATTTGTAACACGAAGATTAAATTTGTAAAAAAGAATTGATAACAGTTATTATTTAAGCAAAATAAGTGATGAACTTTTCATCACTTATTGTAAAAATTAAAGTCCTAAATAAGCTTTAATTTCTTCAGCTCTATTTGTAACTTCCCAAGTAAAACCAGGTTCTTCACGACCAAAGTGACCATAAGCAGCTGTTTTTCTATATATTGGTTTAAGTAAGTCTAAAGACTCAATAATCCCAGCAGGAGAAAGATCAAAAAGTTCTTTTATACACTCTTCAATTTTTTCTTCTGAAACTTTTCCTGTCCCGTGTGTGTCTACCATAATAGATACAGGTTGTACTACACCAATAGCATATGCTACTTGAATAGTCGCTTTATCACAAGCACCTGATGCTACAAGATTTTTAGCAACATGACGAGCAGCATAAGCTGCTGAACGATCTACTTTAGTAGGATCTTTTCCACTAAATGCCCCACCACCATGAGGACATGAACCACCATAAGTGTCAACAATTATCTTACGACCAGTAAGACCAGCATCACCTTGTGGTCCACCAATTACAAATTTTCCAGTTGGATTAATATGAAAGATAGTGTTCTCATCCATCATATCCGCAGGAATTACTTCACGGATAACTTCTTCAATCATATCTTTATGAATCTGCTCTTGGCTTATACCATCATGATGTTGTGTAGAGATAACAACAGTCTCAACAGCTACTGGCTTATCATTTACATATCTAACACTTATTTGGGCTTTACCATCAGGACGTAAGTAAGGAACAATTCCTTCTTTACGTACAAGTGCTAAACGCTGTGTTAAACGGTGTGCTAAGTGGATAGGAAGAGGCATAAGAACATCTGTCTCACGACAAGCATATCCAAACATAAGCCCCTGATCCCCAGCACCGATCTCGCCATCAGCTTGATCCACACCTTGATTTATATCTGGTGATTGTTCACCGATTCCATTGAGAACTGCTGCCGCTCTATAGTCGAAGCCATAATTAGAGTCAGTGTAACCAATCTCTTGAATTACTTTTCTTGCAATCTCTTGCATAGGGGCATAAGCCGTTGTTTTCAATTCGCCTGCAATTACACAAAAACCATTAGATACCAAAGTTTCGCACGCGACACGTGCCTTTGGATCATGTTCAATAATATAATCCAGAATCGCATCACTGATTTGATCTGCCATCTTATCAGGATGCCCTTCTGTTACAGACTCAGAAGTAAATATGTACTCTTTTGTCATCGATTTTT